>JAYWFN010000079.1:0-5494 GCA_043778785.1 Sphingomonas sp. | reverse complement strand
ATCCGGCGCGCTGTTCGGGGGTTTTGAGCGGGGCGGCAGCTTGTTCGGTGTCCCAGAGGTAATCGACGAGCGGTTGGGCGGCCAACGCTAGGGTTTTGAAGGCGTTGCGGCCACCGTGTTTTACGACATCGTCGGGGTCTTGGCCTGCGGGTAGCGTGACAATGCTGAGACTACGGCTCGGCCCGAGCATCGGCATGGCACGCAGGACCGCGCGCATGGCGGCCTTGCGACCGGCATTGTCGCCGTCGAAGCAGAGGATGGGTTCGTCAACCAAGCGCCACATGCGTTCGATCTGCGCTTCGGTCAGCGCGGTGCCGAGTGGCGCGACGACGTCATCGATTCCGGCACCCGCCAACGCGATGGCGTCCATATAGCCTTCGACGGCGATGAGGCGGCCCGACTTGCGCGAGGCGGGGGCGGCGCGGTCGAGGTTCCACAGCGTCCGGCCCTTGTCGAACAGTGGCGTGTCAGGCGAGTTGAGATATTTCGGTTCGCCCACGCCAAGGATGCGACCGCCGAAAGCGATGCACCGCCCGCGCGGGTCGCGGATCGGGATCATCAGACGGCCGCGGAACCGGTCGTAAGGGGCTTTGTCGTCGACTTGGATAAGCAGGCCTGCTTCGACGAGCATGTCATCACCATAGCGGGCGAGCGCGCTCTTGAGTTTCCCCCGGCTGTCGGGCGCGAAGCCGAGGCCGAAGGCGCTGACCAGTTCGGGCGATACGCCGCGCTTGTCGAGATAGGCGCGGGCTTCTGCTCCCTCGATCCCGGCGAGTTGCTCGGCAAACCACGCCTGCGCGGCGGCCATGACATCATGCAAACCGCTCTGCCGCTCGGCCCGTTCGGCAGCGCGAGGATCGGCGGCGGGCATCTCCATTCCCGCATTCGCTGCGAGTTCCTTGACCGCATCGATGAACGGCAATCCCTGCTGTTCGGTCATCCAGCGGATCGCGTCGCCATGCGCGCTGCACCCGAAGCAATGATAAAACCCCTTGTCGTCATTCACATAGAAGGACGGCGTTTTTTCATTGTGGAACGGGCAGGGCGCTTTCCATTCACGGCCCGCGCGTTGCAGTTTCAGCGATTTGCCGATCAGGGCGGACAGCAGGGTGCGGCTGCGCAGTTCGTCGAGAAAGGCGGGGGAGAGGCTCACCTATGCCAGCGACGCCTTCACCAGCGCGCTCGCTTTGCTCATGTCGAGCTCGCTGGCGTGGCGTTCCTTGAGCGCGGCCATGACTTTGCCCATGTCCTTGACGCCGGTTGCGCCGACTTCAGCCTTGATCGCTTCGATAGCGAGGATCGTCTGTGCTTCGGTGAGCTGTTGCGGGAGGAAGCGTTCGATCACCGCGACTTCGGCGGCTTCTTTCGCGGCGAGTTCGGGGCGGTTGCCGGTGGTGAACATCTCGATTGATTCGCGGCGTTGCTTGACCATTTTCTGGAGGACTTCGACGACGAGGACATTGTCATCGTCGGGTGATTTCCCCGTGCGCGCTTCAATGTCGCGGTTCTTGATCGCCGACTGGATCAGGCGGATCGTGCCCAAAGTATCAGCGTCGCGCGCTTTCATCGTCGCGATTTGCGCCGCCTGAATATCGTCTCGAATCATCGGTTCTCTTTCGGAAACCTCTCCCTTAGCCGCATTGCACTTTCGTTACCAGAATTGACCGCACGCGAGTCGTTGCTTAGGGACCACCACTTAGCGACATTGCTGCTTAACCCTCCAACGGAGTGCATTTCCGCATGGCCGACACTTCGCGCGCGACCGGCATATTGGTGCTTGCTGACGGCACGGTCATCTATGGACGCGGATTCGGCGCGGAAGGCGCGGCAGTCGGCGAAGTGTGTTTCAACACATCGATGACGGGGTATCAGGAGATCATGACCGATCCGTCCTATGCGGCGCAGATCGTGACGTTTACGTTTCCGCACATCGGCAATGTCGGCGCGAACGTCGAGGACATGGAAGCGACCAATGCCCATGCGGTGGGGTGCATCGTTCGTGAAGACGTGACTGCGCCGTCGAATTTTCGCAGCACCGGCGGGTTTGATGCGTGGTTGCGCGCGAACGGGCGGATCGGGCTGGCGGGGGTGGACACGCGCGCGCTGACCCGGCGCATCCGCGAAGTCGGGGCGCCCAATGCCGTTATCGCGCATCGCAAGGACGGGGTGTTTGACGTGCCCGAACTGCTGGCGCTGGCGCGCGAGTGGCCGGGGCTGGAGGGAACCGATCTCGCCAAGCCGGTGACGACGTTGCAGAGTTATGGGTGGGACAAGGGGCTTTGGTCGCTAGGCAAAGTTAGCGATCTTCCCCCATATCGCACTCGGCTGCGAAAAGTTGTCTCTGTCGATTATGGCATAAAACACAATATCTTACGTAACATGGTTGACGTCGGATGTCAAGTCACGGTCGTGCCCGCGACGGCTTCTTTCGAGGACATCATGGCGCATGAGCCGGATGGCCTGTTCCTGTCGAATGGCCCCGGCGATCCGGCGGCGACGGGGGACTATGCGGTGCCGGTGATCCAGCAATGGCTCGAAACGGGCAAGCCGCTGTTTGGGATATGCCTCGGGCATCAGCTGCTCGGGCTGGCGGTCGGCGCGAAGACGGTGAAGATGCACCAGGGGCACCGAGGGGCGAACCATCCGGTGAAGCGGCTGTCGGATGGGCGCGTCGAGATCACGAGCATGAACCACGGGTTCGCGGTGGATGCGGACACGTTGCCGGGGAATGCGCGCGCGACGCATGTGAGCCTGTTCGACGGGTCGAACTGCGGGTTTGAGTTGACCGATGCTCCTGCGTTCAGCGTGCAATATCACCCGGAGGCGAGCCCGGGGCCGCAGGATAGTCACTATCTGTTCGAGCGGTTTGTGGGGATGATGGGCAACATCCATGACTAGAATAGAGTTTTGTGCACCGTACCTTGTGGCGCTATACATGCTCAACAGGAAACAATCAAATATTCGGCAGACCGTGAATGAACTTCTCTCTCTCTTTTTTCTGCCGCATGACAAGTATTTGGAAGGTGAAGTCGTAGGACATATGCTCCATCAGGGATGGATTGTGGCTCAACCGGGCGACCCGAGCGCAGGCATGATAATCACTGAACAGGGGAAAATTCTCGCCGAACAATACATCGATCAAGGGGTCAAGGTGCGGGAAATAATCGGCGGCTCGCTTATTGATACTGACGCATCTCAAGTTTCGGGAGCAGAGATGATCCCGGCATCTGACCGGATCGTGTTACTTACCGACAATCAGCCGGCAGTCGAAGCAGTGCGCACATCGTTGTCCGAACTGTCGGCACAACTCGAAAATGCCAATGATGTCGGTGAGATGACGCTTTTAGACGTGGAACAAGCCAGAAGTGAAATCTGGCACTTGGAAGAAGCATTCAAAGCCGAGAGGGTTCGCGTCGCTTGGATCGAACCCTTGGCAAAAAATAGCCTAAAATGGATTGCCGAAAAGGCTGCTGGTGCAGCTGTAGGCAAGGCTGCGCTCGCCGTAATAGCCGCAATCGCCGCCCTCTTTGGATTTAGCTTCTAATGCCCAACCACCCTTCCATCTCCTCGATCCGCATTATGGGTGCTGGTCCTTTATCCCTCGCCCCCTTCAGGGGGAGAGGGTGGCCGAGCGTCGCGAGGTCGGGAGAGGGGGGAGGCTGTTGGGGGATTGTGCCCGGGAAGTTTACGCTCGCTGCGCTTTGCTCTGGCCCCCTCTCCCCGCTCAGCTTCGCTGAGTCGCCCTCTCCCCCTGAAGGGGGAGAGGGATTTAAGTGGAGTCCTTGCCCAGTGCGATCAGGATCGCTCGGGCGACGCCTTCGGGGTTGGTCACCACCTCGCTGTTGGTGAAGCGGATGACGCGCCAGCCTTTGGCTTCGATGAATGCGGTGCGGGCCGCATCCTGGGCTTCGCGTCCCGCGTGGCTGTCGCCGTCGAGTTCGATAACAAGGCGGTGTTTGCGGGCGGCGAAATCAGCGACATAGGCGGGGCCGAAGACCATCTGGCGGACAAACTTTACGTCCTGCAATCGACCGGCGCGGAGGATGGCCCAGAGCGCGTGTTCGGGCGGGGTCATTTCGGTGCGCAATTGCTTGGCGCGGGACCGGTTTTCGGGGTTTCGTTTCATTTCGACTTCCCCCTCTCCCCGCTCGCCGTTGGCGAGTCGCCCTCTCCCCCTGAAGGGGGCGAGGGATTTAGTGAGTTTATTCATGCCTAAAAGACAAGATATCAAATCAATCCTCATCATCGGTGCAGGCCCGATCATCATCGGGCAGGCGTGCGAGTTCGATTATTCGGGGACGCAGGCGGTCAAGGCGCTGAAGGCGGAGGGGTATCGGATCATCCTGGTTAATTCGAACCCGGCGACGATCATGACCGATCCCGAGCTGGCGGACGCGACGTATATCGAGCCGATCACGCCCGAGATCGTCGCCAAGATCATCGAAAAGGAGCGGCCCGATGCGGTCCTGCCGACGATGGGCGGGCAGACGGCGCTGAATACCGCGCTGGCGCTGTTCAACGATGGCACCTTGGCGAAATATGGTGTCGAGATGATCGGCGCGGATGCCGAGGCCATCGACAAGGCCGAAGACCGGATCAAGTTCCGCGATGCGATGACCAAGATCGGGCTGGAAAGTGCGCGCTCGGGGATTGCGCATACGCTGGATGAGGCGCTGACCGTGCTCGAGCGGACGGGGTTGCCGTCGATTATCCGGCCGTCGTTCACGATGGGCGGGACGGGGGGCGGGATTGCCTATAACCGCGAGGAATTTATCGGGATCGTGACCGGCGGCCTTGATGCCAGCCCGACGACCGAAGTGCTGATCGAGGAATCGCTGCTCGGCTGGAAAGAATATGAGATGGAAGTCGTGCGCGACCGCAACGACAATTGCATCATCATTTGCAGCATCGAGAATATCGACCCGATGGGCGTGCATACGGGGGACAGCATCACGGTCGCGCCCGCACTGACGCTGACCGACAAGGAATATCAGATCATGCGCAATGCGAGCATCGCTTGCCTGCGCGAGATCGGGGTGGAGACCGGCGGATCGAACGTGCAGTTTGCGGTCAATCCCGCCGATGGCCGCCTGATCGTGATCGAGATGAACCCGCGCGTGTCGCGGTCGTCGGCGCTGGCGTCCAAAGCAACGGGCTTTCCGATTGCGAAGGTCGCGGCGTTGCTCGCGGTGGGCTATACGTTGGACGAGGTTCAGAACGATATTACCGGGGCGACGCCTGCGTCGTTCGAGCCGACCATCGACTATGTCGTGACCAAGATTCCGCGCTTTGCCTTCGAGAAGTTCAAGGGGGCCGAGCCGCTGCTGTCAACCGCGATGAAGTCGGTCGGCGAAGTCATGGCGATCGGGCGCAATATCCATGAGTCATTGCAGAAGGCGCTGCGCGGGCTGGAGACGGGGCTGTCGGGGTTCAATTTTGTCGATGAACTGAAAGGTGCGTCGAAAGATGATCTGATCGCGGCATTGTCGCGCGC
>JAYWFN010000078.1:0-2236 GCA_043778785.1 Sphingomonas sp. | reverse complement strand
GCGATCCGGCATCAATGGCAACGCGGATCGACACCTGGCGCGGGGGCACGCCATTGCGGCGCACTGCATATTTCAAGCCGTTGGACAGCTCGCCGAATGTCCACTCCCTGTCGACCGGAATGTCGCTGCCGCGATACAGCCACGGCACCGGCGTTGGCGCGGCGGGTTTGGCGGCAACAACGGGCGCTTTTCGTTGCGCAACTGCCGGGGCAGTCAGCGCAAGAGCGACGAGGAAGGAAAGGGCGATGCGCGGGAAGCGCGATACAACGAACTGCATCACGCTTCCCTAAAGAATGAACCTGAACAACGCCAGTATGGCGTTACCGCCCGCCAGTGCGCCGTACGGCCGATTTGTGCGCACCGACGCCACCGGGGCGACGCGGAAAGTGGCGCTTTGGTTCGTCGCTGCGTGGGGCGTCGCGGCGGCCGCTACTGCCGCGACCCGGAGGCGCTTTCGATGGCGCGGGCTTGGGGAGCGCCGCGCGCAGTTCGGCAAAGTTCGGCGGCAGCGGCGCGGGTGTCAGCGGGATTCTGGTCAGGCGCTCGATCTGCTTGAGCAACCCTTTTTCCTCGCCATCGACGAAGCTGACCGCGATGCCGCTCGCCCCCGCGCGCGCCGTCCGCCCGATGCGGTGGACATATTGTTCGGCGACATTGGGCAGATCGAAATTAAAGACATGGCTGACGCCCGAGACGTCGATGCCGCGCGCGGCGATGTCCGTCGCGATCAGGATCTTGATATCGCCCTTTTTGAACGCATCAAGCGCGTCCATCCGTGCATTCTGCGACTTGTTGCCGTGGATCGCCGCCGACCGGATACCGGCCGCCGCCAGATTTTTCACGATCTTGTCGGCGCCATGTTTGGTGCGGCTGAACACCAGCGCGCGCTCGATCGGTTCATTCTGGCAAACGATGGTGAGCAGCGCCATTTTCTCCGCCGCGTTGACGAAGGTCACATATTGCTCGACGCGTTCGGCGGTCGATGCGATGGGCGTGACCGAAACCTGCACCGGATCGGTCAGGAAACGCGCCCCGAGTTCGGCAATTGACTTGGGCATGGTGGCCGAGAAGAACAGCGACTGGCGCTTTTGCGGGAGCAGGCGGTCGATCTGTTTCAGCGCATGGATGAAGCCGAGGTCGAGCATCTGGTCGGCCTCATCAAGCACGAAGATTTCAACATGGCGCAGGTTCAGCGCGCGCTGCTCGATCAGGTCGATCAGGCGACCGGGCGTGGCAACGAGGACGTCGAGCCCCGCGCCACACATCTTGATCTGGCGACCGATCGGCATGCCGCCGAACACGCAACCGACGGTCAGGCGCATGCCTTTGCTATAATCCTCGAACGATTGCGCGATCTGCGCGGCGAGCTCACGGGTGGGCGACAGGACGAGCATGCGGCAGCTGCCCGGCGGGCGCATCTTGCCCGAGGCCGCAAGGCGCATGATCGAGGGGAGTGCGAAGGCCGCGGTCTTGCCGGTGCCCGTCTGCGCGATGCCGCACAGGTCGCGGCCTTCGATCAGCGACGGGATGGCCTGCGCCTGAATCGGCGTCGGCGTGTCATAGCCTTTGGCCGCAAGCGCAGCGAGTATCTGCGGCGACAGGCCGAGATCGGTAAATTTCGTCATGGTATTCTTTCAAATAGGCGTGGCCAGCGCACGCAAAATCGAGCGCCGACGAAGCGAGGTTGGCGACAACCCGCGTGAAAAGGGAAGCCGTTTGGCTGGAGCGTCATCGGGGTCTGGCCTGTCCTGCTGATGCAGGCACTCACGCTGGCCGACCATGCGGAGACGACGGTCGTCTACGCTGCGCTGCAGCATATATGGCACGGAGGCGGGGGGAATGCAAGGGTGGGGGGTGTTTGTTACAGACCCAGTTCCGAATGCGAGCCGAGGCGGACAAGCTGGAGCGTGTCAGCGTCTGGCTTGCGATAAATCAGCACGAGATCAGGCTTCACATGACAATCGCGATGGTCTTTCCAGTCGCCGGTCAGCGCGTGATCGCGGTGACGAGGATCGAGCGGTTGATCGGCGGCCAAGAACTCTATTATCATATCGAGTTCATCTACGATGACTTGACGATGCCGGCCCTTCAGTTCCCGCTTCAGGTCGCGTTTGAATTGACCGGTAGGATCAGTCGTCCGCATCTAGGTGTTTAGTCCCGGCATTTGATGGGTTGGATTTAGGATAAATCTGTCGGGTTCGATTGTCCAGATTTTGCAGATGTATTCGAAGGGTGT
>JAYWFN010000077.1:0-12937 GCA_043778785.1 Sphingomonas sp. | reverse complement strand
GAAACCGAAATCAGCGCTTTTGGGTGACCGTGTGGCTATCCTGACATCGGAAAGCGGCGTCGAGGTTGACCCGGCGCTGGCCGATGTCGCCGTTGTGCTGCCCGCTGCCGCCGCCAACGACAGCTGGACACAGCCGGGCGGCAACGCATCGAAGTCGATGGGCCATCCGGCGCTCGGGGCGAGCCTCGGCACGGCATGGACCGCGAAAATTGCGGGCGCGTCGAAGGAAGCACGGCTCGCCGCCGCGCCTGTTATCGCGGACGGCAAACTTTATGTCATGGGAACAGACGCCGCGATCACGGCGTATAATGCGGTGTCGGGTGCACGGCTGTGGTCGGTGCAGTTCGGCGACGGCGGCAAGAACAAGGCATCGCTGTTTGGTGGCGGGGTCAGCGTCGATGGCGCGTTCCTCTATGCGACCAATGGTCTGGGCGATGTCGGCGCGCTGAATGTCGCTGACGGGTCGGTCATCTGGAAAAAGCGTCCGGGTGCGCCGTTGCGCGGGGCGCCGTCGGTGGCGCTGGGCAATATCTACGTGATGAGCCAGGACAATCAGCTGATCGCGCTGAAAGCGAGCGACGGCAATGTCGAATGGACCGAAGCTGCCGCCGTGCAGCTTGCCGGTGTTTTCGGCGTTGCCGCACCGTCGGTGGCGCAGGGCACTGTGGTTGCGGGTTTTTCGTCAGGCGATCTGAATGCCTACCGCTATGAAAATGGCCGCACTGTCTGGCAGGAAGCGCTGTCGCGGACGAGCATCAACACATCGGTCGGCACCTTGTCGGACATCGATGCCGATCCGGTGATCGATCAGGGCCGCGTGTTCGCCGTCGGGCAGGGCGGCCGCATGGTCAGCCTCGAGCTGGTCACCGGACAGCGGCTGTGGGAAATGAACATCGCGGGCATTTCGACGCCGTGGGTGGCGGGCGAATGGCTGTTTGTCGTGACCGACGAGGCCAAGCTGCTGTGCATCGCACGCGCGACCGGCAAAGTGCGCTGGTCGACGGCGCTGCAACGCTATCGCAAGGAAAAGTCGAAAAACGGTCCGGTCTCGTGGAGCGGCCCCGTACTCGCCGGGGATCGCCTGATCCTGGCGTCATCCGAAGGCCAGATGGTCAGCGTTGGCGCGGGTGACGGCAAGGTTCAATCGACAACCAAGATCGGCGCGCCGGTTTTCCTGTCGCCGGTCGTTGCCAATTCGACGCTGTATATTCTCGACAATTCGGGGAAGATTACGGCGTTTCGTTAAAACCATCGTCACCCCCGCGAAGGCGGCGGTCCAACGCCAGAAGCTCGATATTGGGCGTTGGATTCCCGCCTTCGCGGGAATGACGAGGTTGTTGTGTTGTCACCTGGCCCCTAAAGTTCAAATATGCCCCTGCCCGTAGTTGCTATTATCGGACGCCCCAATGTGGGCAAATCGACGCTGTTCAACCGGCTGGTCGGCAAGCGGATTGCGCTGGTCGATGACCGGCCCGGCGTCACGCGTGACCGGCGCGAGGGCGATGCGCATTTGCTGGGTCTCGATTTCCGGCTGGTCGATACGGCAGGGTTTGAAGACGAGGATGCGCAGACGCTGCCCGGGCGGATGCGCGCGCAGACGCAGGCTGCCGTCGACTTGGCCGATGTTGCGCTGTTCGTGATCGATGCGCGGGCCGGGATCGTGCCGCTCGACGAGGAAATCGCGCGCTGGCTGCGCGGTTCGAAAACGCCGGTTGTGCTGGTGGCGAACAAAGCCGAGGGCACGAGCGGTGACGGCGGATTTTATGAGGCGTTTTCGCTGGGGTTCGGTGATCCGGTCGCGTTGAGTGCAGAGCATGGCGAGGGGCTGGCCGACCTGTTCGAGGCGTTGCTGCCGCATCTCGACCGCGAAGGCATCGAGGCGGATGAAGAAGAGGAAATCGTCGAGGGCGGTCCGCTGAAGCTGGCCATCGTCGGGCGGCCGAATGCGGGCAAGTCGACGCTGGTCAACAAGCTGCTCGGCGAGGACCGCATGATTACCGGCCCCGAAGCCGGGATCACGCGCGACGCGATCAGTATCGAATGGGAATTCGAGGGCAAGCCGGTGCGCCTCATCGATACCGCCGGATTGCGGCGCAAGGCGAAAGTCGATGACAAGCTCGAACGCTTGTCGGCAGCGGACACCGCGCATGCGATCGATTTTGCCGAAGTTGTTGTCCTGCTGCTCGATGCGACGCGCGGGCTCGAGGCGCAGGATCTTCGCATTGCCGACCAGATTTTTACCGAAGGCCGGGCGATGGTGATCGCGCTCAACAAATGGGACGTGGCCGATGGGCAATCGGCGTTGTTCAACGGCGTTCGCGCGGCGCTTGATGATGGCTTTGCCCAGGTCAAAGGCGTGCCGTTGCTGACGGTCTCGGCGGCGACAGGCAAGGGGCTCGATGTCCTGCTCAAGGTTGCCTTTGAAACGCGCGATGCGTGGTCAAAGCGCGTGCCGACGGGCGAACTCAACCGCTGGTTTGAACGCGCGCTCGAAGCCAATCCGCCGCCGGCACCGGGCGGCAAGCGGATCAAGCTGCGCTACGTCACGCAAATCAAATCACGCCCACCGAGCTTTGTCATTTTCGGGACGCGTGTCGATCAGTTGCCCGAAAGCTATCGCCGTTATCTGGTGAACGGTATCCGCCGTGATCTCGGCTTTGGTGCGGTGCCCGTACGGCTGACGTTCCGCGCCCCGAAAAATCCCTTCGCGCCTGCGTCGTAGCTGTGCCCATCGTAACGCTGCTTTAACCTTGCGGCGCTAATTTCGATTGAGGACATTCGGGGTCGTGCGCGGCCCTTGGGAGCGTGTTGTGGACGAAACGCCTGACGAAATAATTGATTGGGAAGCATTTCAGGTCGCACGCAGCGAGCTGGGTGCGGATTTCATCCGCATCTTGGGCTATTTCCGCGAAGATGGTGCAAAGTCGGTCGATGCGCTCGAGACAGCCGTCCGCGCCAACAAGGCGGTCGCGATGGTCATGCCGGCGCATACGCTTAAGGGCGAGGCACGGCAGTTTGGTGCGGATGCGCTTGGCGATCTGGCTGAGCTGATCGAGGATCATGCGCGCCAGTGCATCGAGTGGGGACATGAGCCCGATGGCGCAATCCAGCATGTCGTGAAACTGCGCCCGCTCTTCGTCGAAACGATAGATTCGTTTGACAAAGAAACCAATCCGCTGGTCGAACGTCGCGGCTTCGGGAAACGCGATACCGTTGCCAATAACCAGGGCTTTGGCCGGATTTAACGTCGCATCGGTTGCCGTTGCCAGCGCGCAAGGCTGCGCCACAGCCATTCGACGGGGCCGTAATGAAAGCGCGCGAGCCAGAGTTTGGACCACAGCAACATGACTGCCCAAATAGCGGCAACAACAATATATAGTTGAGCGCGCCCCAGATAGCCGAACCAGCCAAAACCATAGCCATAGAAAAATGTCGTCGCGACGAGCGTTGTGCCCAGATAGTTGGACAGCGCCACACGGCCAATCGCCTCAAGCCGCGCTGAAAACCCGGTCGCCTTGCCCGAACGAATGATCAGGATAAGGGCCGCCGCGTGCGCCATGGCGATGAACGGGCGCAGGATCAGACTGCCCATGTCGCAGAGCGCCTGGATCGCCGGATCGAAGTTTGCCGTTCGCAATATGCCAGCGAGAACCGCTGTCAGCGGAACCGCGACCAGATAGCCAAGGCCGACGACGAGAGCATAGGGTCGCGTCGTCCATCCGCCGGTCAGGAAACGGTTTCGGAAAAGCAATATGCCCAGCGCCATGAACGCGAAAACTTCTGGCATGGTGACCGGTGTCAGAAAGGTCTGGAAAAAATAGGTCGTCTTTGCGCGGGTATCGAATGCTGTTTTCACATCGCCCCGATAGCCCGCCAGTTCCTCGGTCGCGTCTGCTTTGCCCGGCTGTTCTTCGGCTTTGCGGTCTTCCCACGCAGCAATGGCCTGTGGCGTTGCTTTAGACGAAAGCGCAGCGGCGCGGGTCGGCGCCAGATCAGCATAATGGCCGAAGCTACTCGCGGTCTGCAGCGCCATCATCGCCGCGAAGAACAGCCAGAGCGCGCGTGGCTGCCAGCGCCAGAACAGAAAACCAAGCGTCCCGCCAATTGCATATTGGACGAGAATATCGCCATACCAGAAGCACCAGGCGTGGATCATGCCGATGACGAACAGCCAGAACATGCGGGCATAATGCGTCATCGCGGGACCCGGGCCATCAGGACTGGCGTCTGCCCGTTCGGCAATCACGACCATCGACGCGCCGAACAGCATTGTGAACAATGCGCGGAATTTTCCGTCGGAGATGATATAGTTGATCGCCCACACGGCCCAGTCGGCAGAGCCGTTCAACCCGTAATAGGTCGGATTGATATAGGCATAGCTTGGCATCCCGAGTGCCACGATGTTCATGAGGAGGATGCCCATCACGGCCATCCCGCGGACAGCGTCGAGCGTGTGGATGCGCTCGGTGTTCAACGCGACGACTTGCGGATCATCAGTTTCAGGCTCGACCAGATGTTCATGTCAGTCTGGCGGTCGAGCGGGTGTGGGAACAGCCTTCAATCATAATAGTAGTAGGCGACACCGAGACGTTCCGCCTGGGCGTGGAGGCGCTTGTCGCGCGTCCAAAGTCGTCCGTCCGGCGTTATCAGTGCAGAGGCGAGGAGGTGAGCGTCGGTGTATCCGATGCCAGTCGCGGCGAGGCGATGTTGATCAATCATATAACGGACATACCCGTCTTTCGCCACATTCGGAACCGGTAGGCGTTCGAAGCGTGCCAAGACAGCCTGGCGTCCGCGAATACTACCAAGTGCGATTTCGCCTAGCGCGTGTGGGTGCATCAACGCTTGCCGACGGATTAGCAGCGTCGAGAGCAACGCTTCACCAGTATGAATATGATCGATCCAGATCGACGAGTCGACAACAATCACGCGAGAGGCGGTCTGCGCCGTTCGGGGATCCAAGCATCCGGGTCGCTCCCGCCCAAAGCAATGATCGCGCGGGCGTTTTCAATATCGATCAATGCGCGCAAGCCATCATGCAAAAGACGCGCACGCTCCGTAACGCCCGTTGCGGCGCTGGCTTCTTCGAGCAATCGATCATCAAGTGTTATTGTCGTGCGCATACGGCTTAAATAGCATCAATTGATGCACATTTCAATGCGCGTCAGTTATCCATCAATGCCGGAAAGAACCCCTCGTGCGCGGCGCGCAGGTCGATAAGGGGGATGCTTTGCACCCCGCCGCGGTCGATCATGTCGAAGCCCATCGCGTCGCCGCCGGTTGAGCCGAGCGGGATCGAGAAGATGTTGGCTGCGGTCGCGCGGGCGCGGACAGAGGCGGCATCGCGCGTGGTGACGATGTAGCGGCCCTGATCCTCACCAAACAGGATCGCGGCCGGGTTCGGGATTTGCGGAACGACGGGAACGATCACGCCGATGTTTCCGGCCAGCGCCATTTCGGCGAGCGTGACCGCCGCGCCGCCATCCGAACAATCGTGGACCGCCGTGACGAGGCCATCGGCGATCAGTGACTGAATCAGCTCACCCGCGCGCCGTTCGGCGGCGAGATCGACAGGCGGCGGCGGGCCTTCCTCGCGGCCGTGGCATTCACGCAGCCAGATCGATTGGCCGAGATGGCCGACCGTGTGGCCAAGCAGAATGATGTCTTCGCCAGTCGCCTTGAATGCGATGGTCGCCGATTTGGACCAGTCAGCAAGCAGGCCGACCGCACCAATCGCAGGGGTCGGCAGGATGGCGGACCCACCGCCAGTTGCTTTGCTTTCGTTGTAAAGGCTGACGTTGCCGCTGACGATCGGCGTGTCGAGCGCGATGCAGGCTTCGCTCATCCCTTCGAGGCAGCCGACGATCTGACCCATGATTTCGGGGCGCTGCGGGTTGGCGAAATTGAGACAGTTGGTGATGGCGAGGGGTCGCGCACCGACCGCACAGATGTTGCGATAGGCTTCGGCGACGGCCTGCTTGCCGCCTTCATAGGGGTCGGCAAAGCAATAGCGCGGGGTGCAGTCAGTGGTGATCGCCAGTGCCTTGCCGGTGCCGTGAATGCGGACGAGCGCGGCATCGCCACCGGGCGGCTGGACAGTGTCACCGCCGACTTTCTGGTCATATTGTTCCCATATCCAGCGGCGCGAGGCGATGTCGGGGCTGGCCATAAGTTTGCGCAGGTCAGCGACCAGGTCAATGCTTTCGGGCACATTGGCCAGAGGCGCGGGCGGTGGCGTTTTGACATAGGGCCGGTCGTAGAGCGGGGCATCGTCGGCCAGCGGCGCAAGCGGGATGTCGGCGACGACTTCGCCGTGGTGGACGAGGACCATGTGGCCGGTATCTGTCACTTCGCCGATGATGGCGAAGTCGAGTTCCCACTTCCTGAAAATTGCCTCGGCGAAATCCTCGCGACCGGGTTTCAGGACCATCAACATGCGTTCCTGACTCTCGGACAGCATCATTTCATAGGCGGTCATGCCGGTTTCGCGTTGCGGCACGGCGTCCATGTTCAGCCGGATGCCGACGCCGCCCTTGCTCGCCATTTCGACAGCCGACGAGGTGAGACCCGCTGCACCCATGTCCTGAATGGCGACGATGGCGTCCGACGCCATGAGTTCGAGACAGGCTTCGATCAGCAGTTTTTCGGTAAACGGATCGCCGACCTGAACCGTGGGGCGCTTGGCGTCGGCATCTTCGGCGAAATCTGCCGAAGCCATCGTCGCGCCGTGGATGCCGTCGCGGCCGGTTTTCGATCCGACGTAAACAATGCTGTTGCCGACGCCCGATGCGGCCGAATAGAAAATCTTGTCCTGATCGACGATGCCGACGGTCATCGCGTTGACAAGGATGTTGCCATCGTAAGCGGCGTGGAAATTCACTTCGCCACCGACGGTGGGCACGCCAACGCAATTGCCATAGCCGCCGATGCCGCTGACGACGCCCGCGATCAGATGACGCATCTTGGGATGGTCAGGCCGCCCGAAGCGCAGCGCATTCATATTCGCGATCGGCCGCGCGCCCATGGTGAATACATCGCGCAGGATGCCGCCCACGCCGGTTGCCGCGCCCTGATAGGGTTCGATGTAGCTTGGGTGGTTGTGGCTCTCCATCTTGAAGATCGCCGCTTGCCCGTCGCCAATGTCGATCACGCCGGCATTCTCGCCGGGGCCGCAGATGACTTGCGGGCCCGTTGTGGGGAGTTTCTTCAGGTGAAGGCGCGAGGATTTATAGCTGCAATGCTCCGACCACATCACTGAGAATATGCCAAGTTCAGTGATGTTCGGCTCGCGCCCCATCGCGTGAAGAACGCGCGTATATTCGTCTTCGGACAGGCCGTGTTCGGCGACGATCTGGGGCGTAATCGGGGAAGCAGGATTTGGCATGCAAGCGCCTCTAGCGGGCGATGCGCGTCCTTGCCACCCAAGATGCAAGCAGCGCAGCCAGAGCGAATATGAAAAGTGCAAGACCCCACAGGCCGATATCGACGGCAACCGGGGGCGGGCCGAACCAGTTAACGGCCTGGAGCACAAGCAGAAGCGCGATCAAAGCAGGCAGCGCCCATGATTTGGCGACGGCGGGTCGGGCGCGAGCGTATAGCCAGGCAGTGCCCAGCAGAAGGCCCAGTTCGAGCGGCATCTCGATTGCCGGATAGTTCCAGAGCGACAGCCCCAGTTTCGGCGGCTGTCCCGCCAGCGTCATGTCCGGCACATGGACCAGCACATCAAGGAACCAGTGCGACAGGACAACCGCGCCGCCAATCAATCCCGCCGTCCAGTTTCCGATCATCAATCGAAGCAGCGTGGCAAATCCGGCGGCCCATAGCAACGTGCCAACCAAACTGTGGGTATAGGGCATGTGATAGAGGTCCATCGGATTCATGACCGACGTGCCCGGGGCAATCCGCATCGCCTCTAGACCCAAGGGCACGAACGCAAAGAAAGCAATGTCGACGAGTTGCGCGGCCACAAACAGCGTGCCGAGTTTTGGCGCCTTGGGCAGCGCCGCCGCCGCGAATGCTGCACTATAGTGACCGACGAACATGATGCGCCCTCCCGGTGAAAGGGCTCAGACAGTCAGCCCCCTGCGCAACCATGCAACGTTCGTGTCAGTCATGTCCAATTCGTCCTCGATCGCATCTGACCGTCAGTCGATATTGCACGGATCAACGCAGGCGGGACGACTTAACCCGCCTTGCAGACTTGCCCGCCCTTGCCTGGCTGGGCGACGTTCACGTTGCTGCCCGATACCGTCAGTGAATAGCCACCTTCAGCAACCATCGGCTGCCCGGCTTCGGGCGCTTCAAGTTTGGTCGCAGGACCGTTTTCGGTGCTGCGCAGGTTCGCCATCTTGTCACCCTGGAACAGGTCGACATAGACAAGGCCGCCATCCTTGCAGCGATACGCCTTGGTCGATTTGATCGCCGGTGGCAGAACAACCTTGGGTGCTTTTGCAAGCGCCTCCGCCATGTCGTCCTTGCGACCGGCAACGATGGTTTCCTGCTGACAGGCGGAAAGGGTTAGGAGTGCCGCGACGGCAGCAATTTTTGTGCGATGCATCATAGGCGTTCTTCATGCGCGGGCAGGGCAATGCCCGTCAAGAGCGATAATGGTGCCGGTCAAAAAGAGTCATTCGCGGAATTCGGCAAGATCGGGAATGCGGCCAAAAGCGATGGACGTGCCGACGCGGTCAACGCGTCCGCCGGTTGTCGGCCCGAGCGTGACGGCATTGCGACCGAACCGCGTGTTGATCCGGTCGAGCGCGCGGCTCAGCGCTTCGGTGCGGAGACCGCGGGCCAGTTCATGATTGGGGTCGAGATTTTCAAACAGCGATCCCTGCTCGCCCTGCACGGGTTGAAGATTGGCGAGCATGACGCCGACCTGTCGCAGCTGAAATCCCTTTGGCGCCGTCGCGACAAGTTGCGGCCACAGGGTATCAAGTGCGGCGATGATCCTGAAACTATCCTGTGTCGCCGGCAAAGGGACACTGGCTTTCCATTTGCCGCGCCCGTCCTCAAAGCGGACATGCAACATCAACAGTCGCGCCTGAACGTTCTTGCGGCGAAGGCGCGCGGCTGCTTTCAACGCCAGACGACGCGCGGTCAGCCGGGCTGCCTCCGATCCGCGCGACTGTGGGGCGAGGATATGGCTGTGCCCGATGCTGCGCATCTGGGTGGGCTTTTCGGGCAGATCGACGCCGTGCAGCAGATACCAGAGCCGGTCCCCATCAAGGCCACCCCATGCCGAGCCTGCAGCGCGCGGCATCCGGTCGCAAAGCTGCTCAATATCATTCACACCGCCGCGGGCCAGCCGTGACTTCATCTTCGCCCCGATCCCGGCGATGGCCGTCAGCGGCAGCGCGAACAGGCGCTGCGGCAATTCTTCGGCCTTCAGGATGATCAGGCCATCGGGTTTCATCATGTCCGACGCCAGCTTGGCGAGCAGACGATTGGGCGCAATGCCGATCGAGCAACCAAGCCATTCGCCGACATTGGAACGAATGCCCGCCTTGATCCGTGCCGACAGCGCGCGCACCGATGCCTCATCATTTTCATTGTCGAGCAGGCGACAGGCGACTTCATCAATCGAGCAGACTTTGGTAACGGGAATGTGTCGCTCAATCTCGGCAACAATGCGATCGTGATAATCGACATAGAGTTCGTGATTGGCCGGAATCACGGCAAGGTTCGGGCACCTTGTCCGCGCTTCCCAAACGGGCGTTCCGGTCTTGATGCCATATTTTTTGGCTTCATAGGACGCCGCGATAGCGCAGGTGGTTTCAATCCCGCCGGGCGCAACGATGACCGGGCGACCGCGAAGCGCGGGGTTTTCCTGCTGTTCGACGCTCGCGAAATAAGCGTTCAGATCAAGAAACAGCCAGCGCAGGGGACGGGGCGGGAAAGCGATTCGGGTCATCGCAAGCACCGTAGAATAATCAGAACATAAATAGAACAAAAACAAGTGTGCATGGCACTGTTTGCCGTTGCGCCTTGCCGAGGCTAGGCGTGCGACGATGACTGCCGTTTCCCATCCGCCCGGAATTGTGATCATCGGCCGCAACGAGGGCGAGCGGCTCAGGCGCTGCCTGGCGTCATTACCGGTCGATGGCACGCGCGTTTATGTTGATTCGGGATCGACCGATGGCAGTCAGGATCATGCGCGCAGTCTTGGCGTGACTGTCGTCGATCTGGACCGGACGGTGGGTTTTACGGCGGCGCGGGCGCGCAATGCCGGGCTGGCCGTTATCCGCGAGGGCGCGATGATCCCCGAATTCGTTCAGATGATCGACGGTGACTGCGCGCTCGATCCGCAGTGGATGGGCAAAGCGGTGGCTGCGCTCCAAGTCGAACCCGGGCTTGCGGTTGTGTTCGGTCGCCGCCGTGAACGATTCCCCGAGCACAGCTTGTATAACCGGCAGTGTGATGACGAATGGAATGTGCCCGTCGGCTATGTTGCGTCATGTGGCGGCGACGCCATGTTCAGGTTGGCGGCGCTGTCGGCAGTTGGTGGTTACAATCCCGATCTGATTGCGGGCGAAGAGCCCGATCTGTGCCTGCGCCTGTCGCGCGAGGGGTGGACGATCAAACGCATCGATGCGGAAATGACGCTGCACGACGCGGCGCTGTTGCATTTCCCGCAATGGTGGCGGCGGGCGCGGCGATCGGGCCATGCCTATGCAGAGCATGTCTGGCGGCACGGAAAAGCATCGATCCCAAGCTGGCGGCGGCAGGTGTCGAGCATATTGCTTTGGGGGCTGGCGATCCCGCTCATCGTCGCAGTGCTGCTCCTTGCACAGCTGCTTGGCTACCCGACCGGGTTCGTCGCGCTTGCCGTCTTTGCGATCTATCCTCTGCAATTCGTGCGCATTGCTATGCGCCGAGCAAAGAACGGTCGATCCGACTTCGCTTATGCAGCGCTGATCGTAATCGGCAAATTCGCCGAAATGGGTGGTGTCGCGCGCTTCTACGTCAATCACGTGCGGGGATATGCGCCGCGTCTCATTGAATATAAGAACGCGCCATGAGTTTGTGGGGGCAAATCGCCGAGGATTATCGCGCGCATGGCCGCGACTGGACCAAGCCGGGGTTTCGCGCGCTTGCTGTCTATCGCTTCGGCGTGTGGCGGATGCGGGTGCGGCCAAAGCTGATCCGCGCACCGTTGAGCGTCTTATATCGCATTGCTTTTCGCCGCTGCCGGAATGTTTACGGGATCGAACTGCCATATAGCGCGACGATTGGCCGTAATGTCGTGATCGAACATCAGGGCGGCATTGTCGTTCACGGGCGCACGGTGATCGGTGACGGCTGCGTCATCCGACAGAATTGCACGTTCGGCATTCGCAACACCGATGATCTCGACGCCGCGCCCGTGCTCGGGGTCGGCGTGGACGTGGGTGCAGGCGCGGTCATACTCGGGCGGGTGCATGTGGGCGACGGAGCCATCGTCGGGGCCAATGCCGTGGTGCTGGCCGATGTCCCTGCCGGTGCGCTGGCGGTCGGGGTTCCGGCAAGAATAGTTGAACGCGCCCCGTAAATGTCTTGTTTGCCCACGGTGCTCCCTGCGGCTAGGCAGTGGGGATGATCGTTCGCAATCCACTCGCCCTGATCGGCAATACGCCGCTTGTTCGCCTCAACGGACCCTCCGACGCGACCGGATGCGAGATCCTCGGCAAGTGCGAATTCGCCAATCCCGGCGCGTCCGTGAAAGACCGCGCCGCGCTTTTCATCGTCGAGGACGCCGAGGCGAACGGCACGCTCAAACCCGGCGGCACAATAGTCGAGGGGACAGCAGGGAATACCGGCATCGGCCTCGCGCTCGTCGCCAATGCCAAGGGCTACAAAACGATCATCGTCATGCCCGAAACGCAGAGCCGCGAGAAAATGGACACGCTGCGCGCGCTGGGGGCCGAGCTTGTGCTGGTGCCTGCCGCGCCGTTCAGCAACCCCGGCCATTTTGTGCATACCTCGCGCCGGATCGCCGAGGAAACGCCGGGGGCCGTCTGGGCCAACCAGTTCGACAATATCGCCAATCGCCGCGCGCATATCGCGGGGACGGCAGAGGAAATCTGGGCGCAAACCGATGGCAAGGTTGACGGTTTTACCTGCGCCGTTGGCACGGGGGGCACGCTGGCGGGCGTCGGGCTTGGCTTGAAAGCAAAAAGCGAAAACGTAACGATCGCGCTGACCGATCCGCATGGCGCGGCATTGTTCAACTATTATGCCCATGGCGAATTGAAAGCCGAAGGCAATTCGGTGGCCGAGGGGATCGGGCAGGGGCGGATTACGGCCAATCTCGAAGGGGCGCCGATCGACCGGCAATACCGTGTTTCGGACGAGGAAGGGCTGGCACAAGTTGCTGCGCTGCTGCGTGATGAGGGGCTGTGCCTTGGCCTGTCGTCGGGCATCAACGTGGCGGGTGCGATGATGCTGGCGCGTGATCTGGGGCCGGGCAAAGTCGTTGTAACGATCCTGTGTGATACGGGATTTCGTTATTTATCATCGCTTTACAATCCAGACTGGCTGCGCGCGAAGGGGCTGCCGGTCTTCCCTTGGCTTCAGGCGCAATAAATCCTATATTTCCGCCATGGCAATCGGATTTCCGGGACGTCCGCCGACAGCGGGGGAAACGCGTGAGCGGATGCAGCGCGTGCGCGTTGGCATGACGGGATTGGCGGCGGTTGGTTTGATCGTCGTGATTGCGACGGCTGTTGCGACGAGCGTGCGGCGGACAGCGACCGAGAATGCCGTTGCTGCAGGGCCGCCAGCCGTTGTGGCGACCGTGGCGGTGCCAGCCCCCGCTGAAAAGTCCGAACCGCTGGCAACGCTTGGCGTCGCGCCTGATGCCAAGCCCGATGCCGAGAATGTGCCGTCCGCACCCGCAAAGCCTGCCAACTGAAAATTCCCGCATTAATCCTGATGGCATTCGTGCTGATCGGCGCGG
>JAYWFN010000076.1:0-2249 GCA_043778785.1 Sphingomonas sp. | reverse complement strand
CGCTGGAGCTGGGTGGCAAATCGCCGACGATTATCGGACGGAGCGCTGACAAGAAAAAGGCAGGCGAACGCATTGCTCTGGGTAAAATGATGAACGCTGGACAGATATGCCTGGCACCCGATTACCTGCTCGTCGCCAAGGATCAGGAAATGGAGATGATCGAGGCGGTAAAAGCAGGAGTAGCCAATCAATATCCAACGCTCCTTGCCAATAATGATTATACGTCAGTGGTTAATGGGCGAAACCATGACCGCCTACAGAGCTATCTTGCCGACGCCCGCAAAAAGGGTGCGGAGTTGATCGAGGTCAATCCGGCGAATGAAGATTTTGCTGGATCGAACGGCAACAAAATGCCGCTGACCATCGTGCGCAATGTGACCGACGAAATGAAAGTAATGCAGGAGGAAATCTTTGGACCGATCCTGCCCGTCATGACGTATTCGTCAATGGATGAGGCGATTGAATATATAAACGATCACGACCGTCCGCTTGGCCTTTATTATTTCGGCAGCGACAAGGCCGAAGAAGACCGCGTCCTATCCCGCACGGTTTCGGGCGGGGTCACAATCAACGATGTTGTGTTCCACAATGCGATGGAAGACCTGCCCTTTGGCGGTATCGGACCATCGGGCATGGGCAATTACCACGGGCAAGACGGCTTCAAGACGTTTAGCCATATGCGCGCTATCTTTCGCCAGACTGGATTAGATGTCGCCGGGATTGGCGGTTTCAAGGCACCTTACGGAAAGACAACGGCGAAAACTTTGGCGAAAGAATTGCGGAAGTAGGCTCGCCATTGCATCCATTATGTCGCTCCATCTGGATGTCGCGGTCATGGTTCGTTGAGATGCCTCAGGATCGACTGCATCTCATCGCGCATGCGAACAGTCAGGCGTTGGAGCGCTAAGGCTGCTCCCGCCAACAACGCTGACATGAATGGCCGCGCTAAAGCCTTCTGAAACCTGCCCTTCATACATCCAACCTGATGGGGGCGATTTTGCCCCACAGTGGCGGCCTACGTTGTTGATTACAGATGCCTAAAGCTGTCGACCCTATCGATTGCAAATCAAGAGCATTGCGACCGGCAGTCGCGTCTTGGTCAACACTATGGAGTCATTATATTAACGCTATCGCGCGACCTCGGTATCGCGAAAGCATGGTCGGCCCCCAAAGGGCAACGATAATGCCGACGGCGAGCGACAGGATGACAAAGTTGACGAACGGATCATAGTAGGAACCACTGTTCGGAAAGAGCGCGCTGCACAGATTGATCATGGTGTGAAAAAGCACTGCGCTGAAAAGGCTCTTGCCGGTGTTTCTGAAGAGCCACACGATGATGATCCGCAGCATCACGGCGCTCAGGCTGTGCCCCAATATCCAGGCCGGACTGCGACCGAGCTGGACGAACGGGATGATATGCCAAAGCGCCCACACTGACCCGATGATCATGGCCGATGGCAAGACGGCCCTTCGGACCTGAAGCGCGGGATAGGCATAACCCTGCCATCCGAGTTCCTCGCCGATCGCGCCGATAAAGAATGCGACAAAAAGGAAGACCACATTGGCCGCCGCGATATCCGGCTGTGGCACGGTGCTTCCCGTAAGGCGCAGCGCACCGAATTTCAGAACGCAGACCAGCGGCATGAATAACAAGGCGGTCAAAAGCCAGCCGGGATGACGAAACGCGCGCACATCCGCTGCACGCCTGACCAGCGCCATAATGCTGGCGATGCCGCCCTGTCTGTAAATGAGGATCAGCGTCGCGATCACCGGAACGAATGTCATGAGCGCACTTGATGGCAGATTGGGCAAGCCAGGCAGCCGCCCACCCATGGCACCCAGCGCATAGAAGGGCAGCGACAGCGCAAATACCAGCGTAAAAAAGACCAAAGCTGACGTCGTCACTGCATCACTCTGCCTGATCTGATGCGGTTGTAGCACGCTTCAACTTCCGGTTCAGAGACCACCAGACTGCGGCAAGGCCAGCCCCGAGTGTTCCAGCCCCGATTATTGCCCATTTCGGCGATGCCGCGCGCACCGGAGCACAGCCCGAAAAGCAAAGCATTGGCTTGACGTGCACGATATCCAGTCCTTGCAGAAGCCAAAGCCCACCCAGCAGCGATGCGACGACCCCAAAAACAAGCGCGACGTTTTTCATGCGTTACACCTTCAGCGTTTCGAAATGACCAATGCGACGATCGCGGCCATCACCGCGTCATCATGCCCGACCCAGGCGTGCCCCCCCTGTC
>JAYWFN010000075.1:0-5537 GCA_043778785.1 Sphingomonas sp. | reverse complement strand
TGAAACCGCCCGCTTTGAAGCCGACACCCCAGTTGGCATAGATATTGGTGCCCGCATTCGGCCGCCAGCTGATATTGATCTTGGGTTCGAGCTGGCGGAAGGTTGCGTTCTTGTCGGGAATGCTGCCCGTCAACGGCAGACCGGGATTGATCTTTGCGCCGGTGATCGGGTCGTTGACGTTGGGGACAAGATTGGTGACCGTGCGCGCTTCGATGTCATAACGCAGCGCAAGGCCGATCTTGAACGTGTCCGACAGCGCATAATCCGCCGAGCCAAACGCCGCATAAACATTGGTCTTGAACTTGTCGTTGAACAGCAGCGATGTCGGATTGGTTGACCCGGGCGCGTTATACAGCGTGGGCAATGCGCCCAGCCCGAGATCAGCCCCGAGACTGACGCCGGTTTCGCGGTCGATGCGCAGATAATAAGCGCCCAATTGCCAGCTGAGCGCGCCATCGCCCGTCGAGGCGAGGCGGACTTCGGCGCTGATGTCTTTCTGGTTGCGCGTCTGCAATTGGGTGCCGTCGCAAGTCGATGGCGAATAGGGGCCGAACGTCGATCCGGTTGCGGGCGCAAAGATGAAGGGCACTGGTGTCGCGCCGATAAATCCGGGCTGGTTGACCTTGAACCCGGTCAGCGCGGCTGTCGTTGCAAAGCATTTGTTCGACACGGCAAGATTGGTCGGATTGGAAGGCGCGCCCAAGGCAGGCGAGATGTAGCGCGCGAAATCGGCCGAAGTGCCGTCGGCAATCAGGCTCTGCTTGATGTCCGAATAGAGCGTCCACGCGGTGAGTTTCACCCCGCCGAAATCATGGTCGATCTTGGCCGAGGCTTCGATGGTGCGCTGGTCATTGGTCGGGCGGATGTTCGAATAATAGTTGAACGGATGCGCGTTGACGTCTTCATAAAAGGCCGGATTTACGGCCGCGAAGTTCGGCAGCTGGAATGACGCGTTGAAGTTGATCGATGCGCCGCTCAGCTTGGCATAGCGGCCCTTGAGGTCGAGCGTTGTTGCACTGCCAAGGCTGGCGACAATGCGCCCGTCGACGCCCCAGACTTGCTGATCGTCGACCGAATTCGAATTGAGAAAGACATTGCGGTAAAAGCCGTCGGTGGTGCGGTAATTGCCCGACAGGACAAAACCGACGCTCTCTCCGATGGGGCCGGAAACATAGCCGCGCACGTCGCCGGTGGATTGTTCGGCATAGCTCGCGGTGATCGCGCCAGCGAATGTGTCGCCGGGCTTGACCGTGGTGACGACAATCGCCCCGGCGGCCGCGTTGCGACCATAAAGCGCGCCCTGCGGTCCTTTGAGGATTTCGATCTGGCGCAGCGTGCCTTGCACTTCGTTCAATTGCGCAGTGTTGGTCTTCAAGATGCCGTCGACGACAAGCGCAACCGAGCTTTCGGCATCGCGCGCGCCGTTAATGCCGCGGATGTTGATCTGCGTATCGCCCGCTTCTGCCGTGCCGGTCACAATCGTGACACCCGGCGTCAGTTGGACGAAATTCTGCGCATTCTGCACGCCGGTTTTGGCGATCATGTCAGCCGTCAGAACCGTGACCGAGGCGGGCACGTCGATCAGCCGCTCGCTCTGGCGCCGGGCGGTCACGACAATCTCGCCGGTGTCGCTCGCGCCATCCTGGGCATGGGCAGGCGCGATGGCGAGCGCTGTTGTCGACAAGCTGGCAAGCAGCAGAGTTCGCACGGTCCGCATAATTTTTCCCCTAATCCTCGTTATGATAGAATATTGTATACAAACTTTACGTCAAGCCTAGCCGCGAACCCTTTGATCGATTAGAGGCCGACTGTTGCCATAAGGATGCACTCCGCCCCATGTCGCGCGCGTCAAACCACGCCTATGCAGAGATCCGCAGCCTGATCCTGTCGGGCGATGCGCCGCCGGGGACGCAGCTGAAAGAAGAGCAGCTGGCCGACATTTGCGGCGTATCACGGACGCCGGTGCGCGACGCGCTGCGGCGGCTCGAGACCGAGCTTTATGTCGTCCGTTCGGAATCGCAGCGCGCTTTTGTGGCCGACTGGAGCCACGAGGATGTCGACGAGATGTTTGCCCTGCGCGGCATGCTCGAGGCGCATGCCACCGAGCGCGCGGCAACGCGCTTTGACCGCACGGGGCTTGATGCGCTGATCGCGGCAAATGCAATGATCGAAGCGGCGGTGCTGCGCGAGCGGCCCGACATTGGCGCGTTCCTTGACGGCAATCGCAGCTTTCACCGCATCATTGTCGAGACAGCGGCCTCACCACGCCTGACGGCGACGCTCGCAACACTCGTCGAGCAGCCCGTCGTTCGCCGGACCGCGATGCATTATGGCCGCGAACAGCTGGCACAATCAGCGCGCGAGCATCGCGAGCTCATCCAGGCATTCGAAGCGGGCGATGCAAGCTGGGCGCAGGCGGTGATGACGGCGCATATCCGTCGGGCATTTCATGCGTTTTCAAGTGTGCGCCCTCAGGACGCAGACAATGACGCGAAATAGGTTGAGACGTCGGCAGCTGTAACGATCTCGGCGGTTTTGGCGCGCAAGTCGAAGAGATTGGCGGCGTGCACCGTGGCGTCGCGGTCCCCTACAGCATCCTCGACAACCAACGGGACGAAGCCGTGGCAGAGCGCGTCGACGGCCGTGGCGCGGACGCAGCCCGATGTCGAAAGCCCGGTAATGACAAGCGTGTCGATGCCCTCGGCGTGAAGTTGTTCGGCAAGGCCGGTGGCGAAGAAAGCGCTGGGGAACTGCTTGGTGAGAATGCGGTCGGTGCCGCGCGGGCCGAGTTCAGGCGTGAAATCGCCGAGTGGATTGCCATGGTCAAAGCATGAGAGCGCGGCGATCTTGCGATAGAACATGCCGCCGTTGCGCGCCGGATCGCCCGCGACATATTCGACGCGCGTGAAGATGACAGGGACGCCCGCCGCAACGGCTGCATCACGCACGATGGCGGCGACAGCGCGGACTGGCTCGACACGGGCATAAAGCGGCGATGCCGGATCGAAATATGCGCGAGCGAAATCGATCAGGATGAGCGCGGGGCGCTTGCCCGGGGCCAGCGAGACGCCGAACCCCGCAGCAGCATAATCTGACTGCACATCATCCCCCTGCGGCATCATCGCACCTTTTCTTGAATAGTGTATCTATACAGAGCGTTCGACACTTTGTATACAAATTGCCATGATCGGCTCCATCGAGATTCTTGAAGTGGCCCCGCGTGACGGGCTTCAGAATGAATCGGAGATCGTGGCAACGACAGACAAGATCGCGCTTGTCGAGCGCGCGATCGGCTATGGCGCGCGGCGGATCGAAGTCGCGAGCTTTGCCAATCCCAAGCGCGTGCCGCAGATGGCCGATGCCGAAGCCGTCATTGCGGGGCTGCACGATGATCGCCACGTTCGCTATACCGCGCTGTGCATGAACGTGCGCGGCGTGGAGCGGGCGATTGCAACGCGGGCGGGGGCACGCGGGATCGATGAAGCCGGATGCGTGATCGTTGCAACGGACAGCTTCGGCATCGCCAATCAGGGGCAGACGATTACCGAGGGCATTGCCGCGAACCGCGCGATGATTGCGCTCGCCAAATCGGCAGGCTTGAAAGTGCAGGTCACGATTGCGGCGAGTTTCGGTTGCCCGTTCGAAGGGCCCGTGCCGATTGCGCGGCCGCTTTATATCGCCGAAGCGATGGCCGAAGCAGGGGCCGAGGAAATCGGCTTTGCCGATACGATCGGCGTCGGGGTTCCCGCGCAGGTTGGCGAGATGATCGAGCGGGCATTCGAACGGCTTGGCAAGGATTTCCCGATCCGCGTGCATTTGCACGACACGCGCGGGATGGCCCCGGCGAACGCGTGGGCAGCGTATCAGGCAGGATGCCGGATATTCGACAGTGCGCTCGGCGGGCTCGGCGGATGTCCCTTCGCGCCGGGCGCAGCGGGCAATGTGGCGACCGAGGAATTGCTCTACATGTTTGCGCAGAGCGGCATCGACACGGGCCTTGACCTGAATGCGGCACTCGCCGCCAATGCGTGGTTTGCGGGCGTCATGGGCAAGGCATTGCCGAGCCGTGTCGGGCGCGCGGGGGATTTTGCGATTACAAAAGAGCGGGAGAGCGCATGAGCTATCGTCTGGGTGTCGATGTGGGCGGCACGTTCACCGATCTGCTGATTATCGACGAGGCGAGCGGGCGCACCTATCGCGACAAAGTGCCGTCGACGCCGCATGATCCGTCCGAAGCGGTGATCAGCGGGGCAGCGCAATTATGCGCGAAGGCCGGGATCACACCGCAGGATCTGGCGCTGTTTCTGCACGGCACGACGGTGGCGACCAATGCGGTGCTCGAACATAAGATTGCCCGCGTCGGGCTGATCGTGACCGAGGGGTACCGCGATATTCTCCAGATCGCACGCAGTCTGGTCCCCGGTGGGCTCGCGGCGTGGATCGTCTGGCCGAAACCCGAGCCGATGGCCCCGCTGGAAGCGACCATCGAAGCCCCCGAACGTGTGGGCGCGGACGGCGCAATTGTCCGCCCGCTCGACGAGGCAAAGCTGCGCGCGAACCTGCAACGGCTGCGCGAGGAAAAGGTCGAGGCAGTCACGGTTTGCCTGATTAACTCTTACATGAATGATGCCCACGAGCGCCGGATCGCGGCCATCGTTGCCGAGGAAATGCCCGATGTGCCGGTCAGCATTTCCGCCGACATCCTGCCCGAAATGCAGGAATATGAACGCGCGCTGACGACGGTCGCCAATTCGGCGGTGCGGCCCACGGTGTCGCGTTATGTCGGCAATCTTGAGGCGCAGTTGCAGTCGTGGGGCAGCGCCGCGAAATTGAGCCTGCTCCGTTCGGACGGCGGGTTGATGTCAGCGGAAAAAAGCCGTGAGGCGCCGGTCAATCTCCTCATGTCCGGTCCCGCAGGCGGCGTTGCCGGTGCTGTGTTTATTGCAAAAAATGCGAAGACGCCGAATGTGCTCACCCTCGATATGGGTGGCACGTCGACCGACGTTGCGCTGATCGAGGATTATCAGGCACGGCTGCGGCGCGAAACGAGTGTGGGTCATCTGACCGTTCGCGCGTCGTCGCTTGATGTTAAGACGGTCGGTGCGGGCGGCGGCTCGATTGCCAGTGTGCCTGAATTGACCAAGGCATTACGGGTTGGCCCGCAATCGGCGGGCGCAGTGCCGGGGCCCGCCGCTTATGGGCGCGGTGGCGAATTACCGACGGTGACCGACGCCAATGTGGTGCTCGGCTATCTTCCCGAAAATCTGCTCGGCGGGACGTTCAAACTTGACCGCGAAGCATCGACCCGTGCGGTGCAGACGATTGCCGATGCGCTCGGCCTGTCGCTGATGGAAGCCGCCGCGGGGATCATTTCCATCGTCAACGAAACGATGTTTGGTGCGCTTCGGCTCGTCTCGGTGCAGCAGGGCTATGACCCGCGTGATTTCGCGCTGATGGCATTCGGTGGCGCGGGGCCGCTGCATGGCAACGCAATGGGCAAGCTGATGGGCAGCTGGCCGGTCATCATCCCGCCGTCG
>JAYWFN010000074.1:0-13014 GCA_043778785.1 Sphingomonas sp. | reverse complement strand
ATTCGCGTGACCGACTTTGAGATGTACCATCAGTGTTCGATAGGTCATCGGCACATCCTTCAAGCTGCAACGGCTTCGGCGTCGCTGCGCGCAAGCCCGGCCGACAGCATAGCCTTCTCAGCCTGATCGACGCCAGCCAGCGCGACCACAAGCGCTGCTTCGGCATAATGCTCTGCCCGGTCGGCGCGCGCATGTAACATCTTGGTGTCGAGTTTTGTTTTCCAGTCGGCAACCGCCTCCCGCGCATCCTCCACCCAAGCCGTCATTGCTGTTCGTGCCTGATCAAGTGACGCTTTTGCTTTTTGCGCACCGTCCTCAAGCGTTTCGACGTGGGCACGAATGGCTTTATCGGCGTGTGCCGCTTGTATCTCGCTCGCCGATTTCAGGCCTTTGAGCTTTTGCTCAACTTCATGCATTTTGTGCTGCATTCGCTCGGTGAATTTGACCATCGGATCACTCATGGGGAATTCCTCGCGGTTAGAAATTGTCTTTGCCGACGAGATACGTCCGGCGGTCAGTAGGGTCGCACTGCACTGACCGCCGAACGTAACCGATTAGGCGACGATCAGGTCGTTTTCGACTGCCGTTGCGCCAGGTGCTGCCCATGCCGTCCATCCGGCTGTGCGCCGATCGTTCCATGAGCTGACAGTTCCGGTCAGCTTGACGCGGCCGTCTTTCGCACTGACATGCACATTTTCAGGCTGGAAGAAGATCGACCGGTGCAGCGCAAGCTGAATATCGTCCTGCAAATGCGCGGTATCGACGCGCGGCTTGATCGAAATGTTGTTCGAAACTCCGAGCACGCCCATGAGGTTACGGACTTCGCGTTCTGCGGTTTCCTTTTGGAAATGCCATTCGACTTCGCCCGAGAGCGTGATCCAGCCCTTTTCCACCTTCACCTTCACAGCATCGCGCGGGGTTGCCGTGTCCCAAGCAAGCCGATTGACGGCAGCGGTTGCAATGTCGGCATCGTCGCGTTTGATGTCGAAGGGCAACCGGACTTCGATTTCTTCGGCAACGGCTTTGACACCCTTGACGCGACCTGTCGCCATTTCGGCAGCATGTTTCTGGCCATAGCTGTGAACGTGGCCGGTCAAGGTGACAGTGCCATTGTCCGCCGTGACACCGATGTGCGCAGCGGTAATGCTGGGTTCCCAATTGAGTTCGGCTAATACGGCTTTCTGTAGCTGATCGTCATGTGACATAATCGACTCCGGGTTTGAGGGGGTTTGCGAACAATGCCCGGATGTGACCGCTGACGGACAGCCTCGGAAACTACTTAGCTGCCCTGTGGTCGTTCCCCGCTTCCCAGCTCTCGAGCTTACCACGCCAGTAGATAAAATCATTTCCGTCGATGACCCACGCGACTTCGCCTTGCATCGGAATGCGATGTCCGTCGATGTCTTGATAATCCCAGAACCGTCCGTGCCAAGGGTAGTGCTTATCGGGTCCGAACGCTCTTGATGCGGCCGCTCCCGTCTCGATCAGTCCCCCATCATTGAGTCCGAAGGCAATTTCCGCCCGCGACGCACCGCTGCCCGTGGCAACCCGAATTGCGCGCGGTCCATCGACCGTCCATTCGAGTTGATGATCGAACAAGATGGCATCGGGGTTCCACGGTAGTTCGGCGAGATAGCGCAGTGCTTCACCCTGATTGAGCGCGGCAGTTCCGTCTTCGCGTGCCACGCGAACGATCCCGAACAGCCTCGCCTCGAGCAAGCCACGCCCGGCGACGAATGAATCGACGACCGTCAATGCCCCCATCGGACCGATGATCGCACGCCAAACAAAGCCCGTGCTCGACGTCCCTATGCGTTGTCGGGCGGTAAAGCGGCGTGGCATGCCACCAGGCTTGAACCACATCGTGCCAGTCTGACGGACATCAACGAAGCGTGCGGGGTTGGCGTCATTGGCGCCCAATTTCGTTGCCAGCTCGGTGACTTCGGGTTGGAGATCAGTGCGAGCTTCGGTGATGGATTGGGCGTCTGCCAACTGACGATCCAGCGCGTCGAGCCTGCCGATAAACCGATTTTTTGCGGTCAATGCCGCTGTCAAACCAACCGCACCGACTGCGCCTGCCAGTGGTATCGATGCATTGCGTATGGTTCTCATGGCCTATCCTCCGTGATAACCGTCAAACGCGTGCCTGCGCCCGAACTCTTGATCGAATCTCGGGTGATCAAAAGCGTGGTTCCGGCTTCGATTATGCCGAGAATATTTCTGCGCAACGCGTCGGGGAAATGGCCGCGCGCGCGTTCGGCTGGCGTCATTTCGGCGGCGCTATCTGCGGCTTGTCCCGGCAACGGCAATCGCAACCAGTGTGCGCCGGTCGCGTCGACGCTGTTTAGCGTAAAAGCTTCGGTCGTCATAACCGGGCCATCGATAGTGATCGCGCTCGACCCGATCTCGACCCCGTTTCGCAATACCACGTTGCGCCGGTCACGCCCGCTGACAACAATCGTCACCGGCCCCGACGGCGCTTTCGTCGGCTGCCACCGATATGACTGCGCAACAATGTGGTCATCGGCTGGCGCATCGCCGAGAAGACCCGGCGAGGGCACGATCTCCGGCGCGAGCGGATTATCCGTGATGACGACAGTCAAGCCGAGTTTGGTGATACCGAAGAGCAGCTTGGCGAATGCTGCGGGAAGCCGGATGCACCCGTGCGACGCCGGGTATCCGGGAAGATTTCCGGCGTGCATCGCGATCCCGTCCCAAGTCAGTCGCTGCATATAAGGCATCGGCGCATTACTGTATTTGTTTGATCTGTGTTTCACCGCCTTCTGCAGGATCACGAACACGCCCGTTGGCGTTTCGTGTCCGGGTGCGCCGGTTGAAACAGTCGAAACACCGATTGGCACCCCGTTACGGTAAGCATAGGCGCGTTGCGTCGCGAGGCTGATGATGACCGTAACCGGTCCCTGCGGCGCAATGTCAGGTGCCCAAAGATACCCGCCCGGTTTCAATTCCTCGATGGCACCATCGACTTGTGGCGGCGGCGTTTGGGCCGACACCGCGCCGCACTGCATCATTGCCACCATAACAATGGCCTTGAGGGCGACACGCATCAGGGCTGGTTCAAATGTTTTTGCACCAACACCAATGTCGGATCTCCTGGATAGGGGCCAGCGGTGAAACCCATCTGGCGTTCCATGTCGATTGCGGCGTGATTATCGCGGGATTCGACAGACTGGATCGTCATGAGCCCTTTGTCTCTTGCGGCCTCGGCAACGTGCGTAAGCAAATCCCAACTGACGCCTTTGGCTTTATAATCGGGCCGTATTGCAATCGCAACTTCGCCCGTTTTCATTTCGGCGTCGCAGGCCAGCATGGCGGTCGCAATGATCTCGGCTTCGCCATCGACGAACGCCAGGAAGTTTTCAGTCTGGCGATGATCGATCGTTGTCATCGCGACCAGCCGATCATGGCCGACCGTCTTGAGCCCGGTCAGGAACCGGAAGCGGAGATCTTCGGGCGTGACATGCGTAAAGAACGCGGCAAGCGCGGTCTCGTCCGACGGTATGGCGGGACGCACCGAAAAACAAAATCCGGTCCTTGTGGTCAATACTTCATTGTCATCCGACGGCATCAAACACTCCCGAGATGTATAAAAACCTCAGCTAGGATACGCGACGTTCGATGGCGTCCGTGAGGGGTGGAATATACCTACGCGCCGCAGTCGCGTCCTAAAACTGCGAGTTCTCGTGCCAGTAAGGCCGCGAAACGGGTCAGTGCGAGCCTGACGGATTAGGATTTAGGGAGAATGCACCCTATTTGCAGCAAATGAACTTAGAGGTGACACGCCGGTTTTTCATAAAGTCGGGCAGTGCTGCCGCAGTGCTTGCTACAAGTGGCACAACGCTGGCACAATCCACCAATACCGGTCTTTCGCCACAGCTCATACGACAGGCGCTGATATCTTTTGCTCGCAATCGTAATCGCTTGGCACATGTCGACCGGATCGGGATCGTCGATTTTTCGCGTCCCTCGTCATCGCAACGCTTGTTCATTGTTGATGTTGCGACGGGTGTGTCGGAATCGCATCTCGTTGCGCACGGGCGCGGATCGGACCCGGCGCACACCGGATGGGCACGGCGCTTTTCGAACGAGCCGGGATCCTATGCCTCGTCGGCAGGCGCGTTTGTCACCGGCGCCGAATATTCGGGTCATCATGGGCGGTCGATGCGGTTGACTGGTGTCGATGCTGAAAACTGCAATGCCGAAAGCCGGGCGATCGTCGTTCATGCGGCCTGGTATGTGACACCCGAAATTGCATCGCGGACGGGCATGCTCGGGCGCAGCGAGGGTTGTTTTGCCGTCTCAAGCGCCAACCTCGATCAGGTCATCGATCGGCTCGGCCCGGGTCGGTTGCTTTACGCCGCAAAGCCTGATCATGCCGACACAATGACCGACTTTGCCGGGCGTCGCATCGACATCGGCATCGGCGGCGCATGACCAAATCTGACCACGAGATCGGGGCGCGCATCACCAATACCCAGCCAGCGCGCGAATTCGGCACGAACGGCTGGCACTTCGACAGGCTGATTGATCATCGCGTGGCGGATACCGAGCACAGTTGCCTGAAGTGCGAACCGCTGAAAACTGCGCCCGACGCGCACCCAGTGGTCCTTGTCGGCCTTGTCACCGATGAAGATCGCGACCCCCGCTGACGAACGCATCTGGGCGATGTATTTCTTGTCCTCGGCAGCCTTCGTGAACACCATTCCAAAGAAGCGCTTGCCGATCCATGTCGGGATTGCCGAATTGCCCGAGCATTTGCCGAACAACCCGTCGCCTGAGGCAAGGGCTTGTTCGGGACTGAAACGAATCCAGTCGCGCAACTCACGGATGAAGCGGGGGTCGTCCATTTGTGCGTCATTGCCCTGCACCAGAAAGGCGAGGACAGCTTCGCGTTTCGGAGGATCGGTGATGAGCTGGAGCATCACACCCTCGGTCCGTGCCGCCGCTTCCAAGAGCGTCAGATATTCTGTCGATACAGCCCGGCCATCGTAAAGTGACCGAGTCGATTGGCGCAACGGGATGGCTTGATAAAGCGAATTGCTTTGCGGTGACCCGTTGGCGAGATCGATATCCACCCGCCCATCGCTGTCTCCGACAAATGTCATTGCGCCGGGTTTGCCATGAGCACCGCTGGCGACGAGGAAATTTTCGGCAGCACAGCCCAGACTGACAAACAGATGATGGTCATCAGGATCGACGACAGGCGTTCGTCGGCTCAGATCCGGCGAAATGCGCGCGCCAGTTGGCAACGCGGCGAAACGCCACGGCTGCGTATTGTGACCGTTGGGCGCAAGCGTCGCAAACCTCACGAGGGTTTCGAAATCAGGATTTGCGCGCATTGGCGATCGGATGCGCGACGCCGCCGTATCATAATCGCTCATATTGCTTCCCGCGCACGCAGACACCGGCAGCGCCGCTGCGGCAGTTGAAATTGCCAGAAAATCGCGTCGGTTTTGCATACTCCGGCGTGGCTGCCGGAGATCGCAGCTGAAAAACAGCGACGGAATCTACCTAGCGCTTCGTTTATGCGGCACAGTCGCTATCGTTTATAAGCATCGCCGCAATCGCAAGGAGCAGTGCCAGACCAGCAGCAAACCACAGTCCGCCCAAGCCAAGATGCGGATAGGTCGCGGCTCCTACAACGGCACCACCGACAAGGCCCAGCCACAGGAAAAGATAAGGCCCCCACGCGAACCGTGCGCCACCGGTCAATGCATCGGCGAGGCGCTGGCCAAATTTGACCAAAGTTCCGGTCATGTAAGTCAGCCCGATATGCACTTCACCATCGCGTTCGAACACCGCATTTTCAGCGCCCATCGCGATGACCATCAGAACGATCGCAGCGGAGGCAGCTCCCGTGGCATTAAGTACAGCGGCAATTCCCAAGGTCGTGCCGACCAAAATCAACACGACCGCGCGGCGATGGCTACCAGCACGGCGTCCGACCAGCGAACCGACAATCACGCCGATTACGAACAGTCCGATCAAGCCGGACGCAATGGCGGCATTGTGCGCGCGGTTGATCAGTCCAACCCCTAGCCGCGTTGAATTTCCGCTCATGAACGATACGAAAAATCCGCCGAGCTGGATGAAACCCAACGCATCGACATAGCCTGCCAGCGCTGAGAGCCCCACCGCCAGCGCTTGAACGCGCTTGTCATATCGCGTCACAACTCGTGGTGGCGAAGCAACTCGGCGATGTCGGCAGCGGGCCGCCCAGCATAATCCTTATCAATTTCGGCGACGAGGCGCTTACGAAAATCTGTGCTGTAATCTTGGCGCATCACACCCAGAACACGCGGCGCGGCAACCACAATAAAATCCAGATTCGATTGCTTTGCCAGGCCATTCAGCTTGTCGGTGGCGGCGGTTGCGAATGCATCTTCCTCTGCCTGGTGGAAATCGGTCGATTGATAGGCGCTGCGGGATCGACCCTTCGAGCTGAAGCTGCGTCCGGGTTTATCCGTGCCAAGCTTAGCGGTACTCGCCGTGTTGTTCGTGCCATGTTCGACCAGTTCCAGATCAGCCGCGAAGTCTTTCCCACGGTTGCGAAAGAGCGACATTTTCGCGCCGTCGATCACCAATATCATAGCGCCATGCGATACAAGCATCATCCGGTCTCCGTCACGCATAGGGTCAACGGCATCGCGCACCGTTGCGTCCAATCGACCGGCCAATCACCGCCCCACCCGCGGCGCCGAGCACCGTGCCCAACGTCTTGGAATCACCCGGTGCGATAACATTGCCCAGGACGCCGCCTGCAATGGCACCGAGGATAAGGCCCGTCGTTCCGTCATTACGCCGACAATAATAACGCCCATCATTGCCACGATAGACCCTATCGTTGCTGTTCATCCCGCGTTCGCGATATTGCGGATCGTCGCGATAATAGCGTCCGGCGTCATAGCCGCCGTAAGCAGGATCGGGTCGGTCATAGTCATATTGACGATAGGCATAACCAGGTCGTTGGTTACCCGAATCCACGCACCCCGTCAGCAACACCGCTGCACCTATTGCTCCAACGGTCACTGCGCGGACCGTATACGCCATCCCTCTTGTCTCTTCTGAGATGCGTGGCGGGCGATGAGTGTTTTGAGACATGATGCGCTCCTTTGGTCCACGCGCAATCACGCTCGCGCCAGCCGCCGTTTTGACGACCTCGGATATTCTGGTCGCAGAGGTTGTCGGTGCGCAAGGTTCGGAATCTACGCAGGACCACAGATCCTTCACTGCCAAAAAAAAGCCAATCACGCAGAGACGATCGCGCCATCCGCCAGATTGATGATACGATCGCATTTTTTTGCAAGATCGAGATTGTGCGTGACGATCAGAAAGCTTGTGCCTTCGTCCTTGTTCACCTGGCGCATGAAGTCGAACACGTTGTCGGCGGATTGGCTGTCAAGATTGCCGGTCGGCTCGTCGGCAAGAATAAGGTTCGCTTTCATGGCCAGCGCGCGGGCAATCGCCACGCGTTGCTGTTCACCGCCTGACATGTTCGCAGACAAATGATTGCCGACATGCGCGAGACCCATCCTGGTAAGCAGTTCGGTCGCGCGCTGGATAATAGCAGCGCTGCTGTGACCGCGATCCACGATCATCGGCATCATCACATTTTCCAGCGCGGTGAAGGCAGAGATCAAATGATGTTCTTGAAACACAAATCCGATCGCGTGGCCGCGCAGCCGCGTGAGCGCAGTATCGCCGAGGTTCGCGGTGTCCTCTCCGTTAATAAATACATGACCTGCCGTCGGGCGATCAAGCAAGCCGATGATGTTGAGTAACGTGCTCTTTCCCGAACCCGACGGTCCCATCAACGCGAGAAACTCGCCGTGATGCAGGTCGAGGTCGATGCCGTGCAGTATTTCGATCTCCGACGGCATGCCAATGCTATAGGACCGCTTTATGCCTTCCAAATGCAGGACCGGCACTTGAGTTGCCGCGCTAGCCACGGATTGCGGCGGCGGGATCAAGCCGTGCCGCGCGTAGCGCAGGCGCCGTTGCCGCTAACAGCCCGGTGAGCGTTGCGATGACCAGCGTTATGGCAATTATCTGACGTTCGATCAGAAATGGAAACAGCTCGGTGCCGTCGGCCTGGCGGATCAGGCTGTGGAACCAGGCTAGGCCGCCAATGCCGACCGCAGAGCCGACCACCGCACCGACAAATCCTAATATGCCACCCTGGATGAGGAAAATGCGCAGCACTTGCCCGCGCGTCATTCCCATCGCGCGCATTATGCCGATATCCTTCGACCGCTGAATCACTGACACGACGAGCACCGCAGCGATACCGAAAGCGACCGATATGCCGACAAAGGCGCGGATCAGAGTGCTCGACAATTGCTGCGCACTGAGCGCGCTAAAGAACTGTGCATTCGTTGCGATCCAGCTTTCTGCTTTGACGGGATGAGCCGCCGCAATCTGTCGGGCTATCCGCTCGGCTGCGAAAACATCTGCGGTTTTGATCTCGATTGTCGTCACGGCTCCTGCTTGACCCAGCAATGACTGCGCCGTGCGAAGTGCGACAAAGCTGACGCGCTCATTGGCGGCCTTGTTGCCGAAATCGAACAGCCCTGTGATGCGCAGGATCACCGCATTGCCCGAAGCTGCCCGCAAGCGGATTTTGTCGCCACGGCTAGCGCCAAGATTAGTGGCAAGATCGGTGCCGACCATAATTTCGTCACTGCCGAATGTTGCTTTGCCGGAGACGAGGTAGTCGGCGACACGGATGACCTTGAAATAAGTATCGGGTTCAACGCCCGACACGCTGATAGCGCGGCTGGCGTCACCACGCGTGACGAGCGCCGATCCCGACATGGTCGGCGCGGCGATCAGGACACCGGGCATATGTGCAACGCTGTCACGTATTGTCTGCCATTGGTCGATCGACACAATCCGTTGCGCGGGCCGCTGAACCGCTGCGTCTTCAATGCTGTTTTCGGAACCCCGGAGGGGCCGGGCAATCTGGTCAAGTGGCAAGAGTTCTACCTGTGCAATCGACGTCTGGACCTGCTTCAGGAAATTGACTTGCAGCGCCGATAGCAGCGCCGACATAAAGACGATAACCGCGACCCCGATTGTGACGCCCAGAATGATGAAGGCAGTTTGCATCCGTCCCTCACGCAGAAACCGGATTGCGGCGATCCATTCGAAGGGCAAAACCTTTTTCATTTTGTGACCGGGTTGACGCGCGTGCCCGCTGTGATGGTCGATGCGATGGGTATGACGATTGATCCTGGTTTAATGCCACTGAGAATTTGATTTCGGTTGTTCCCCTGAAGCCCAAGGCGAACATTTTGGCGCACGGCGCGACCACTCTCGACCGTCATAATCCACGGCGCAGACGTTCGAGCGTCATGAATCGAATTTACAGGAAGAGAAACTACCGCGTTCCTCCGCGCGGTCTCGATATCGACCGATACCGTCATATCCTGCCGCAAATAGGCAGGCGGGTTTGGCACAGTGAGTTTGACCGTTGCCGATGCGCGCGCGATGTCCACGCCGGGATTGATAAACGTGATGATCGCGGCAAATCGTTGATTTGGATAGGCATCGGCTGAGACAAGTGCCTGTTGCCCGACGGCAACCTTCCCAAGATTGCGCTCGTCGATTTGCAGCACGACCTGCGTTGCGGTCTTCGGCGACAACACCATCAACGACGCACCCGGTGTCACCACTGTTCCCCGCTCAACCGTTCGGCTGATCAGAATGCCAGCGCGCGGTGCCGATATCGTGGTGTAAGCGAGCCGCGATGTTGCAGCCGACGCACCTGCTATTGCCTGCGCCAGATCAGCCTGCGCGGTTGCAAACGCACTCCCGCCCGCTCGCGCGCTACGAACTTGAGCAGCGGCAATCACAACTTGGGTGCGCGCGACATCACGGTTCTTTTTGACCTCGTCGAAATAGGCGCGGGTCACAAATCCCTTCCCCATTAGCGCCGATGTCCGGTCGAAAATCTGCTGGGTCGCAAGCAGGCTCGACGCTGCTGAGTTTTGCGCCTCAATGGCTTGGGGCAGCGACAATTCGCTGATCTGGCGAACATGCGCTTCGGCTTGAGCCACTGCCGCCTGCGCCTGAGATGCCGAGCTTTGCAGTTCATCCGCCGCCAGCAAAATGAGCGGTTGGCTGTGCCTATGTCACTTGCGCGCTCGGCCGCCTGAACGATGCGTCTCGTCGTTGCCATTGGCGGTAATGCCTTGTTGAAGCGCGGCGAACCCTTAAGCGCCACCAATCAAGCGCACAACATGGCGATGTCGGCGATCGGTTTGGCGCACATATGCGCGGGGCACGAAGTTGCCATCGTGCACGGCAATGGACCGCAGGTCGGCCTGCTCGCGCTTGAGGCCGCCCTTTACAAGGTCGTGCCGCCCTATCCCTTCGACATATTGGGTGCCGAATCTCAGGGGATGATCGGCTATGTGATCGCTCAGGCGATGCGCAATGCTGTTCCCGGACGAGAAGTCGTCGCTCTTGTGACTCAAACCCTCGTCGATCGAAGTGATCCTGCATTCGAGCGGCCGACAAAGCCAATTGGGCCGATCTACACCAAGGCCGAGATCGTCGCCATGACGCCGCCGCCCGACTGGCATTTTGCTGCGGATGGCCTCCATACGCGCCGTGTCGTCGCTTCTCCCAAGCCACTCGACATCGTTGAGTTGGCAGCAATCGAGCACCTCGTTGCAGCCGGCATTTTGACTATCTGCTGTGGGGGTGGCGGTATTCCCGTCATCAAGGTTGCATCAGCCGGTTCCATAGGGAAAATACGGGGCGTTGAAGCGGTCATCGACAAGGATTTGGCGTCAGCGCTTCTGGCCATCAGACTTAATGCTGACCGCCTAATAATATTGACCGATGTGGACGGGATCTACGCCGACTGGATGCAGGCTGGCCAAAGGCTCATTCGATCGACGACGGTCGCTGAACTTCAGGCGATGACATTTTCGCAAGGATCGATGGGACCGAAAGTCGAGGCGGCTTGTCGGTTCGCGAGTGAAACAGGAAACCCAGTCTTTATCGGTAACCTCTAGGCTGCGTCGGCGGTGGCGTCTGGCGCAGCGGGAACACGGGTATGCTGAAGCCACAAACCGTTGCGGCGGACATACGCAGTGACTTTCGAAAACTACCCCGATTTTGTCCGCTTTAGGAGAGACTTGATGACTGGCAACATATCAGCACTGAGCTTGATCGTGGCGGGGTGTTTCGCCACGTAGGCCGTTGCACAGGTGCCGCCATCTGGCCCTTCAGCTCCTCAAACGGCTCCACAAAGCAGCTCCGCCGTCCCAACGGGGAAGGAAGGCCCATTTTCCATTGACCTATCGTTGGCCGCTGTCAGCGATTATCGATTTCGTGGCACTTCGCTCAGTAACAAGGATCCCGTATTCCAACCGAGCCTAACACTGACGCATAAATCAGGGTTATACGCCAGCGTCTGGGGCAGTAACATTACCGACAATGGTGGCGACAACATCGAAGTCGATTTGGTCGGTGGGTATTCCGGGCAAACCGGTTCGGTGTCTTATGGGATCAACGCCACCTACTAACTGTACCCAGGCGCGTCCGGTCTCAATTATGTTGAGTTTATCGGCACTGCGGAAGCGAATGTTGGTTCTGCAAAGATTGGCGTGACCATCGGCTATGTGCCGAAACAAAAGAGTCTGGGCGATCAGGACAATTTCTACGCCGCAGTGAATGGTAGCGTCCCTATCAAAGACACGCCGATTTCGCTGACAGGTTCTTTCGGGATCGAGGACGGCGCATTCGGGTCTGCAAAGCGCGATTGGTCGGTGGGTGTGAATGCCGATGTCGCGGGATTTACGCTTGGCCTGTCCTATGTCGATACCGCGCGAACAGGCGGCAACCCGCTTGGCGATCCGGCAGCCGTATTTTCGATCAGCCGCGTCTTCTAGAGCCGTTTGCGACCCTAGACATTAACAGTCAGCACATCTTCCGTTTCGACCCGCTAGCTGATGAGGGAGCTGGCGAGCATGATGAGAGCGTATTCGCAGGATTTGCGTGAGCGTGCGATTGCGGCGCTCGTGGTCGACGGAGCGAGCGGTGGATCAGCAGGAACCCCGGTATCAGCGGAAGCCAAAGCGTGAGTCCGCGCAGCAGCAAGGTGCCAGCCAGCGCGGTAGGCAATGGCACGCCGAGCATCGTGAGCATCGCCGTCGATCCCGCCTCGTAAACGCCGATACCAAGCGGGATCGGGCCTAACGTCACGATGATCGACGCTGTCATGATCGCAATGTAGCTTGTTTCAAACGAGACCGGCTGTCCCAAGGCCCGCAAACAGACCGCCAGCGTCGCTGCATCAGCCAAGAACACAAAGCCGTTAAAACACGAAACTTTCAGCAGCAGGAGCCGGTCGTTGACGAGGCTGCGCGGCGCTTCACCGACCACATGTAGCAAGCTGCGGACCACCGGGATTTTCTCGAGAAATGGCGAGAGCGGTTTGCTGCCGCGATTGCGCAGCCATAGCGCAAGGCTGGGAATGGCGAGCGCGACAAGCAGGAATGTCGTGACCATGCCGGCAAGCAGAGGCGTGGCATGCCCGTGAAACCAAAGCATCAGCAGCATCGCCAGCGCGAGAACGGCATAGACAGTGTAATAGCCGATCATGGATACTAGAAGCGTGGCCACCGCCGTGCTGCGTGGCACACCGATCGCCCGCAGTCTGTTCACCAAAAGCATGTTGCCACCCATTCCCGCAGTCGGAAGTGCCTGATCGGCAAACAGCTTCGACAAGGCTATCGGCAACAGGTGCGCGATGGATTGAGGCGAGCCTGCTTTGGCGAGGACAAATCGCCATCCCCGCGCAACGCTGGCATAAGTCGTTGCCTGCAAGGCAAGAGCCACGATCAGCCAAAGCGGATTTGCGTTACGAAGCGTCAGCGCGAATGTTTTCAGGTCACCAAAATGCATCGCCGCCCAAACCAGCGCGATGATCGCGGCCAGGCCCAGAATGCCCAGCGACAGTCGCCGATACCCCGAAGCAGT
>JAYWFN010000073.1:0-5574 GCA_043778785.1 Sphingomonas sp. | reverse complement strand
GCCGAGACCGCCGAATAGCGAACGGCCTCGATAATTTCGCGGACATCGTCGACACCGGTGTTCGACGCAGCGTCCATTTCAACGACGTCGATATGCCGCCCCTCTGCAATCGCGACACAGGGTTCACAGGCCCCGCACGGATCGATCGTTGGCCCGCCCTGCCCGTCAGGACCGATGCAATTGAGTGCCTTGGCGATCAGCCGGGCGGTCGATGTCTTGCCGACCCCACGGACGCCAGTGAGCAAAAAAGCATGCGCAAGCCGGTCGCGCTTGATGGCATTGCCCAGCGTCGTGACCATGGCGTCCTGCCCGATCAGCTCGGCAAAAGTCTGCGGACGGTATTTGCGGGCGAGGACGCGGTAAGGTTGGGATGTGGTCATTGGATGCTGGTCTAGCGAGTTCGTGCGCCGTGGCAAAGCCACGTCGTCGGTCGGGCTGAAGCCCGCCGTCCGTGCTTGGCGGATGCTGACGCGGCGCGCGCCATGCCCGCCTGCACGGTGGAAGCCGGAACGACCCGACACGAATTCGTTGTGGCTGCTTCCTTCCGGATCTGACCAGGTTGGCGAGAGCATCGTCCGCCCGACTTCCGAACGCGCCTATGGTGCAAATGCCCGCACGAATCAACGCCCCTGCATGTTCCGGCTTTCGGGCGGGATGCGAACGGTCAGGCCGTCCATCGCTTCGGTGAGGATGATCTGGCAGGCCAACCGGCTCGTCCGCGTCGCGCCCGTGGCGAGGTCGAGCATATCCTCTTCTTCTTCGCGCGCGGGTGGTAATCGCCCGAAATCTTCGGTCGCAACAATGACGTGGCAGGTCGAGCACGCCATCTGCCCTTCGCATGTTCCTTCGAGCGGCTGTCCGTCATTCTGCGCTACTTCAAGCAGGCGGTCACCCGGATGGGCATCGACATCGCGCCTTACAACGCCATCGGCACTGAGGAACCGAACACGGATCATGCCGCGATATCCATCTGCCGGTCCGCTGCTGCATTGATCCGATCAATGGCATCGATGAGTTCAATGTCGGTTGTATAACGTCCAAAACCGATACGCAGGCTCGCTTGCGCTTCGGCGCGTGACAGGCCCAACGCTGTCAGGACATGGCTCGGTCGCCCCGATCCGCTTGCGCACGCCGATCCTGTGGAAAACGCAACATCGCGACACTCCGAAATCACGCGGCTTGCGTCGAGGCCATCCAAACGGATGTTGAGGTTGCCCTTGCAGCGATCGGCAACCGAGCCGTTGATTGTCCAATTCTGGCCCAGACGACCCACTGCCGCGTCCCAGAGCCGGGCCACATGGGACGCATCCTCATCAAATCGTGCCACTGCCAGATCTGCCGCCGCACCGAAGCCAGCGCATAGCGCGGGTGAAAGCGTCCCTGAACGCAGTCCCCCTTCCTGACCGCCGCCGTGCATAAACGGTTTCAGCGTCACCCCATCACGCACCCATAACGCGCCGACACCTTTTGGCCCGTGGATCTTATGCGCACTGATCGCGATCATGTCGCAGCCATCGGGAATGGCGATCCGCCCATAGCTCTGCACCGCATCGCAAAAGAATAACGCCCCAGCATCGTGCGCGGCCTTGGCTAAAGCCTCGACAGGCTGAATCACGCCGATCTCGTTATTGACGTGCATCGTCGCAACAATCGTCGTCCCAGCCGGGATGCGCGTCGATGCATCAATCAGTCCATCAGGATCGACGGCTAACAAAGTGACGTCATGATGCTGCTCTCGAAGGAAGAGCGCCGTGTCACGGACGCAGGCATGTTCGGTTGCGGGCAGGACGACACCCCCCTTCCCGGCTATGCCTTGCAGCGCCCAATTCGCGGCTTCCGTCGCGCCACTGGTGAAATAGACATTGCCGCCAGCAGGCAGAAGCGAAGCGACCTGCTCGCGCGCATGTTCGACAGCCGCTTTGGCTGCGCGTCCGGCGATGTGCGACGAATGAGGATTGGCCGATCCGTCGCCCGTGAGCCAAGGCAGCATCGCGTCTCGCGCTTCGGGTGCGAGCGGTGTTGTTGCCTGATAGTCGAGGTAGATCACCCTGCCCGCCCCGCAATGCGCTTCCACGCCTCGATAAAGCGATACACATCCGCCCGGTTGGTTTCGGGGCCGAAGGACACGCGAATGACTTCGTTGGTCTCTGCCTCGCGCCAGCCCATCGCTGCCAGAACATGGCTCGGCTTCAAGCTGCCTGATGAACAGGCGCTGCCCGCCGAAACCGCAATGCCCGCCAGATCAAACTGAATTAGTTGTGCCGACGAGGCAACACCTGGCATGCGATACCCTGCGACCGTCGCAAGACGGGCGCTTGTTTTCGCGACAATCTGCCCCCCAGCGCCTTCGATTGCCGCGTCGAGGTGCGCGCGCAGCTCGCCCGCACGCTCGATCCAGCCGCGCGGATACTCCAATGCAGCGGCCATGCCCAAAACACCAGGCAGATTTTCGGTTCCGGGACGATACCCACGCTCCTGTCCACCGCTGGCGCCAAGTGTGCGCAAATCACGAACAAGCAGAGCGCCGACGCCGGGAGGCCCACCAAATTTGTGCCCCGAAATCGCAATCAGATCGGCATTCGGCAGCGTCTGCTTGCCTGCCGATTGCGATGCGTCAACAAACAGGATGCCGCTTGCAGCTCTCACAACGCCCGCGAGCACGCCCAGGGGTTGCTGAACGCCGGTTTCATTATTGACGGACTGGATTGCCACGAGCGGCCGCCGCGCGCCCAACGCGCCGAGCCGACCAACCAACGAATCATGCGCGATCAGGCCGTCGCTGCCGACCGGAACAAGATAGCCATTGGGGACGACACGGTGAACGGCGTCATGCTCGACCGAACTGACCAGAACCGCGTCGAAGTCTGTGCGCTGCAGAGCAATGGCAATGGCTTCGGTCGCGCCGCTCGTAAACAGCACCTCGCCATCCCAATCAAGTGCAGCCTTTACTCGCTCGCGCGCTTCTTCAAGCATTGCGCGCGCGCCGCGCCCCTCTGCGTGCGGCGATGACGGGTTCGCCCAGCGGGCAAGGCCGTCGGCAACAGCTGCTCTTGCTACGGCCAAGGCTGGTGTTGTCGCTGCATGGTCAAGATAAAGCCGGTCGGCCAAAATCGTTTGCGTCCGTTATCGTTGCTCTTGCGCCCTCCTTGCCTATATAGGCCGCGACCGCAACGCGAGACATCTGCCCCGCGCGCTTAATTTTTACAGAAAGTGCCCATGCCCGAAGTTATTTTTCCGGGGCCGGAAGGTCGCCTTGAAGGCCGTTTCAATCCAGGACCGCGTCCGCGCGCGCCGGTCGCCATGATTCTTCATCCGCATCCCCAGGGTGGCGGCACGATGAACAACCGGATCGTCCAATCGCTGTATCAGACGTTCGTTCGGCGCGGGTTCGCCACGCTGCGTTTCAACTTTCGCGGTGTCGGAAAATCGCAAGGCGTGTTTGACAACGGCGTTGGCGAATTGTCCGATGCAGCGTCAGCACTCGACTGGGTGCAATCGATCCATCCCGAAGCGCAAACAACGTGGATTGCCGGGTTCAGCTTTGGCGCGTGGATTGGGATGCAGCTTTTGATGCGTCGTCCCGAGATCAAGGGTTTCATCTCCATCGCGCCGCCGGCGAATATGTATGATTTTACGTTTCTGGCACCCTGCCCCTCGTCGGGCATCATCATTCAGGGAACTGGTGACGAGGTGGTGACGCCCAATGCCGTGCAAAAGCTGGTCGACAAGCTCCGTACGCAGCGCCACATCACGATCCACCATGACGAAATTCGCGGCGCAAACCATTTCTTCGAACATGAACAGGTCGATCTGATGAAGTCAGTCGATCGTTATCTCGACATGCGTCTCGCGCCCGATTCGCCGATCCGTTAAGGAGCATGGACATGGCCGACGAAGAGCTTGCCTATGACGAAAGCACGAAGCATCTTTATCTCGACCTGTTCACCGAAATAGCGATCATCGAGCATCTGGTGCGTCAGCGATTCGAACCTGCGCTTCTCGCCGATCTTGCCGCAGCGGATTTCGGGGTGCTCAACCATTTCGTCCGGTTGGGCAAAGCGACCGAAAAGCTGAAGACACTTGCATGGTGCTTTCAGGTCGAGATGGCGGCGATGCGCGCGACCGTGTCCGCACTCGCCGCGCGCCGCTTTGTCGAAGTCGACTGGGTCGACGGGCATGAGTGCGTTTTTCTGACCGACGGCGGCCGTGCCAAACATGTAGAGGCCGTGGCCGATATGGCGCCCGACATCCTTGAAATCATGTCGGAGTTTAGTTCGAGTGATCTCCAGATCACGGCAGCAACCCTGAAAGAAATCCGCCGGACTTTCGATAATTTGCCCGACCGCTAAACCGTCAGGATCAGGACGTTGCCAACGACGACGACAGCAGCAGCAATCATCAACCAGCCGCGCATGGGGTCTGCCCCGTTTCGCAGCATCATGACCCCGCCAAAGGCAAGGGCGGTGGCACCAAGCATTGCGACACCCAGCAGGACAGCTCCGATCATCATCGTACGATAATAGCGGCAAACTGCGCCGCGTCGACATTACCGCCTGACAGGATCACCAGCGTCCGCGCGGTCGGGACCACTTTGCCACTCAGCAAAGCAGCTAAAGCAACGGCGCCGCCGGGTTCGAGAACCAACTGGAGATTTGCGAAAGCAAAACGGATCGCATTTTCAGTCTCGAGTTCGCTCACGGCAACGCCAGTCGCGCCGCGCGCTTTTAATATGCCAAACGTCAGCGCTGCCACCCGTTTCGTCTGCAATGCATCACAAGCCGTCGGTGGCGGATTGTCGGCCACGGGAACGATATGCCCGCCCGCCAGTGACCGCGTCATGTCATCCCAGCCTTCGGGTTCGACCACGACGATGCGCGCCTCGGGACACGCAAGCGCCAGTCCTGCTGCCAACCCGCCGCCGCCGCAACAGGTTACGATCAGATCTGGCGCGGTAAGCCCTCGTGCTGCCAGTTGCTCGGTTGCTTCAATCCCAGCACTCCCCTGTCCTTCGACGATCCAGGGATCATCGAAGCTGGGTACCAGCGTTGCACCCCGCTCGGCAGCAAGCGCAGCCGCAATCTCTTCGCGGCTTTCGGTCATACGGTTACAAAGGACGATCTCGGCACCAAGCGCCCGTGTCCCATCAAGTTTCGCTGTTGGTGCATCCGAGGGCATCACGATCAACGCGGACATACCAAGTCTTTGCGCCGCCCAAGCCACACCTTGGGCATGATTGCCCGATGAGAATGCCACGACACCGCGCAATCGCTCTGCTGGCGTTAGGGAACTCAAACGATGCCAGGCACCACGCAGTTTGAAAGCGCCAATCGGCTGCAATGATTCTGCTTTTGCAAAGACCGTTACACCTGCGATTTCAACGTCAAGCAGCGGCGTCGGTGGTACGACTTGTCGCACTGCGACTGCCGCGGCTCGGATCCCCTCAAGGCTTGGAATTCTCACGGTCTGGCGTTTCCCTCTGCGTTCCGATGCCTGCAACTCATCTACCACTTTACATGGGGGATTACCGTCCATATATCGCCGTTTCCCGCTGCCCCATGGGACTTCCAACCGCAA
>JAYWFN010000072.1:0-13072 GCA_043778785.1 Sphingomonas sp. | reverse complement strand
TCGCAACCCGATACGACAAGACCGCCGACAGCTACCTCGGCTTCATCCACATCGTCTCAATCCGACTGTGGATACGTGAATTTGTCAACACGCCCTAGCTTCGCCTGATCAACAAGGCGTCCTAATGTCGATCTCGCAGTCCAAACCCCATTACTCTGACCTCGAAAATACCAAGTTCCGTCACCTAATTTAATAATAGAATCAAGATATTCATCTAGTTTTTCAATATAATTCTTTTCGCGCTTCCACCCCATTTCTTCTGCAAAATGCTCAGCATTATTAAAATAGAAATATCGGTCACAATAACGGAATGCGTATAGGCCACGATGATAAAGCTCTTCAATTCCAAGTTCCGAGAGCCATTTTTCACCGTTGAAATAAGCCGCAAATGGTCGCCGTTTAGGATCATCGGATAATTCCCTCCTAACCCGACGCTCAAGTTCAAATGGCAAAGTTAGAATATACTCAGCCGAGCAATCACCATGATCAAATCCTGTACCGGACTCCTCGAGCCGTTCGGCAGCGGTTGGATTGGCCGATACAACAAAGCAATTTTCGCTTCGGTCCGGTGTATGAATCCAATAGAGCTTTAACACCGCATTCCTATATTCGAGTGCCATCGGGGGGTGCAGAAGACCACGATTGTTCTCCAATAACGAGGAAATTTTTATGCCGCCACCCGCTCCACCAAAATATCACCCTCGCGCGCCCTTGCTTGCGCCAGATCAAAGGCGGCCTGCATCCGCATCATCGTTTCGGCGCGGACGCCAAAGGCCTTTTCAAACCGGATCGCCATTTCGGCGGAGAGGCCCGCATGACCATTGAGCAAATTGCTCATCGCCTGCCGCGTCACGCGCAGCTTGGCGGCAGTTTCGGTCACGTTCAGGCCGTGCGGATCAACGATTTCGGTGCGCAGCCATTCGCCGGGGTGAACCGCAAAGCTGGGGTGCAAATGAATGGCCATCAGTGATAATCCTCCAAATCAATGTCCTCGATGCCCAGAGCATCGTTGATGCGAAACGTCATCCGCCAGTTCTTCGTCACGGTCAGCGACCACACTCCGGCAAGGTCACCGGACAGCTGATGCGCGCCATAATTGAGCGGTATTTTCAATTCCTCGACCGTTTCGATCACGCTCAGATACGCCAGCATTTTTCGCAAGCGATCCACCAGATTGCCGGGCAATCCTTTGGGCTTTCCGGTTTCGGCGAAGTGCCGCAACGCCTTGTGCCGGATGCTTGTTATTTCCATGAAATTTCCTATCGCAATGTCCGTCGTGTGTCAAGTGTCACTTGATGGTCATACGGATTGCTAGCGAACACCCTTAACGCTCCATCGCGGCACAGGCGAAATTGGCCCCTTTTCGCGCTTGGTTATTCTGCGCTAAACCATGATCATGGAACGCCGCGCTGTCCGCAGATCATCGCTGTTCGATGCCCTTGCGTCGATGCGGATCGTTGCACCATCGCTTGCCGCATTCTTTGCGGGTTTTGGGCTGCTGCTAATCGCGCCGATGGTTCAGGCCGCGATCAACCCCCCGCCACGAGTCATCAAGCCGCTGCCGGTGCTTGCCAAACCCGGCGCTTATCCCGACAAATATGCCGTGACGCGGACGATGAAATTCGCCGCCCCCATCAAGTTCGGCGACTGGGCCTGGAACGAGACAGGCGCGCCATTGAACGGGCCCGTTCTGGTCACGGTCGACATCGGTTCCGAATCGCTTGCCGTTTTCCGGGGCGGGCACCAGATTGGCGCGACGCGGATCATTTACGGCGATGATGACAAGCCCACGCCCATCGGCGTCTTTCCGATCACCCAAAAAAACGCGAACCATCGCTCGACCATCTTCGTCAATGCGCCCATGCCCTATATGTTGCGGATGACGAACGACGGCATCTCGATCCATGGCGCAGATCATGTGAAGCCGATTTATGCGACAAATGGCTGCATCGGCATTCCGACCGGTTTTGCCAAGCGGCTATTTGAGGTTGTCGCGCTCGGCGACCGGATTGTCGTGACCAAGGCAAAGGCACAGCGCGTTGGCGATATTATTCCGACTGTCTGACACAGGACCGAAACCTTCACGTGCGATCAGAGTTAAACGGGGGTTATTTCCATACAGGAGACGTCCCATGCCCTATGTCACCGCCGCCGACGAAACCGAACTTTACGTCAAGGAATGGGGACCGAGCGATGGCCGCCCGGTCATTCTGATCCACGGCTGGCCGCTGAATGCCGATAGCTGGGACGACATCACGCTCGGTCTCGCGAACGCAGGATTTCGCGCGATTGCTTATGACCGTCGCGGCTTTGGCCGGTCGGACCAGCCGTGGGACGGCTATAATTACGACACGCTGGCTGACGATCTCGCGGCTGTTATCGAACAATGCGATGCCGAAGATGCCGCAATCATCGGCTTTTCGATGGGCGGCGGCGAAGTTGCGCGTTACCTGTCAAAACATGGTTCGGCCAATATCAGCCAGGCCGCACTGATCGCGTCGGTTGTGCCCTTCATGCTCAAGTCCGCCAATAACCCCGCGGGTGTTGACCAATCGGTGTTTGACGGGATGACCGACGGCATGAAGGATGACCGCGCCGCGTTTATGCAGACATTTGCCAAAGGGTTCTTCGGCGTTGGGTTTTTGAAGTCGCCTGTCAGCGATGCCGTACTCGACGGATTTTTCCAGTCGGCAATGATGGCAGGGCTGCACCCCACGTTGGCCTGCGCCAAGGCCTTTGCCACCACCGATTTCAGGCCCGATATGGCCGCATTCACCGTCCCGACACTGATCATCCACGGCACCAGCGACCAGACGGTGCCGATTGATGCGTCGGCACGCGAGGCCATCAAACATATTCCGCACGCCAAGCTGATCGAATATGACGGCGCGCCGCATGGGGTGCTTGTCACGCACAAGGCAGAGGTGTTGCGCGACTTGCTCGCCTTTCTGAACGGAGACGAAGTATCGACGGGTCAAGAAATTCCCGGCACTGACCGGATCGATCCGACGATCGCCGGATTGCAGCCCGTCTATTGATGCGGCTAGGGGGGGAGTGTGAGCGAACCGACCTCCCCCCTTCAAATCGCTGACTTCCGGCTTTACTGGCTTGCGCGCTTTTCAGCCGTGATTGCGACGATGGGGATGGTCGTCATCATCGGCTATCAGGTCTATGACGTGGCGCGCGTCGATTATGCGATGAGCATTCGCGAAGCGTCGTTGCAGCTTGGCCTCGTCGGGCTGTTCCAGTTTGTGCCGTTGCTCTTGCTGACGCCGGTTGCCGGATGGGTGGCGGACCGGTTCGAACGGCGGCTCGTCGCGCGGCTGGCGAATGCGGTGGATTTGAGCGTCGCGCTCGGCCTTGGTGTCTTGACGTCACAGGACATGATCACATTGCCGATCCTGTTCCTGTTTGCAGCACTTCACGGCGTCGCCCGGGTGTTCGTTGGCCCGGCGATGTCGGCAATCGCGCCGAACCTGCTGCCACCGGCGCTGCTGCCCAAGGGCATCGCGATGAGCTCGATTGCGTGGCAGTCGGCCTCGGTCGCGGGGCCGGCGCTCGGCGGGTTTCTTTATGCCGCTGATCCTGCAGCGCCCTACTGGTTTGCTGCCGGTGCGATGGGGGTCGCCATTCTTGCGCTGACACCGATCCGCCGCATCGTGCCGCCGCCGATGGCGCGTGATGTTCATCCGGTCCGCCAGATGGTCGACGGCCTGCATTATGTCCGTGACAACCGTTTTTTGCTCGGTGCGCTGACGCTTGATCTGTTTGCGGTCCTGCTGGGGGGCGCAACGGCATTGCTGCCGGTTTACGCACGGGATATATTGAATGTCGGCGCAGAAGGCTTGGGCCAGCTTCGTGCGGCGCCGGCTGTGGGGGCTGCGGTCGTCGCGCTGTGGTTTGCGGTCCGCCCGCTTGAGAACAATGTCGGCATCAAGATGCTCGGCGCGGTTGTCGGCTTTGGTTTGGCGACTGTCGTTTTTGGCCTGTCGAAATCGATGATGCTCTCGCTGGGTGCGCTTGTTGCGCTTGGGGCATTCGACATGCTGTCGGTCTATGTCCGCTCGTCGCTTGTCCAGCTTTACACGCCCGACGACATGCGCGGGCGGGTGTCCGCTGTGTCGGGTCTGGCGATTTCCAGCTCGAACGAACTGGGCGAAGTCCAGTCGGGGCTCGCCGCAGCGGCGCTCGGCCCGGTCGGCGCTGTTGTCTTCGGCGGCATCGCAGCCATGGGAATCGCCGTCGGATGGGCCTATCTATTTCCCGAACTGCGCCGCGCGCGAACGTTTGAGCCACCCCAGTCTGTCTTGCAGGAGAAACCAGCATGAAAGCCGCCACCATCCTCGAAACCATCGGCAACACGCCGCACATCCGCGTGAGCAAGCTGTTTCCGAACAACGAAGTGTGGATCAAATCCGAACGGACCAATCCCGGCGGGTCGATCAAGGATCGCATTGCGCTGGCGATGATCGAGGACGCCGAAGTGTCAGGCGCGCTGAAACCCGGTGGCACGATTGTCGAGCCAACGTCGGGCAATACCGGCATCGGCCTTGCGATGGTCGCGGCGGTGAAGGGCTATAAGCTCGTGCTCGTCATGCCCGAAAGCATGTCGCTCGAGCGGCGGCGGCTGATGCTGGCCTATGGCGCGACGTTTGATCTGACGCCGCGCGAAAAGGGCATGAAGGGCGCCATCGAACGCGCCATCGAGCTTGTGGCGGCGACGCCCAATTCGTGGATGCCCGCGCAGTTCGAAAATCCCGCCAACATCGCGGTCCATGTACGGACGACGGCGCAGGAGATTCTGGCTGACTTCCCCGATGGGCTGGATGCCATGATCACCGGCGTCGGCACAGGTGGGCACATTACGGGATGCGCTGAAGCGCTGAAGAAAGTCTGGCCGAATTTTAAAGTGTTCGCCGTTGAGCCAACGCTGTCGCCGGTCATTTCGGGCGGACAACCAGGGCCGCATCCGATTCAGGGGATCGGCGCGGGATTTGTGCCTGCGAACCTTCACACGCAGTTGCTTGACGGCGTGATCAAGGTCGATCCGGCTGATGCCAAGACAATGGCCAAGCGCGCGGCCGCCGAGGAAGGAATGCTTGTCGGCATTTCATCGGGTGCGACGCTGGCGGCGATTGCGCAGAAACTGCCCGATCTGGGGGCAAAGGCGCGGGTGATCGGGTTCAACTATGACACCGGCGAGCGTTATCTGTCGGTGCCCGATTTCCTGCCGGAATGACTTCACACCGTAGTGCTGAGCCTGTCGAAGCACGGTTCACACCCCTAACCGTCCTTCGACAGGCTCAGGACTACGGAGGTCTCTGTGGTTAGCATCATCATCGGTCAGGGCGGCATCGGGACGGCGCTCGCCGACCAGATCGACGGGGCGTTGCGATGGTCGCGACCCGAGGTTGATCCAACCGACGAAGCCAGCGTGGCCCGTGCCGCTGAGAGCGTCGGCGAAATCGACCTCGCCATCGTTACCACCGGCATGCTCCACGACGACCGCCAGCGCCCCGAACGTGCGCTGAAGGAACTCGCCGCCGCCGCCCTTGCGCGCAGTTTTGCAATCAACACCGTCGCCCCCGCTATCGTCGCCAAGAATCTGATCCCCAAAATGCCGCGCGACCGCCGCGCGGTGTTTGCGGTTCTAGGCGCGCGGGTGGGCAGCATTGGCGATAATCGCACAGGCGGCTGGCATGGCTATCGTACGTCGAAAGCGGCGCTGATCATGCTCATGAAAACCATTGCCATCGAAACCGCACGCAACCGACCCCAAGCCATCATCGTGACGCTTCACCCCGGCACGGTGGATACGGGCATGAGCAAGCCATTCCAGGGCAATGTCGCGCCCGAAAAGCTGTTCACGCCCGCCTTTGCCGCCGAAGAGTTGCTGCGCGTTATCGATAGTCTGACCCCCGCTGACAGTGGCGGTCATTTTGCGTGGGACGGGATTCGCATTCCTGATTGATTGTGGCTCTTTCCGCAGCTCAGTGAAGGGTTCACGCGAAGGCGCGAAGAAGAAGTGAAGGCGCAAAGGGTTTGGCGCCGAACACTGTCTTTGCGCCTTTCCTTCTTCTTCGCGCCTTTGCGTGAACCAATTACACTTTCGAAGCGAGAACGCTGCCGAAGAACAGGCGTAACACTGGTAACTGATGCCAGACCGCGCTAGAGCGAACGTCACGAAATCGTCATCGAAAGAATCCCCGCACATGAGCGACGAGCTAATTCTCGCCGACCCTTCCGACATCACGCCGATCAACATCGTTGACGAGATGAAAACATCCTATCTCGACTATGCGATGTCGGTCATTGTCAGCCGCGCGCTGCCCGATGTCCGTGACGGCCTGAAACCTGTGCACCGGCGGATTCTTTATGCGTGCCACGAAGCGGGCTATGTCGCGGGCAAAGCATACCGGAAGTGCAGCCGCATCGTCGGCGACGTCATGGGTAAATATCACCCGCACGGCGACAGCGCGATTTATGGCGCGCTCGCCCGTCTCGCGCAGGACTGGTCGATGCGCGTCATGCTGATCGATGGTCAGGGCAATTTTGGATCGATGGACCCCGACGAGCCTGCTGCGATGCGCTACACCGAAGCGCGGCTGGCCAAAGTCACCAATGCGCTGCTCGATGACCTCGATAAAGATACGGTCGATTTTAGCCCCAACTACGATGCATCCGAACATGAACCGCAGGTCCTTCCCGCGCGTTTCCCCAACCTCCTCGTCAACGGCGCAGGCGGCATTGCCGTCGGCATGGCGACGAATATCCCGCCGCATAACCTTGGCGAAGTCATCAATGCCTGCCTCGCCTATATGGAAAATGGGGCGATCACGATTGACGAACTGATCGAGATCATTCCCGGCCCCGATTTCCCGACCGGCGGTCTCATCCTTGGCCAGCATGGCGCGAAATCGGCATACCATACCGGTCGCGGATCGATCATCGTCCGCTCGAAGCATGAAGTGGAGGAAGGTCGCGGCGACCGGCGCTCGATCGTGCTCACCGAAATCCCTTACCAGCAGGGCAAGAACGCACTCGTCGAAAAGATCGCCGAAGCCGCCAAGGACAAGCGCATCGAAGGCGTCAGCGACATTCGCGATGAATCGAGCCGCCTCGGCGTCCGCATTGTTATCGACCTCAAACGCGATGCGACTGCCGATGTCGTCCTCAACCAATTGTGGCGCCACACGCCCGCGCAGTCGAGCTTCCCCGCCAACATGCTCGCGATCCGTGGCGGTCGCCCCGAAACTTTGAACCTGCGCGACATCATCGAAGCGTTCATCAAGTTCCGCGAAGAAGTCATTACGCGGCGGTCGAAATTCGAACTGCAAAAGGCGCGCGACCGGGCGCATATCTTGCTCGGCCTCGTCATCGCGGTCACCAATCTCGACGAAGTTGTCCGCATCATCCGCGCGTCCGCCAGCCCCGCCGAAGCGCGCGACAAGCTGATGGCACGCGTCTGGCCGATCGAGGAAATCCGCCCCTACATCATGCTGGTCGAGGCCATCGAGCCGCAAGCCGATAGCGATACCTATCAACTGTCCGAAATTCAGGCGCGCGCGATCCTCGAACTGCGCCTCAATCGCCTGACCGCGCTTGGCCGCGAGGAAATCGGCGATGAACTCAAGAAACTCGCGGGTAGTATTGTCGAGCTGCTCGAAATCCTCGCCAACCGCGTCCGCCTTTATGAAGTCATGCGCGAGGAACTCACTGCCATCCGCGACGAGTTCGCGACTCCGCGCCGCTCGATCATGTCGCCTTCGTTCGACGGCATCGACGATGAATCGCTGATCGAACGCGAGGACATGGTCGTGACGGTCACGATGGACGGCTATATCAAGCGCACCACGCTTGACACGTTCCGCGCGCAACGTCGCGGCGGCAAGGGTCGCGCGGGCATGTCGACCAAGGACGAGGACGTCATCACCGAATTGTTCGTGACGAGCACGCACACGCCCGTGCTGTTCTTCTCGACGGCGGGCAAAGTTTACCGGAAAAAAGTCTGGCGCTTGCCCGAAGGCGGGCCGAACACGCGCGGCCGCCCGATGGTCAACCTATTGCCGCTCGCCGAGGGCGAAACGATCTCGACCGTCCTGACGCTCCCCGAAAACGAGGATGAATGGGGCAAGCTGCACGTCATGTTTGCGACCGCCAAAGGGGGCGTGCGCCGCAACAGCATGGATGCGTTTGCCAACATCCCGTCGAACGGCAAGATCGCGATGCGCTTTGACGAGGATAGCGAAGACCGCCTGATCGGGGTCGCGCTGCTCACCGAGGAAGACGATGTCTTGCTGGCAACGCGGCAGGGCAAAGCGATCCGTTTCAAGGGCGATGACGTCCGAGAATTTCAGAGCCGCACCGCAACAGGCGTGCGCGGGATGACGCTGAAGGGCGACGACGAAGTGATCTCGCTGTCGATCCTGCACCGTTCGGGCGCGACAACCGAGGAACGCGAGGCCTATCTCCGTGCTGCGCCGTGGAAGGACAACGACAATGTCAGCACCCTGCCCCCAGAACGCGTCCTCGAAATGGCCGCCGCCGAACAGTTCATCCTGACCGTCTGCGCCAATGGCTATGGCAAGCGCTCGTCCGCCTTCGAATATCGCCGCACCAATCGCGGCGGACAGGGCATCGGCAACATCGACAATATCGAACGCAACGGCCCTGTCGTCGCGTCCTTCCCGGCGGCGGACGGCCAGCAACTGATGCTGGTCACCGACCAGGCCAAACTTATCCGCATGAACATCAGCGACATGCGCGTGATTGGTCGCAACAGCGCGGGCGTGAAGCTGTTCGATGTGGGTAAGGCCGAGCATGTTGTCGGCGCCGCAAGGATCGAGGCGGAGGATGAGGGGGAACCGGAAGGCGGCGAGGATATCGTCACACCGACCGAATGACCCTCGCCTACAAAACTCTGACCGCGGCCCAGTGGGCGCAGTTTCAATCCGGCGGCCTTTTCACTGGCGCGCCGGTCGATCTCGCCGACGGCTACATCCACATGTCGACCGCCGATCAGCTCGACGAAACCCTCGCCAAGCATTTCGCAGGTCAAACGGGCCTGGTTATCGCGACCATCGACCTGACCGCACTCGGCGATGCCCTCAAATGGGAAGTTTCACGCGGCGGCGCGCTGTTCCCGCATTATTATGGCGCGTTGCCGATAGCGGTGGTGGTTGCAACTAAAGCTCACAAATGATCGTCGAAATTCATCTTTTCATGAAGGACGCGGACAATCAAAACGGCGTCACTGATCACGCGAAAAAAATGACGTGCGAGCCGGCTCGCATACGGCGATAAGTCTGCGTCTCGCTTGAATAGCTCTGCCCGATTTCTGGGTTTTCGGCGATCCTGATGAACGCACGCTCAATCGCCCGCAGATAAGACTTTGTTTGAACGATCCCCCAAGTCGCTCGCGTGTATTGCCGGATACTGTGGAGGTCGCGTCGTGCTTGCGGACGTAGGTGCAACCGCTTCACGCGGCGATGCGTCCATCATCCTTTTCGTCGCCGATCTCGGCGATAAAAGCATCGAAGTCGAAGTCCTCAGCAACCCCGCTCGCCTCGCCTTCCTCGAGTAAAGCATTAAGTCGGTCGCGGCGTTCCTGCTGTTCCTCAACCAAGCGCAACCCTGCCCGGATAACTTCGCTGGTCGATCCATAGCGACCCTGCTCAACGAGGCGGTCGGCCATCGACGCGAAATGTTCGGACAACGCAAAAGATGTGTTCTTCGTTGGCATAATCTATCTCCAAGATTCGGATACCATATTTAGGTAACCACGCAACAGGCGACAAGCGCGCAAACATCGGCTAAGCGCGCGCTAATGTCTCCATTTTCAACGCTCCCGCCGCTTCTTGCCGAAGCTCTGACCACCCGTGGCTATGAAGCCCCGACGCCGGTTCAGGCCGCTGTCCTCGAACCCGAAGCGCATGACCGCGACCTGATCGTTTCCGCGCAAACGGGCTCGGGCAAGACGGTTGCGTTCGGCCTTGCCATGGCAGGGCAGTTGCTCGGTGACGACGGCAAGGTCCGTTTCATCCGCGAGCCGCAAGCGCTCGTCATCGCGCCGACCCGCGAACTCGCGCTTCAGGTCAGCCGCGAGCTGATCTGGCTTTATGGAAAGGCCGGTGCGCGCATCGCGACCTGCGTCGGCGGCATGGATGCTTCGAAGGAACGCAAAGCCCTGTCGCAAGGCGCGCATATCGTCGTCGGCACGCCGGGCCGCCTGTGCGATCATCTCAATCGTGGGGCGCTCGATCTGCGGGCGCTCAGGGTCGCGGTGCTCGATGAAGCTGACGAAATGCTCGACATGGGCTTTCGCGAAGACCTCGAGAACATCCTCGACGCCAGCCCATCCGAACGCCGCACGCTCATGTTTTCGGCGACCATGCCGAAAGCGATCGTCGCGCTCGCCAAGCGGTATCAGAAGGATGCCCTGCGCATCTCGACCGTCGGCGCCGATCGCGGCCATGGCGACATCGCCTATCAGGCCGTCACCGTCGCACCGTCGGACATCGAGAATGCGGTCGTCAATCTGCTGCGCTTTCACGAAGCCGAATCGGCCATGCTGTTCTGCGCCACGCGCGACAATGTCCGCCACCTCCACGCCAGCCTGATCGAGCGCGGGTTCCACGCCGTCGCGCTGTCGGGCGAGCATAGCCAGAGCGAACGCAATGCCGCGTTGCAAGCGCTCCGCGATAAACGCGCGCGGGTTTGCGTCGCGACTGACGTTGCCGCGCGCGGTATCGATTTGCCCACGCTCACGCTCGTCATCCATGTCGAGCTGCCGCGCGACCCCGATGCCCTCCAGCACAGGTCTGGCCGCACCGGACGCGCGGGCAAAAAGGGCACCGCGATCCTTATTGTGCCGCATCCGCGCCGTCGCCGTGTCGAAGCGATGCTGCGCGATGCCCGCGTCACGGCCGACTGGATCGGCGTGCCGACGGCTGACCAGATCCGCGCGAATGACCGCGAACGGTTGCTGATCAATCTGCTAGAGCCAGTCGAGACCGATGACGAGGACAAGGCACTCGCTGCACGACTCCTGTCCGAGCGGTCGCCCGAAGACATCGCCGCAGCCCTCGTCCGCATGCACCGCGCCAAAATGCCGTCGTCCGAAGAAATGCTCGACGTCAGCGTGCGCGCACCGCGCGAAACGCGCGACACCGGTGCCCCCCGCGCCGGGTTCGAAGACACCATCTGGTTCCGCATGGATTGCGGCCGCAAGCAAAATGCCGATCCGCGCTGGATCCTCCCGCTGCTCTGTCGTCGCGGCCACATCACGAAATCAGAAATCGGCGCGATCCGCATTGGCCAGACCGAGACTTTCTTTCAGGTGCCGCGCGCGGCCGCCGCAAAGTTCAAGGACGCCCTCAAACGCACCGAAGGCGGCGACCCGGACGGCGAAGACGGCATCCGCATCGAGCAGCACGCCGGCCCCGCGCCCGAAGCGCATAAAGGCCCGCGCAGGGACGGCCCGCCGGCCGGACGCCCGCCGCTTTCCCGTCGTGACGGTCCAACAACACCGCGTCGTGATGGCCCCTCATCGCCCCGCCGCGACGGTCCCCCGCGCGGTGCAGGCGGCCCCGGCGGCAAGCCCCCCTATCGCGCAAAGCCGACCCGCGCACCGCGGTAACGCATGGGCATTTGCATAGATCGCAGTGCTGAGCTTGTCGAAGCACGGTTATCGCAAACCGTGCTTCGACAGGCTCAGCACTACGGATAAACAAGCAGCGTGACCCCAATCCAGATCCTCGTCGATGCCGATGCCTGCCCGGTAAAGGACGAAATCTACAAAGTCGCCCTGCGCCATGCGGTTTCAGTCAAGATCGTCAGCAACAGCGCCTTCCGCGTCCTCGCCCACCCGCTGGTCGAGCGCGTTGTCGTCGGCAGCGGATTTGACGAAGCCGACGACTGGATCGCCGACCGCGCCGACGCGCACGCCATCGTCATCACGGCGGACATCCTTCTCGCTGACCGTGCGTTGAAAACAGGAGCGACAGTGCTGTCCCCCACCGGCAAGCCCTTCACCGCAGGCAACATCGGCACCGCCATCGCCACGCGCGCGATCATGGCCGACCTCCGCGCCGACGGCAGCGCACTCGGCGGCCCCGCGCCATTTGCAAAGACCGATCGGTCAAGGTTTCTGGCGGCACTCGATGAGGCGTTGGTGCGGATGAAGCGGACCCTACCCCTCTCCCCCTGAGGGAGAGGGCGACTCGCGCCGCAGCGCGAGCAGGGTGAGGTGAGTAAGCGAACGTCCCCGGTGACAGACAACCGCTCACCCCGCTCAGCTTTGCTGTGTCGCGCTATCGCCCCTTAAGGAAAAAGCGATTGTCGGGTTGCGACAACTTTTGCGTCGTTAGAGCACTGAGGCAGGTCGCGAAAAAGCCGACATTGTGCGGTACCGCTTTTCTTCTGCCAATCTAAAGAATATGACAGATCAAATGCTTCGTGTATTCTCTCTCCTACCGATCTGCGCGATGCTGCTGTCTTGTACGACAAGCGCACAGCACGCCACGATGATGTTCGCTGATTGGAATTGCACAACCGCTGCAACGATCGACAATGGCGATGTGCGAGTCGTTCGTTGGCTGGGACCGTCCGGGGCTTTGAGCAGCACAGTCGTTCTCTGGATACCCAAGTTACCGGCAGATGCCAGGCTCCGAATCATGGGCCGTTGGGAAGCCCACCCTACAGCAATGATAGATCTTAAGCGTGGGTTGGTGATGTTTGACCAAACGGTCGTTAGCCCTGGATCTCGGCAAAGGAAGCCGCGCTACACAATTGAACTGCGGGTTCAGCCTGATGGACCTTGGGATGGACACGGCCAGATTACTGGCAATTTCGAACTACATGATGGCGTTCGACTGAGCGCCGACTGGGCGGACGTTGAAGCAATGTCGCGGGGTGCCGACAACCTTTTCCTGATAGTGAAGGATCGCAAAGGCAGGACCATCTCGACCCAAGCGCTACAACCGTCGCTGTTCATGGGTTTCAACGCGACTGTTGCGAGGATGCTGGAGGAAACGGCAACGATGTCACAGGATTTTCGCACGCGTTGCTAGTC
>JAYWFN010000071.1:0-2274 GCA_043778785.1 Sphingomonas sp. | reverse complement strand
TTGATTGGCGATAGGAAGCCGCGTGATACGCAAAGCGATTGTCTTGCTGGCTTCAGTGTCGGGTGCCTTGTTGGCCCCTGCCCATGCGCTTGCGCAGGACGGGGCACCACCCCCGGCATCGGATCAGATAGATTTTGCCGCTGATTCAATTAGTTATGAGAACGGTGCTGACATCGTCACGGCATCAGGTGACGTGCGCATGGTGCGCAACCTTGACCGTGTTCGCGCGGACAAGATTATCTGGAACCGCAAGACCGGCCAAGTCCGCGCCGAAGGGAATGTTTCGGCGGTCAACGCCAATGGCGATACCGTTTACGGCGACGTTGCAATCCTTGAGGACACACTGAAAGACGGCGTGGTTGAAAACCTGCTGCTCGTTCTTGCCGATGGCGCGCGGCTTTCCGCACGCACCAGTCGGCGAACCAACGAAGTGACGACGCTCAACGACGCGGCCTATTCGCCCTGTCCGGTCGTCGACAGCGACAATTGCCCGCGCAAGCCGAGCTGGCAAATCTCCGCTGTCAAAATCATCCATGATCCGATCCGCAAGGAGATCATATTCAAGAGCGCGAGACTCGAGATGTTCGGCGTGCCGCTTTTCGTGGTGCCGACGCTGTCGCAACCATTGGGCACTGATGGACGCGGTGGCTTTCTGATTCCCGACCTCAAATACACGCGCACCAACGGCCTCGAAATCGCGCTGCCCTATTATTTTCGCCTGAGATCAAATCGCGATCTGACGATCACGCCGCATGTTTATACCGCTGCCCTTCCCGCCATCGAAGGCAAATACCGGGCACTAACCCAAAGCGGAGCCTATCAGATCAGCGGCATCGCGACCTATGGCTCGCGCATCCCGACCGCAACGACCACAGTTGCCGCGCAGCGCGCGTTCCGTGGTTACCTCGATGCCAGCGGGCGCTTTCAGCTCGATCCGCAATGGAGCGTCAGCGGATCGATCCGCCGCGCGACCGACCGCACGTTCCTGCGCCGCTATGACATTTCGCGCGACGACCGCTTGCGTTCCACACTCAAGCTCGAACGGATTGACGAAAAGAGCTATTTCGCGCTGACGGGCTGGTCGGTCCAGACGTTGCGGAGCGGCGATGCGCAGGGTCAAATCCCCGTCGCACTGCCCGAAATCGACTATCGCCGCCGCTTTGCCGATCCGGTCCTTGGCGGAAAATTCGACTTGCAGCTGAATACGCTCGCGCTCGGTCGCTCGTCGGGTCAGGATACGCAGCGTGCTTTTGCCGGGTTGCGCTGGGACTTGCGCAAACTGACGACACTCGGCCAGGAAGTGCTGCTCACGGCTTACGGTCGCGGCGACATTTACCACAGTGACGAAAATCTCCTGACAACGACCGCGCTTTATCGCGGCACCGCAGGGTATCAGGGCCGTGCCATTGGTGCTGTTGCCGCCGAAGTCCGCTGGCCCTTCATCGGCTCAGCGTTCGGCGGCACCCAGCGGATCACGCCACGCATCCAGATTGTCGCCTCGCCGCGAACCAGCAATCTCAACATTCCCAATGAGGATGCCCGGGCCGTCGATCTCGAAGACAGCAATCTTTTCGCGCTCAACCGATTCCCCGGTTATGATCGTTGGGAAGACGGCACGCGCCTGACTTACGGTCTGGACTACGCGTTCGACGCGCCCGGCTGGGCAGTGACCGCAAATGTCGGCCAAAGCTATCGGCTGACCAATATCGATACCCTGCTCCCTGATGGCACAGGCCTCAACAATCAGGTGTCGGACGTCGTTGGCCGCACAACCGTGCGCTTCCGCGACATCGTTAGCGCCAGTTACCGTTTCCGCCTCGACAAGGACAATTTCACCCCGCGCCGGCAGGAATTCGACGCGACGATCGGCAACCGCGCGACCTATGCCACGATCGGCTATCTTCGCCTCAATCGCAATATCGGCGCGACGCTCGAAGATTTGCGCGACCGTGAGGAAATCCGCGTCGGGGGCCGCGTTCAGATATCGAAATTCGTTTCGGTGTTCGGATCGGCCGTCGTCGACCTCACCGACCGTGCGGAAGACCCGCTGTCGTCAGCGGACGGCTATGAACCGATCCGCCATCGTCTTGGCATTGCCTACACCGATGAATGCCTCGACATCGGGCTGACATGGCGGCGCGATTATGACGCCACCGGCGATGCGCGCGCTGGCAACTCCTATCTGCTAAGGCTGGTATTCCGTGGACTGGGTCGCTAAGCCTGCGTTCACCAACGCACAGGCACAAAGCCGGCACGGTCAAACTCAAGGATTTG
>JAYWFN010000070.1:0-13080 GCA_043778785.1 Sphingomonas sp. | reverse complement strand
GGTGACGATTGTCATGCCGGTCCCGACACCGACCGTGAAAATCATGCAGACCGAGGGGCATGGTGCAACGGTCGTGCTGCACGGCGAGACCTTCGATGCCGCCTATGACTATGCGCGGCAGCTTGAGGCCGAGCGCGGGCTGACCTTCGTGCATCCGTTCGATGATGTCGATATTATCGCAGGGCAGGGGACGATTGCGCTCGAGATGCTTGCCGATGCCCCCGACATCGATACGCTGGCAATCCCGATTGGTGGCGGCGGGTTGCTGTCGGGCGTTGCAACGGCGGCGAAGGCGCTGAAACCGGGGATCGAGATATTTGGGGTTCAGGCCGAGCTGTTCCCGTCAATGTATTCGCTGCTCAATAACCTCGATATGCCATGCGAGGGCGATACGCTGGCCGAGGGGATCGCGGTTAAATATCCCGGGATGATCACGCGCGACATGGTGCGCGCGCTGGCCGACGAGATCGTGCTGGTCAGCGAACGCGATCTGGAAAAGTCGGTCAGCTTGTTGCTGCAGATTGAGAAGACCGTCGTTGAGGGTGCGGGGGCGGCGGGGCTGGCGGCATTGCTGGCGCATCCGGAGCGGTTCAAAGGCAAGACGGTCGGCATCATCCTGTGTGGCGGGAATATCGATACGCGGTTGCTGGCCAATGTGTTGCTGCGCGATCTGGCGCGGTCGGGGCGGCTGGCGCGGTTGCGGATCCGGCTTCAGGACCGGCCGGGGGCATTGTTTCATGTGGCGCAGGTGTTTCACGAACAAGCAGTCAACATCATCGAAGTCTATCACCAGCGCGTGTTCACGACGTTGCCTGCCAAGGGGCTGATCACCGACATCGAATGCGAGACGCGCGGGCCCGAGCATCTCGCGCGGCTGATCGCGGCATTGCGCGATGCGGGGTATGAAGTCAGTCCGGTAGAGCTGGCTTGAATTGTACTGCAGTGCTGAGCTTGTCGAAGCACGGTTCACGCACCGAACCGTCCTTCGACAGGCTCAGGACTGCGGGAGATGCGAGTTAACCCTCTTTCGTGGTAAATCCGCTTTTCATCACGGTAAAGCCGCTTCATAGTCGCAATCGTGACTGCTCAATTTCGCTTTCCCCGTTTCTACGTGACGACGCCCACGGCGTGTCCGTATCTGCCCGGGCGCACCGAGCGGAAGGTGTTTACCGAGCTGTCGGGCCCGAACGCGGTCGAGCTGAACGATGCGCTGGGGCGGATCGGGTTTCGGCGGAGTCAGGGCGTGGCCTATCGCCCGTCATGCCTCGATTGCCAGGCGTGTGTCGCGGTGCGCGTCGTGACCAAGGAATTTGCGCCGAACGCCAGCCAGAAAAAGCTGATGAAGCGCCATGCCGACCTTGAGGTTTCGGCGTGCAAGGCGTGGTCGACCGATGAGCAGTTCGAGCTGCTCCGGCGGTATCTGGCGTCGCGGCATCCGGGCGGCGGGATGGTCGAGATGGACGATCTCGATTATGCCGACATGGTCGAACAGTCGCCGGTCGACAGCTATGTTGTCGAATATCGCGAACCGTCGGTCGATGGTCGGCCGGGGCGGCTCGTTGGTGCCTGCCTGACTGACCGGCAGTTTGACGGGTTGTCGATGATCTACAGTTTCTTCGAGGCGGATAGCGAAGCGCGCCCCGGTCTGGGCAATTTCATTATCATGGATCATATCATGCGCGCGGCAGAAGCCGACTTGCCGCATGTCTATCTTGGCTATTGGGTCGCGGGATCGAAGCGGATGGAATATAAAGTCCGCTATCGCCCGATGGAGCGGCTTGGCCCGAGCGGCTGGACGCGGTTGCGCGATGAGGACGTGGCAGAGTCACTGAAGGCGGCAGGCGTGATGGGATCGCCAGAAGGTCGGAAATTCTAGCGCTTTGCTGGTCCCGGATGTGGCACGGCCCATCCTCTGCCTGATCCATTTTCGTGACGAAGCGACCCGGGACGGGGTGCCATTATCCAGCCTGTGCAGCCTAAAGAGCGGGTGTCGGCACGCCCCCGCCGACGATCAACACAGGTCACCCTATCATGAACAAGTTGCGTTTGATACTCCTTGCCGCCGTTGCCATGCCGGTCGCAGCTGTTGCCCAGATGGCACCGGCAACACCGGCACCGTCATCTGCCCCGGCCGAAGCACCCGTCCCGCCGTCGGATCCTGCTGCCGCTGCTGCAGCGGCACCTGCTGCCGATCCGATGGCAACCCCGCCGACGGATAACGCGGCAACCACCGCAGATGCGGCACCCGATGCCGCCACGACCGATACGTCCAAGAAAAAGAAAAAAGCCAGACCGCAGTCGTAAGACAGCGGTTGAACTTTGGCCCCGTGGCGGTTGCCCCCGCACGGGGTCTCTTGTTCGTCAGTCCGCAAACGGATCGCGGACGAGGATCGTGTCCTCGCGTTCGGGCGATGTGCTGACCAGCGCGACAGGGCAGTCGATCAATTCCTCGACGCGCTTTACATATTTGACGGCTTGGGCGGGGAGATCGGCCCAGCTGCGCGCGCCTGCGGTGGACTGGCTCCAGCCTTCGATTTCCTCGTAGATCGGCTCAACAGCGGCCTGATCAATCGCGTGCGGCGGGAGGTAATCGTAAGTCTTGCCGCCCAGACGGTAGCCGACACAGATTTTGAGCGTTTCGAACCCATCGAGCACGTCGAGCTTGGTCAGCGCGATGCCGGTAATGCCGCTGACCGCGACCGACTGGCGGACGAGGACGGCGTCAAACCAGCCGCAGCGGCGTTTGCGGCCCGTAACGGTGCCGAATTCATGGCCGCGCTCGCCGAGACGCTGGCCAGTGTCGTCGTCGAGTTCGGTCGGGAAGGGTCCCGCACCGACGCGCGTGGTGTAGGCTTTGACGATGCCGAGGACGAAGCCCGCCGCACCGGGACCGAGGCCCGATCCGCTGGCGGCGGTGCCCGAGACGGTGTTCGATGACGTGACGAAGGGATAAGTGCCGTGGTCGACGTCGAGCAGCATGCCCTGCGCGCCTTCGAAAAGGATGCGCTTTCCGGCACGGCGGGCTTGATTGAGCTCGTGCCAGACGGGTTTGGCATAGGGCAGGATCGACGGCGCGATTTCGGACAGCGCTGTCATGAGCGCGGCGCGGTCGATCGGTGGTTCGTTGAATCCGGCGCGCAGGGCGTCGTGATGCGCGCAGAGCCGATCAATCTGCGGGGCGAGGGCGTCGAGGTGCGCGAGGTCACACACGCGGATGGCGCGGCGGCCGACTTTGTCCTCATAGGCGGGGCCGATCCCGCGTCGCGTCGTGCCGATCTTGAAAGCACTGGCATCCTCGCGCAGGCCGTCCAAGTCGCGGTGGAAAGGGAGGATCAGCGGGCAGGTTTCGGCAATGTGGAGATTGTCGGGCGTGATCGTCACGCCTTGTCCGGCGAGTTTGGCGACTTCATCACGGAAATGCCAGGGGTCGAGGACGACGCCGTTGCCGATCATCGACATTGTCCCACGCACGATGCCGCTGGGCAGCAGGCTAAGCTTATAGACAGCGCCATCGACGACAAGCGTATGCCCGGCATTATGCCCGCCCTGAAAGCGGACGACGACGTCTGCGCGGGCAGCGAGCAGATCGACGATCTTGCCTTTGCCCTCATCGCCCCATTGCGCGCCGATTACGGTGACGTTGGCCACTTATGCTTCCTTCGATAATGTGTCGGGATAAACCGAAAAGCCGGTCGCGGGTTCGTTATGGCCATCGGGATGCGCGATGGCATAGCTGCCGCCGCGTCCGATGGCGTTGGGCGCCCCGGCCACGAACAGCGAGAAGCCGAACCAGCTTTGATATTCAAATCCGTGGCGCTCGGTCGGGTCAAGCGTGATGCGGACGTTTTTGTTTTCCAGTGCGCTGGCAACGGCTTCGATGCCCTCGATGCGGCTGGCCATCAGCCCGGCATGATCGAATGTGCGGAGCGCCACGAGCGCGGGGCCAACGGGGCCAGTTGCAGCGATGAGGGGGAGCCAGTCCGCGAATCCGGCACTGACGAGACCGCCGGCGTCTTTCATATCGAGTAGGCAATCGAGTTGTTCGATTTGCTGGGGTTTCAGGATCAGGCCCGCAAGTGTCTGGACAAGATCAGGCAGCGTTAGGTCAACAGTCAGTCCGGTCACGCCCGCTGCGGTTAACGCTTCGACAGCAATGCCGACGATTTCGCAGGCGGCTTCGACGGAGTCGCTGCCGATGAGTTCCGCGCCGACCTGCATCGTCTCGCGCTCGGGATTGAGCTGCGAGGCACCGAGTTTGAGCACAGGCCCGGCATAAGCGAGGCGCAGCGGGCGGGGGACATTGGCAAGTTGCGTCGAAACGATCCGCGCAATCTGTGGCGTGATGTCGGGGCGGACAGCGAGGGTGCGCTGCGACAACGGATCAACGAAGCGCGCAAGATCGGTGCGCGAGGATTTCAGCCGCGCGGCGAGCGATTCCTCAAACTCGACGAGTGGCGGCGCGACGCGTTCGTAGCCGCGCGCCTCGATACTATCGAGCAACGCGCGCACCGTCCGCGCCTGCGCCGCGGCTTCGCCGGGGAGGCGGTCACGCAATCCTTCGGGGAGGAGGCCGGGGGGCAGCGTATTCATTCTTCTCCCTCTCCCCCTCGGGGAGAGGGCTGGGGAGAGGGGGTGTTTTTTAGGGCGCCAACAATCATTTCTAAAACGCCCTCCAAATTTTCCGTCACGTCACTATTGCCGAAGCGCAGGACGCGATAGCCCTGCTTTTCAAGCTGCTCGGTTCGTTTTTGATCATAGTCCTCGGTCAATCCGTGCGTGTCACCATCTAACTCGATAATCAACTTATGCGACCGTGCGACGAAATCAGCGATGTACGGGCCGATGACCACCTGCCGTGCAAATTTGATGCCTGACAATCGTTTGTTGCGCAGTTGTGCCCATAAATTTGCCTCTACGGGTGAGCCGTCGGCGCGCATTGTCCGCGCGCGTTGCAACATGGTTTCGTCGATTTTCGGCATGGCCCCTCTCCCTAACCCTCTCCCCGGAGGGAAGAGGGCTTTAGAACTTCAACGTCTTCACGCGGCGGACGCCGGGGAGGTTGCAGAGCTGCCACGACACGGGTTCGGGGACGGGGCTGTCGACCGAGAGCAGGAGGACGGCTTCGCCGCCTGCGGCGCGGCGACCAAGGTGGAAGGTGCCGATGTTGACGCCTGCTTCGCCCAGTGTCGAGCCGAGGCGACCGATGAACCCCGGCGCATCGTCGTTGACGATATAGAGCATGTCGCCCGCGAGGTCGGCTTCGATCTTGATGCCGAACAGCTCGACAATGCGCGGGGAGGTGTTGCCGAAAAGCGTGCCCGCGACCGACTTTTCGCCTTCCTCGGTCTGGACCGAAACGCGGACGAGGGTGTGGTAATCGCCCTCGCGGTCATGACGGATTTCGCGGATGTCGAGGCCGCGTTCCTTGGCGAGGAAAGGCGCGTTGACCATGTTCACGGTATCCGAATAACGGCGCATGAGCCCGGCAAGCACCGCACCGGTGATCGGCTTGATGTTGAGGTCGGCCGCCGCCCCTTCGACTTCGATGCTGATCTTGGTGAGGTTGTCGTGCGCCAACTGGCCAACAAGCGAGCCGAGCCGTTCGGCAAGCGCCATATAGGGTTTCAGCTTGGGGGCTTCCTCGGCGCTGAGCGACGGCATGTTGAGCGCGTTGGTGACACCACCCTGCATGAGGTAATCCGAAAGCTGTTCGGCGACCTGGATGGCGACATTGACCTGCGCTTCGTTGGTCGAGGCACCGAGATGCGGGGTCGAGATGAAATTGGGCGTGCCGAACAGCGGCGAGGCGGTGGCAGGTTCCTCGACGAAGACATCGAGTGCGGCACCGCCGACCTGGCCCGAATCCATTGCGACCTTGAGGGCGGCTTCGTCGATCAATCCACCACGCGCGCAATTGATGATGCGGACGCCTTTCTTGGTTTTGGCGAGCGCTTCGGCGGAGAGGATATTGCGCGTCTCGTTGGTTAGCGGTGTGTGCAGCGTGATGAAATCGGCGCGCGCGAGCAGCTCGTCGAGCGACACTTTTTCGATTCCGATATCGATGGCGCGTTCAGGCGTCAGGAAAGGATCATAAGCGACGACCTTCATCTTCAGGCCGCGCGCGCGGTCGGCGACGATCGAGCCGATATTGCCCGCGCCGATCAGGCCGAGGGTTTTCGACGTGAGCTCGACACCCATGAAGCGGTTCTTTTCCCACTTGCCGGCTTGGGTGCTGAGGTCCGCCTCAGGCAATTGGCGAGCAAGCGCAAACATCAGCGCGATGGCGTGCTCGGCAGTGGTGATCGAATTGCCGAACGGCGTGTTCATCACGACGATCCCGGCAGCGGAGGCAGCGGGAATATCGACATTATCGACACCGATCCCGGCGCGGCCGATGACTTTCAGATTCCTGGCAGCGGCGATGACATCCGCCGTGACTTTGGTGGCCGAGCGGATGGCGAGACCGTCATACGCGCCGATCATCGCGATCAGCTCTTCTTTTGTCTTGCCGGTGATTTCATCGACTTCGATGCCGCGTTCACGGAAAATCTGGGCAGCGCGGGGGTCCATTTTGTCGGAGATTAGAACTTTTGGCATTTTGTTACTCCCTCTCCCCGCTTGCGGGGAGAGGGCCGGGGAGAGGGGCAGTGTTCCCGGCCCTGTTGATGATTGAAAAACAAAGAGACTGCCCCTCTCCCAACCCTCTCCCCGGCGGGGAGAGGGCTATTAAGGTTTGACTTGCGCCCACGCCCAATCGAGCCATGGACCGAGCGCAACGATGTCCGCCGTATCGACGGTTGCACCGCACCAGATGCGCAGACCCGGCGGGGCGTCACGGTATCCGGCGATGTCGTAGGCGGCGTCTTCGGCTTCGAGGAGGCCCGCGAATTTCTTGATCAGCGCTTCGTCGGCGCCTTCGACCGTCAGGCAGACGCTGGTCCGCGAACGTGTTGCTGGATCGACTGCAAGATGGCCGAGCCACGGACGTTCCGCTAGAGTGGCATCGAGCGCCGCTGCATTGGCATCCGACCGTGCGATCAGGCCGTGCAAGCCGCCAAGACTTTTCGCCCATTCGAGCGCGAATATGACGTCCTCGACCGCGAGCATCGAGGGGGTATTGATTGTCTCGCCCTTGAACACCCCTTCGGCCAGCGCCCCTTTCGAGACGAGGCGGAAGATCTTGGGTAATGGCCACGCGGGGGTGTAGCTCGTCAGCCGCTCGACGGCGCGGGGGCCGAGGATGATTACGCCGTGCGCGCCTTCGCCGCCGAGGACTTTCTGCCAGCTGAAGGTCGTCACGTCAAGCTTGTCCCACGGCATGTCATACGCAAACACCGCGCTGGTCGCGTCGTTGAAAGTCAGTCCTTCGCGGTCATCCTTGATCCAGTCGCCATCGGGGACGCGGACGCCCGAGGTGGTGCCGTTCCACGTAAACAGCACGTCGTGACTCTGGTCGATGGCCGACAGATCGGGGAGCTGGCCGTAATCGGCGCGGAGGATGGTGGGGTCGAGTTTCAGTTGCTTGACTGCATCAGTGACCCAGCCTTCGCCGAAACTTTCCCATGCGACTGCGGTCACGGGCCGCGCCCCGAGCATGGTCCACATCGCCATTTCATAAGCGCCAGTGTCCGACGCGGGGACGATGCCGATGCGGTGCGTATCGGGCACACCAAGAATTTCGCGGGTGAGGTCAATGGCGTGTTGCAGCCGCGCCTTGCCGATTTTGGAACGGTGCGAACGGCCAAGCGACGCGGTCGCAAGCCGCGCGGCGTCCCAGCCTGGGGGCTTGGCGCAAGGTCCGCTGCTAAAGTGGGGACGCGCAGGTTTGTGGTCTGGGCGGGTCGGCTGCGCAGGCGCACCCTCGGGGGGTCGGGTTCGTTCAGTCATATATTCTCTCCTCACAGAGAGCAGCGCGGCGTTGGGACCGCGTGGCCCGTTGCCGCCCCTAACGGCGAACGGAGGGAAGTCAACCTGTGGCTCGCGGCGTCGTTAATGTCCCACGCTGGCACAGTGTGTTTTTTCGTCGTTAACGAAAGTGTAATCGTCGCCAAAATTTGTTATGCACAAGTAACGAAAAAAAGATCGAGTCGCATCGCAGGTTTTTCGGGGGTAGACTCATCATGATTATGAAATATTTTACTGCGGCGTTGGTCGCGCTTTCGGCGACAGCATTGACATCACCAGCGTTGGCAGCGCTGACATTGGGATCAACAGCGTGCGCCTTAACTGACGTGTCGCCCACAGCCACCGCTTGCAAGGGTTGGTTCAGCGGAAATTTGAACAACGGCAGTCCTTCGGGCAAAAATGATCAAGCGGCCGCGCTCAACGCGTTGCTTGGTGTTTCGACCTATTCGGGATCGACGCTGACCTGGCTTGAGAGCCTGTCTTCGCTATCAGGCAGTACAGCCAATTTCGTCTTGCCGCTTTTCGGTAAAACGATCGTCAGCTTTCATGTTGGTGCTGCCAAAGGTGCTGCGACTGGAGTCGGCTATCAATCAACCGCATTTTACCTTTTTGATGCTGGCAACACCCCGGGAGGCCTCGATATTGTCGGGTTCAACCGTGCTGGCCTATCGAATGCACGTTTATATTCGACGGGCAAGTTCATTCGGACCGCTGTTCCCGAACCCGCGACATGGGGCATGATGATTGTCGGCTTCGGTCTGGTTGGTGCGAGTCTGCGTCGTCGCAAAGCGGTTCGCGCCTTCGCCTGATCGGGCAAGCCGACGCATAAGGCGCGGCGAAGCGGGATTCCCGTGAGCGATGGAATCGATTAGGGGGCGGATATGCGTATCCGCCCCTTATTGCTGCTCGCACCCTTTTTGATCCTACACGCCTGCGTCGATGGTCCGGCAATGCAGCGGCCGCGCGTCAAGCCCGTGAGCGGGGCTGATCCGGTGGCACTCAAGATTTGTATCGGGAAGCTCGACCGCGTCGTGGCGCGCTATACGTTGTTGCCCGACCAGATATTTTCGGGGGGCTGCTCGGCGCTGGGGGCCGTTCAGCTGCGCGACATTGGCGTGCCGGTGACGGGGATTACGGCGATGACCTGTCCGCTGGCGCACGCCTTTACCCAGTGGGTCCAAAGCGATTTGCAAGTGCCCGCCATGGGCGAGTTCGGCAGCGCTGTGGTCAAGGTGGAGGCAATGGGCACCTATTCCTGTCGCCCGATTGCCGGGACAGGGCGGCTTTCCGAACATGGCAGCGCTAATGCCATCGACGTTGCCGCGTTTGTGTTGGCGGACGGACGGCGGATCAGTGTGTTGAACGGGTGGAACGCTGATGCAGGCGAATCGCGCTTTCTGAAATCGGTGCGCGCCTCGGCGTGTCGCCGGTTCAATACGGTGCTCAGCCCCGACTATAACGCCGATCACCGCGATCATTTTCATTTCGATATGGGCCGCGGGCCGTTCTGCCGCTAGGGGAATTTGAATGACCGAAACCCACATTCCCGCGCGCGTGTTCGAGCGTGCGCGCAAAGAAGCTGAAACCGCCGAAAAAGGCGTTCACACGCCGCAGACGTTGGACCCTGCGTATAAGCTTGCCTTTCAGGATATGGATTTCCTGTTGCGTGAGGATTTGCGACCCGTGCGGTTTCAGCTTGAATTGCTCAAGCCCGAACTGCTGCTCGACGAGGCCGACATCGGATCGATGATGGTATTCTATGGTTCGGCGCGGATTCCCGAACCGGGCGTAATGTCCGGGCATGACGACGCCGATGTCGCGGCGAGCCTCGAGGCCAAGTCGAAATATTATGTTGAGGCGCGCAAATTGGCGGCGCTCGCCAGCGCCGCGCCGCGCGATGAGGATGGCAAGCGGCATTTCGTTGTCTGTTCGGGCGGCGGGCCGTCGATCATGGAAGCGGCGAACCGCGGCGCAGCAGATGTCGGCGCGGACTCAGTGGGGCTCAACATCGTGTTGCCGCATGAGCAGGCCCCCAATGACTATGTGACGCCGGGCCTGAGTTTCCAGTTCCATTATTTCGCGTTGCGCAAGATGCACTTCCTGTTGCGCGCGCGCGCCGTGGCGGTGTTCCCGGGCGGATTCGGGACGTTTGACGAGACGTTCGAATTGCTGACGCTTATCCAGACCGGCAAGATCAAGCCGATGCCGATCCTGATGTTCGGCAAGGATTTTTGGAACCGCGTGGTGAATTTTGACGCGCTGGTCGCTGAAGGCGTGGTTTCGGCGCGCGATCTGAACCTCATGCAGTTTGTCGATACGGCCGAGGAAGCCTGGGCAATCGTGCAGGCGTTTTATACCGCTTGATTAGCCCTTTGGCGCTGCTGCTGGTTCAGCCGATGCTGCTGCCGCGGCAGGCGCAGCAGGCAGTGGCAAGTTCGATCCTTGCGTGTTCAGCCAGGCAATGAGGTTCGCACGATCTTCGGGCTTGGACAGACCGGCGAAGTTCATCTTCGTGCCCTTGACATAAGCCGATGGCTTGATGAGCCAGGCGTTCATGGCGTCGAAATCCCAAACGCCGGGCATGGCTTTCATGCCTTCTGAATAATTGGCAAATGTTGGCGAATGCGCATGCTTGTTGCCGATGATGCCCCACAGGTTCGGACCGATGCCGTTCGCGCCGCCCTGTGCTGCGTTATGACAGGAGCCACATTTCTTGAAGACTTCAGCGCCCTTGGCGGGGTCAGCCGTCGCAAGTAGCGTGGCGATGGGGATAACGACAGCTGCCGCTTCGCCACCCGCATCGGCTTCGACACCTTCGACAACATAACCCATTTTTTCGGGTTTCTCTTGTTTGAACACTTCACCGGCGACAATCGTCGAGCCAAGCGCGACAATGCCTGCGCCTAGAACCATCATTGCGATTACGTTGCTGCGGCTGTCCATGAGTATGTTGTGCCCTAGGGGTTGGAATTGCGCGTTCCTGTAGGAAAGGCGAGGGGTTTGCGCAAGCGCGTAAGGCATGCCGATTTTGCATTGCAGCAGGGGGTGGGCAGCACTACCGCCCGCGCTATGGACCGATACCCTGCCCCCGCCCGACCGATTGTGACCGCGATGCTGGCTGCTTGCGCCGCCGAACCGGGGCGGGCGGTGTCGTTTCAGGGTGCGCCGGGCGCGAATTCGCATATCGCCGTGGGTGAAGCGTTTCCCGATGGCTTGGCAATGCCGTGTTTCTCGTTCGAAGATGCCATTGATGCCGTTAAGGACGGTGCCGCCGATTGCGCGATGATCCCGATTGAAAATTCGCTGCACGGGCGCGTGGCCGATATTCATTTCCTGCTCCCCGAATCGGGACTGGTGATCACCGGCGAGCATTTCCTGCCGATCCGCTATGCGTTGATGGGGCTGGGCACCGTCGATCAGGTCCGTGAGGCCGTCAGCCATCCGCAGGCGCTTGGGCAGTGCCGCAAATGGTTGCGCGCGCGGGGGATCAGGCCGGTGGCTTATGATGACACGGCGGGGGCAGCGGCTTTGGTCGTCGAGGGTGGCGATGCGTCGGTCGCGGCGATTGCGCCTCCCCTGGCAGCATCGGTTTACGGACTCAATATTCTCGAGACCGGTCTTGAGGATTCGGATGACAATATGACGCGCTTCGTGGTGCTGGCACGCGCCGGACATCCGCCGGTTGGAGACGGGCCGGTCATGACGACGCTGGTGTTCGAAGTGAAGAACGTGCCCGCTGCCTTATACAAAGCCATGGGCGGCTTTGCGACCAATGGCGTCAACATAACCAAGCTCGAAAGTTATCAGCGCGGCGCGAGTTTTTCGGCAACTGAATTCTTTGCCGACATCGAAGGGCATCCCGATGATCCTGCCGTGGCACGCGCGCTTGAAGAACTGACGTTTCATTCGAAATGGGTGCGGTTGCTGGGCACCTATCCGCAGCAAAGGGCGCGAGGTTAGCCGCCCGCGATCCACGCTTTCATCAAACTGTGTGCAATCGCGAAGGGTGGCGGCGCTTTGAAACGCGCATCCGCCTCGCCGGCCATCGCGGCGATGGCTTCGTCGCGGGTGACCCACATGGCGTCTTCGAGTTCGTTGGTGTCGAGCGTGATGCGGTCATGCTCGGCTTCGGCAATACAGGCGATCATGAGTTGCGATCCGCCGAACGGCCACGGCTGGCTGGCGACATAGCGGACCTTGCCCGTGGGAATGCCCGATTCCTCGAGCAGTTCGCGGCGCACCGCTTCCTCGATCGATTCGCCGGGTTCGAGAAAGCCCGCCAGCGCCGAATAATTGCCCGGCGGAAAGCGCGACTGGCGGCCGACCAGCGCTTGGCCTTCAAACTCGGCGAGCATGATGACGACCGGGTCGGTGCGCGGGAAATGTTCGGTCCCGCAAGCGCCACATTTGCGGCCCCATCCGGCACGGAACAGCGCCGTGGCGCCGCCGCAGCGTCCGCAGAAGCGATGATGGTTATGCCATGTGATCAGGCTGAGTGCCGTGCCGTAAATGGCCGCGTCGTCGGCCGGAAGCAGGCTGAGCGCGCGGAACATCGACGGCGAGCGCATGATTGCGGGGCTGTCCTGCGCGACGACGCTGGCGAAATGCGGCTTTTCATCACGCAAGCCAAGCAGGATCAGTTCGGCATCGTGATGAACATCGCTCATCGAAAGCCAGACCAGCGCGCCGTCCGCCGACATCTGCGGATCGAGCCCGTCGAGCCCGAGCAGCCGCCCGCGCCAGTCGCTGACCAGCGCTTCATAGGCGATCAGGTCGCTGCGGATATGGTCAACACGGTCGAGCGGCGAGCCGGTAAAGTGCGTCACAGACTGGCGTAAACCGCTTTGCCGAAATCAGTGGTGAAGGGCATCGACTGGTCGGGCATATATTGCGCAAAGCCACAGGCACGAACGCCGCGCGTGGGATCGATCCATGCGACGGTCGCCGCCGCACCGCCCCAGCCATAGGTGCCGACGCTGGCGCCGAGCCGGTCAACGCCGTTGATCGTGACGCGGCCACCGGCACCAAAGCCCTGGCCATCGACGAATGATCCTTTGGTATCGGCACCGGGCGGAAGGAGGTTCGACATGCCGAGCTTTGCGGTATCGCGTTTCATGATCCGCGTCCGGCCAATCGCGCCGTGTCCCGCCAGCATCAACAGGAACCGGTCATAGT
>JAYWFN010000069.1:0-2278 GCA_043778785.1 Sphingomonas sp. | reverse complement strand
GATGCCGACGCGCTGATGGCGAGCCAGCAAGAAATATGGGAAAGCATCCGCAAAGAATTAGACGCCGTGGGCATTATTGTTCTCGATCCCGATCAGGTGGACGGCGAGGCCGCGATCTGGCTCGAATCGCATTTCCGTAACCAGATTTTTCCGGTGCTGACGCCGCAAGCGCTCGACCCGGCGCATCCCTTTCCATTCATTCCCAATCAGGGGCTGAGCATCATTTTCGATTTGAAACGGCTTGATGATGGCGAGCCGATTCGCGAACTCGTGATGATCCCGTCGACGCTGCCGCGTTTTGTTCGTCTGCCCGGTGTCGCCGCACAGTTCATGACGCTGGAGAATGTCCTGCGACGGTTCACGCGACTGTTGTTCCCGGGATATGAAGTTATCGCCGCAAGCGCATTTCGCATCATCCGCGATAGCGACATCGAGCTCGAAGAAGAAGCCGAAGACCTCGTCCGCTATTTTCGCACCGCGATAAAACGGCGGCGAAGGGGCCGGGTGATCCGCCTCGAGCTTGAAACCGGTGCTGCGTCCGAGCTTGAAACGGCGATCAAGAACGAGCTTGGCGGGGCTGACGCGATCATCACCGAAACGGCAGGATTCCTCGGGATTGGCGCGCTCGAAGCGCTGGTCGAAGAGGAACGCCCCGATCTCAAGTTTCCGCCCTATGTGCCCCGCTTTCCCGAACGGATCCGCGAACATGGTGGCGATTGCTATGCGGCGATTCGCGCCAAGGACATTATCGTCCATCATCCTTACGAGACGTTCGATGTCGTGTTGTCGTTTCTTCGGCAAGCGGCTGCCGACCCCGACGTGGTTGCGATCAAGCAGACACTGTATCGCGCCGGGAAACAGTCCGCCGTCATCCGCGCGCTTTGCGATGCCGCCGAAGCTGGCAAATCGGTCACGGCAGTCGTCGAGCTGAAAGCGCGGTTTGACGAAGAGCAGAACCTGCTGTGGGCTTCGCAGCTCGAACGGTCAGGGGTTCAGGTCGTCTATGGCTTTGTCGAGTGGAAAACCCATGCCAAGGTATCGATGGTCGTCCGGCGCGAGGCCGACGGCTACCGGACCTACTGCCATTTCGGGACGGGCAATTACCACCCCGTAACGGCGCGGATATACACCGATCTCAGTTTCTTTACGGCCGACCCGCGCCTTGCGCGCGATGCCGCGCAGATGTTTAATTATATTACGGGCTATGTCGAGCCGGCCAATCTCGAGCTTTTGACGCTCAGTCCAAAGGGCTTGCGCGCGAAACTGGCGGCGTTGATCGATACCGAAATCGCCAACGCGCGCGACGGCAAAAAGGCAGCGATCTGGGCCAAGATGAACTCGCTCGTCGATCCGGCGATCATCGACAAGCTTTATGAAGCCAGTGCGGCTGGTGTTCCTATTGATCTCGTCATTCGCGGTATTTGTTGCCTGCGGCCCGGCGTGCCCGGTCTGTCGGAAACCATCCGCGTAAAATCGGTCGTCGGACGCTTCCTTGAGCACAGCCGCATTTGGGCGTTTGGCAATGGCAAGGCATTGCCCAACGACGGCGCCAAAGTGTATATTTCGTCGGCCGACTGGATGCCGCGCAATTTCGACCGCCGCGTGGAATATATGCTGCCGCTCCTGAATGCGACCGTCCATGATCAAGTGCTCGATCAGGTCATGGTGGCCAATCTGATCGACACCGAGCAAAGCTGGGAATTGCAAGCCAACGGCTCCTATGTTCGCTCAGAAGAATCGCATAAGCCCTTTAACTTGCATCGCTATTTCATGACTAATCCCTCACTTTCGGGACGCGGGGCATCACTCGAATCAAGCGAGTCCGTCCCGACGCTCAGCCTCGGGCGACGCTGAGTGCCGCATTCGCCGCTGACAGCGATTATCGACATTGGTTCAAATTCGGTCCGTCTGGTTGTTTATGGTGGCCCGGGCCGTGCGCCCGCGACGGTCTTCAACGAAAAAGTGACGGCAGGGTTGGGCGGCAGCCTTGAAAAAGGGGGGGCACTTGACGCCAAAGCTGTCGCCGTCGCGTTGCGCGGGCTGGCGCGGTTTCGCGCCGTGACCGAGGCTATGGAAATCACCACAGTCCGCACTGTGGCGACAGCGGCGGTGCGCGATGCAAGCGATGGCGCGGCGTTCATCAAAGCCGCAGCGGCGCGGGGTATCATCATCGAACTGCTCAGCGGCGAGGAAGAAGCCCGCGCGGCGGGACACGGCGTCATTTCGGCGATTCCCGATGCCGATGGCATCGTCGGTGACCTCGGCGGGGGCAGCCTCG
>JAYWFN010000068.1:0-5592 GCA_043778785.1 Sphingomonas sp. | reverse complement strand
GGACGCAAGCGCGGCCTGCCCAAATGGGTTGCCAACATTCCCGCGGCGTGGCGCGTGCTGCGCAACGTTGGTCACAGTCGTTACCGCCTCGTCCTCGACCGCGCACCTCAACCGGTCGTCACGCCGCTGCTGTTCATCGGTAACAATGTCTACTCGCTCGATAGCGGCAAAGTCGGCGTGCGCGACGCCATGGACGACGGCAAACTCTCTGTGTTTGCGGTTGCCAAAAATACCCCCTGGGGCCTGATCGGCTTCGCGATCCGGACATTGCGCGGCCGCAGCGATCCGGTGCGCGATTTCGCTGCTATTGGCACTTGTGAAACACTGACGGTAAATGCGCGACGCCACCGCATTTCGATCGCGCTTGATGGCGAAGTTTTGAAGCTGGCAACGCCACTGAAATTCAGCATCCGTCCCGGTGCATTGACGGTCTTCGTCCCCGTTTAATTCTTCGTCTTCCAGCCCATGATGATGCCGAAAACAAAAGCGGCGACAATCGCGAGGCGGATATTGCCGTCGCCGTCGTTCCAGCCGAAAATCTGTTCACCAAAGCCGAACAGGCCGATAAACATCGCCAACGCCAATGCGCCCATATCAAAAAACCCTTTATCGTGCCGAACTTTGCGACGACGGCGTTCTAATCCGATATGGTCAACAAAGGATGAACCTTGCCCGCCGCGCCTCACACCGGCATAGGGGCGGCCATGAAAGTCCGCATCCATGTTACGCTGAAACCCGGCGTGCTCGACCCGCAAGGGAAAGCTATCCACCACGCCCTCGAAGGGCTCGGCTTTGCGGGCGTGAATGACGCGCGGCAGGGCAAGTTGATCGAGCTCGACCTCGCCGACAGCACCAGCGATGCCGACATCGAGGCGATGTGCACAAAGCTGCTCGCCAACACCGTGATCGAGAACTTCAGAGTCGAGCCGGTATCGCTTGCCGATCCGGCCAGCCAAAACACATGAAGTCAGCCGTCATTGTCTTCCCCGGATCGAACTGCGACCGCGACCTTGCCGTTGCCTTCCGCGACATCGGCGGTGAAGCGCCTATTATGGTCTGGCATCAGGAAACCGAACTGCCCAGTGGCCTTGATGTCATCGGCGTTCCCGGCGGTTTTTCCTATGGCGATTACCTCCGCTCGGGCGCGATGGCAGCGAGATCCCCCATCATGCGCGCCGTGATTGACGCCGCTGCGCAAGGTCGCACCGTGATGGGCATCTGCAACGGGTTTCAGGTGCTGACCGAGGCGGGGCTCCTCCCCGGTGTGTTGATGCGCAATGCAGGGATCAAGTTCGTCGGGCGCGATGTCGCGCTGACCGTCAGCAACAGCCAGACCGCCTTCACCGCGCGCTATGACGCCGAGGAGCGCGTCACTTTCCCCGTCGCGCATCATGACGGCAATTATTTCGCCGACGATGCAACGCTCGACCGGCTTGAAGGGGAAGGCCGCGTTGTGTTTCGCTACGCCGAATCGGTGAACGGCAGCGCGCGGGGCATTGCAGGGATCATCAACGACGCCGGCAATGTGCTCGGCATGATGCCGCACCCCGAACGCATGATCGAAGCCGCGCATGGCGGCAATGACGGGCGGCGGATGTTCGAAGGGCTGCTTGCCGCCTAAACCTTGGCGCTGAACGGCGTAAAGTCTGTGCCCTCGTCAAACACGTCGACGCCTTCGCGCCGCTTCAGGAAGCCAACGACAGCATAAGTAACCGGCGTCAGCACCACTTCCCAGAGCACCTTGAGGCCCCAATTCGTTACCATCACCGTCAGCACCGCCTCGTGGGTCCAGCCGTTCGCGCCCCAGAACGCCAGCGGGTAAAACAGCAAGCTATCCACCCCCTGCCCGAACACCGTCGAACTGATCGTCCGCGTCCACAGATAGCGCCCCTGCGTCAACACCTTGAGCTTTGCCAACACGATCGAATTTACAAACTCGCCCGCCCAGAAAGCAACGACCGAGGCAAAGACGATCCGCGGCACTTGCCCGAACACCGCTTCATAAGCGGGTTGATTGGTCCACCCCTCGGCGGGGGGCAAGCTGACCACCACCCATGACATGAACGCCATGAAGATCAGCGCGGCAAACCCCGCCCAGATGCACCGCCGCGCGCGGGCGTAGCCATAAACTTCGGTCAGCACATCGCCGATGACATAGCCGAGCGGGAAAAACAGAATGCCCGCGCCAAATGTATAGCCCCACAAGCTGGCCAGCTTCGCCGCGCCGATGACGTTTGAAAGCAAAAGGATCGCAACAAACGCCGCCATCACAAAATCAAAATATCGAAACCCGTCGCGCCCGACCGCGTCGGCGCTGACATGCTTTGGTGCGGACCCTTCGTTCATAGACTTGGAGCCTAGCCATATTTCAGGCAAAGGCACAAGAGACGCGCCCGTAGCTCAGTTGGATAGAGCACGAGACTTCTAATCTTGAGGCCACAGGTTCGACTCCTGTCGGGCGCGCCACGCAGTCCCCCGTCTCGCACCAAAACACCGCGCGGCTGCCACAAGCCCAAGCACCCCGCAAATTTGCGCGCTTTCTGGTCATGGTTTTGGATAATTGTGGCCGCCAGACGTTTTTGGCGTCCAGTTACAGTCAGTTCTTCGCATTTACCTGCGGGCCCGATTTCACGGCCTTAGTTTGCGAGTCGGTGGTGTCAGGCGAACCCGAGGGCGCGGCGTTGCTCGGCCCAGCTTAGTGGCAATGATGCAGCTTTGGCCAAGTCGCGCGCGGTCAGACGCGGTGGCTGTTCGCCGTCGATGATGGCGGCAATGATGTCGGGCGCGAGGTAAGCGAGCCGTGCGATGCGCAGCAGGTGCGGTGTCGATGCATTGGTTGCGGCGGTATCAGGATCGACGGTGAGAAGATGGTCGCGCGCGACAAACGCCCGGACGATCAAGTCGAACAGCTTGGGGTTGCGTTGATTGGCGGTGTGCGATGTTGGGACCACACAGAGCAGCATCTCATGACCGTAGCTTTTGCGGTCGAGGGCAATGATCAAAGGGATTATCTTGCTGATCTTGGCATCGGCTGCTTCTCCCGATGCCTGGGCGAGCAGTTTGCCCAGATCCAGCGTGACCGTTGCGCTGTGGCCGTCGATGCTTACCTGCAATCCGACGCTCTGCAAAAAGCCGCGAAGACTTGCCGTGGGCTCGTTTGCAACTTTCTGGGCGGCAATCATGCTCCAATCGAGCAGCTGTCGCGCATCATGTATGCCGACCGATTGCGCCTGTTCGACCAAGGCGGAGCCATCCTGCAGCAAGGTCATGACTCCATGCCGCACCGCATCATCGAGCTCCCCTGCTGACAAACGAACCAGCGTTGCATCGTTCGGGATGCCATCGGTGCCCGGCGCGGTGGTCTGCGACACATAATAGCGGTAGCGCCGCCCATTCCTGACCGCATGGCGTGGTGACATGGCTCGGCCTTCGCCATCACGGATCACACCCGTCAGCATGCTCGGCACACTTGCTCTTTGCCGACGATGCTGACCGCCCGCGCGATCCGCCAGCATCCGCTGAACACGGTCGAAGAGATCAGCATCGACAATCGGCTGATGCTCGCCGGGATAGACCTTGTCCTTGTGGACGGTCTCACCACGATAGACTCGGTTCTTGAGGAGGTGATAAAGCGGTCTACGTGTAAAGGCGATGCCGCCACGGGTTGAACCGTCGCGCATCATCTGAACCTTGGTAACAACGCCCGCATCGCACAGGAGTCCCGCGAGGGTGGGCACCGATTTGACCATCAGATATTGCTCCATGATTGAGCGGACGGTCTTTGCTTCGGCCGCGTCGATGATGAGCTTGCGGTCGATAACGCGGTAACCCAGTGGCACAGGTCCGCCCATCCACATGCCTTTCGCCTTGGACGCCGCAATTTTGTCACGCACTCGCTCAGAGATCACTTCGCGTTCAAACTGCGCGAACGACAAAAGCACATTGAGCGTCAACCGTCCCATGCTGGTGGTTGTGTTGAACGCCTGCGTGATCGAGACGAACGAGGCCCCTGCGTTATCAAGCACATCGACAATCTTTGCGAAGTCGGCGAGACTGCGGGTCAGGCGATCGACCTTGTAGACGATGATGACATCGACCCGGCCTGCTTTCACTTCGGCCAGCAGCTGCTGCAGTTTGGACTTGTAACGGTTTTGCGCCGGTCACCTGTCTCATTATGCCACTTTGGCTTCGAACGCGAGCGGGCTGATGCCGCCCAGATATGAATGGCGGCGGCGGGTGTTGTAGAACCCATTGATGTATTGGAAGATCGCAGTCTCAGCCTGCCGCCGTGTTGGCCATTTTTGCCGCCAGATCAGTTCGGCCTTTAAAGACTTGAAGAACGTCTCGACCGATGCGTTGTCGTAGCAATTACCCTTGCCGCTCATTGATGGTCGCAGGCCGTAGGCCTGCAGCTTCTTCTGATAGTCATATGAGCAATATTGGCTGCCGCGATCGGAGTGGAACAGGCAGCCCTCAGCTGGCTGGCGCAGGCGGACCGCCATATCCAGCGCCCTGATCGCCAGATCCTTCTTCATCCTGTCGCTGGCAGCCCAACCCACAACACGACGGCTGTGCAGATCGAGAATGACAGCGAGGTAGAGCCAGCCTTCTGACGTCCAGACATAGGTGATGTCGCCGGCCCATTTGCGGTTGGGCGTATCCGCGACAAAATCACCGTCTAGCCAGTTCGCCGCGACACCAAGGTGATGGTTGCTGTTTGTCGTAATCTTGTGCTTTCGGGTGCGGACTGGGCTCGGCTTTGGATAGTGCCCCCGGCACTATCGCCACCTACGCTCCCGTTGATTTTCATCAGCCGACCGACACGGCGTTCACCAACATCAAGGCCCGCCTCCTTGAGCTCCATCGTCATCCTCGGACGACCATAGCTGCCAAGGCTCAGGCTATACTGCTCCCGGATATGGGCCAGCACCTTCATGTCTGTTCGCTTCCGACGACTGATCGGCCGCGACCGCCAGGAGCGATAGCCGCGAGGGCTGACCCGCATCACCCGGCAGATCGTCTCCACCCGCCACTGGTGACGCCAGCTCTCCACGCCAAAATCACTCTGGCGCGAACCTCATGGCCGCTGGCTCGCGAAGAACTGCGTGGCCCCTTCGACAGGCTCAGGACATGCTTTTTAAGATGTCCCTCTCCTCCTTGAGGATACGGTTCTCCAAGTGAAGCCGCTCATTCTCGCGGGCCAGATCTGCCTGCGGCGCCGCCACCAGATCAGAAGGCCGATACTGCGACAGCCACTTGCTCAGCGTCGATTTGCCAACCCCCAAATCCGACGCAACCCGTTCACGCGGCAGTCCACTGGTCAGCGAGGGTCCGCACCGCCTCGCGCTTAAACTCTTCTGAATGCTTGATCATCTCTCCGGTCTCCTTGTGCGAGCGTTAAACTCTCAAGTGACCGGCGCAAAACCGTTACAAGTCCAGTAAGCCGGCCGGCCAACGGGGATATCCGCTCAGGCATCGGACCTGACTTCTGGCTTATGCTCAATTGCTGGATGAGACTTGAGTTGGGTCTGTGCCCTTGGTCTTGGCCAATGCAATGGCTTGGCGCATCCAGCGCTCGTCATCTCGTGTCAT
>JAYWFN010000067.1:0-2282 GCA_043778785.1 Sphingomonas sp. | reverse complement strand
TAATGCCAGCGGGACGACGCTTTATGTGCTCGGGATGCTGGCGGCGGCGCTCGGGCTGGGCGGGACGATATGAGCTGGTTCGCCATTGTCCGCTTGGGCGGGGTTCAGGCGGCGATCGGCGCGATCGTGATGCTGTGCACATCCTTGCTCAACCGCGTAATGGTCGTCGAATATGCGATGGCGGCAGCCGTCCCGGCGGGGCTGGTCGCGTGGCATTATGCGGTGCAGCTTTCGCGGCCCGTGTGGGGCCACGGATCGGACAAGGGGCGGCGGCGGACGCCGTGGATCATTGGCGGGATGGCGGTGCTGGCGGGCGGGGCAATGCTCGCGGTTTATGCAACGGTTAGCCAGTCGATGCTACTCGCGGTGTTGGCCTTTACCCTGATCGGTGCGGGCGTGGGGGCAGCGGGGACGTCGCTACTTGCGGTGCTGGCGACGCAGACGCGGCCTGATCAGCGCGCCGCGGCGGCGGCGATCACCTGGATCATGATGATCAGCGGCATTGTCGTGACGGCGGGGATTGCCGGGCAGATGCTCAAGCCCTTTTCGGTCGAGCGGCTCGTGACGGTTGTCTGTGGTGTCGCGGCAGCGGCGTTTGTGCTGGCGGTGATTTCGGTTTGGGGGGTGGAGACAGCGCGGACAGCGGAGCCAACGCGCGCGCCCGTGGATTTTCGCGAAGCCGTCTCCGAAATGCTCGCTGATCGCGAAGCGCGCATTTTCACGCTGTTCGTCTTCGTCTCGATGCTGGCCTATTCGATGCAGGACATGATCCTCGAGCCGTTTGCGGGCCTGATGTTCGCCATGACGCCCGCGGAGTCGACCACGCTTTCGGGCGTGCAGCATATGGGCGTGCTCGCTGGGATGATCCTTGTTGGTGTCGGGGGTCGCGCGTTTGCCAAGGATGCGGGCAGCTTGCGCAGCTGGACCGTGGCGGGCTGTATCGGCTCGGCGGTGGCGCTGGCGGGGCTGGCGGTTGCTGCGCGGGTCGCGCCGCACTGGCCGATTGCGGCCAATGTCGCGCTGCTCGGCTTTTGCAACGGTGTTTTTGCCGTTTCAGCGATTGGCGCGATGATGATGCTCGCGGGTGCTGGCGGCGGCTCGAAAGAAGGCGTCCGCATGGGCGTATGGGGTGCAAGCCAGGCGATTGCCTTCGGACTTGGCGGGCTGATCGGCGCGGTTGGCGTTGATGCGGGGCGGCGGCTGATGGGCACCGATGGCCCCGCCTTTGCGATGATATTCGGGATCGAAGCAGGAATGTTTTTGCTTGCGGCGCTGGTGGCGTTGCGGGCGGTTGCCGGGCGCTATGGGGCGTCCAACAAACTGGTGGCAGGTGCGATATGACAAAGATCGTTCAATATGATGCGGTTGTCGTCGGCGGTGGTCCGTCGGGCGCAACCGCAGCGACGACATTGGCGCGGGCAGGGCGCAGCGTGTTGCTGCTTGATCGGGCAGGGCGGATCAAGCCGTGCGGTGGCGCCATTCCGCCGCGCGCGATCCGCGATTTCGACATTCCCGATACTCAGATTGTCGCGAAAGCCAAATGCGCGCGGATGATTGCGCCGTCGAACAAGACCGTTGATATGCCGGTTGGCAACAATGGCTACGTCGGCATGGTCGACCGCGAGCATTTCGACGAATGGCTGCGCGCGCGGGCAGCGCTGGCGGGCGCGGAACGGCGGACGGGGACGTATGAAGCGCTCGAACGCGATGACGACGGGATGGCGGTGATTGTCTATCGCGATGGCCGCTCGGGCGTTCTGATGCGCGTGCGCGCCAAAGCGGTGATCGGGGCCGATGGTGCGCGCTCGGGCGTGGCGCGCGGGAACCTCAAAGGCGCGGATAATGTGCCGTGCGTGTTTGCCTATCATGAAGTGATCAAGACGCCGGCGACGGGCTTCGACCGCGAGCGCTGCGATGTTTATTATCAGGGGCAGTTTTCGCCCGATTTCTATGCCTGGGTTTTCCCGCATGGCGAGACGGCGAGTGTGGGGCTGGGGAGCGCGCAAAAGGGTTTTGCCCTGCGCCCGGCGACCAAGGCGCTGCGTGAATCCATCGGGCTTGCAGATGCCGAGACGATCCGCGTCGAAGGCGCGCCGATCCCGATGAAACCGCTCAAACGCTGGGACAATGGCCGCGACTTGCTCGTTTGCGGTGATGCGGCGGGCGTCGTTGCGCCGTCGTCGGGCGAGGGGATTTATTATGCGCTCGAATGCGGGCGGATTGCCGCCGTCGCGGTCGATGATTTCCTGACGAGTGGCAAACCGGCGGCGCTGCGGGCGGCG
>JAYWFN010000066.1:0-5600 GCA_043778785.1 Sphingomonas sp. | reverse complement strand
GGATTGTATCACCCATCTCGCCGCGAACGATGCTGCGACGATTGAGCCGGTTGTGTCGGCTGAAAGTGCCTGGGTCCAGCGGGTTAACGACGAAGCCGATTTGACGCTCTTTCCCAAGGCAAACTCTTGGTACAATGGGTCAAATATCCCGGGCAAACCACGCGTCTTCTTACCATTTGTCGGCGGCATTGGTCGTTATCGCGACATTTGTGACGATGTTGCGGCGAACGGCTATGCGGGGTTTATGATCCAATGACGGTGCCGCTCCATCCGATCCTTCAGGCGATGCTCGACAAAGGGGCGGGGCTCCCGCCGATGCAATCCTTCACGCCCACCGAAATCCGCGCGACCGACATGGCCCGTTACGCCAAGGTGCCGCGACCTGCTGTGGGGCATGTCGAGGACCGGATGATCCCCGGACCGCGTTGCGACATCCGCATTCGTATTTATCGGCCCGACATGAACTCGGGTCATCCCGTCGTGACATTTTTTCACGGTAGCGGTTTCGTGATCTGCAGCATCGATACACACGATGGCTTGTGTCGGCAGATTTGTCTGCGCGCGGGCGCTGTGGTGGTGTCGGTTGACTATGCCTTAGCACCCGAAAACAAGTTTCCGGCGGGACCGGACGACTGCCTTGCCGCCACACTTTGGGTTTCGGAACATGCCGCAAGTTTCGGCGGCGACGCCAGCGCCCATGTCCTCGTAGGCGACAGCGCGGGCGGCACGATGGCGATCGTGACCGCGATGCGGATGCGCCGAGAGACCGCGCCTGCGGTTAAGGCACAAATTCTGATGTATCCGGTGACAGATTATCCCGATCCCCCGCCGCATTCTTACGTTGAAAGGGGCAATGGCTTCGGGCTGACTGCAGACGCCATGCGCTATTTTTGGGCGCATTATCTGAATGAGCCTGCAGACGGCGCGCAACCGCATGCGTCCCCGATGCGAGCGGCCAATCTTACCGGGCTTCCCGCGACTTACATCATGACGGCCGACTATGACCCGCTTCGTGATGAGGGCGACGAATTTGCGGCCAAGCTGGCGGATGCAAAAGTCGATACGACCCTCGTCCGCTATGACGATATGAATCATGGCTTCATGTCATGGGTCGGCCTGCTCGATCGCGCCGACGAAGCGCTCGATGCCGTCTGCCTGTGGTTGAAGACGAGATTATGACGCTGCATTTCGCCATTATCGGGGCAGGGGCAGGGGGGCTTTGCGCAGCAAAATATCTGACCGCAAAAGGAATTGATGTCACGATTTTCGAAGCCGGTTCGAAAGTCGGTGGCTTGTGGGTCTATGATAATGACAGCGGGATGAGCCCCGCCTACAAATCGCTGCATATCAATTCCGAAGCAAACGTCAGCAGCTTCGTCGATTTTCCGTTTCCCGACGATGCGCCACTCTATCCCGATCATGCCGAAATGAGCCGCTATTTCGAGCGTTATGCCGATTATTTCGAATTGACGCCGCACATTCGTTTCGGGTGCCGGGTCAGATCTGTCAAACCCGAGGACGATAGGTTTGAGGTTGTCCTCGACGCTGGCGAGGCACTTATGTTCGACGGCGTCATCGTTGCCACCGGTCACCAAAGTGTGCCGAGCCATCCGCCGCAAGTCAAAAGCTTTACTGGCGACTATATCCATGCCCATGCCTATCGAACGCCTGTGCCCTATGCCGGCAAACGCGTTCTCGTCATCGGACCTGGTAACAGTGGTGTGGATATTGCCGCTGACGTCTGCACCGTGACCGAACAAACCGTCCTGTCGGCCCGTTCGCCCGTGTTGATCATGCCGCGCATGATGTTCGGCGTGCCCAATTCACGCATCTTCCTGAAGCTCGAACGGCCATTCATGCCGTGGCGCGCGCGTATCTGGATACGGACGATTCTGACGCGCGTGTTCCACGGTCGGATGGAGCAATGGGGCTTCAAAACACCGAAAACCCGCACCCATCCAATCAGTCATCCAACCTTGATCTCGCAAATCGCCTGGGGGCGGGTTTCGGTGAAGCCCGGCGTAACCAGCGTGTCGGGTAAGGACGTGCGCTTTACCGATGGCACGACTGAAGCCTTTGACAGCATCATTGCTGCAACCGGATACACGACCGAAATCCCGTTCCTGCCCAGTGATGTTTCACCCGCCGAAAGCGGCACAACGCACGTTAATCTCTACAACCGTGTCGCGCATCCAGCCATCGACGGACTCTACTTCATAGGTTTTTTCGATGTCACCGGGGGCAGCAACATTCGCATGATGGATGATCAAGCCGACTATATCACAGCACTGGTGACGGGCGCCGTAAAGCGCCCTCCGGAGACGAATATGCGCAGCGCCATCGCGACCGAACGCGCGTGGACCGCAACGCAGTTCCCCGACTCGCCGCGCTACGGCTTGGAGCTCGACCCGCGCCGTTACCGCAAATTGCTTGCTGCCGATTATAAGCGCAACCGCGTCAGCCGCTAAAACTTCGCTTGAAACTGCAATGCGACTTCGCGGCCGCGCGACACGACACCGCGTTGTTCGCCGATGGTTAGCGGCACACTCGTTCCACCCGTGCGATCTGCTGCATAAAGCAGATAATATTTATTGGTGAGGTTGCGTCCGACCAGCCGCACCGAATAGCGCTCGTCGGGCGCCGTCATGCTGACGCTGGCATTGAAGCGCCAGAAATCATTCTGGAATGTGGATGGTGCCATGGTCTCGGCGGCAAAATAGCCACCACTGTAAAAAGCGTCGCCCGTCAGTTCGAACTTGTGATCACCCGCCGGAACCGCGACTGTGAACCCGGCATTTCCGGCCCAGTCAGGGGCGCGTGCCGGGGCGCGGCCCGTGTAGTCCTGTTGCAGCGTCAGCGCCGTCGCATTGACGAATGTACATGGCGCGGGGGGCGTAGCGGTGGCGCGCACCGTGCCGGCGGGAAAGGCATAGCCGAAGCACTGCCCGACGAACTTGGTAAACCGTGCGTTGACATGCGCCAGCGCGCCACGCAGCGTCAGATAGTCGTTGGCGCGGAAGTTGCCATCGATTTCAAACCCGCGTTGCCGCACCGAACTGGCATTGTTGATCGTGAAGGCAAAGCGCACAGGGTCAAAAGTGTTCACCTGTAGATTGTTGAAATCATACGCAAATGCGGCAACATTTACGCGCAGGCGATTGTTCAGGAATACGCCTTTTGCTCCGATCTCGAACCCGCGCGCTTTTTCTGAATCAAAGTCGGCATCGCCAATACGTGTGGTCAGGAGCAGCGGGCTCGTCAGTCCAAATCCGCCAGATTTATAGCCTGTTTTATAGGCAATAAAGATCGTTTTGGTCGATGACGGACGATAGGTCAGGGTCGCTTCAGGTGTTACGTTATCATCCCTGAACGTCCCCGTTAAAAACCCCGGGTTGGTTTCGCCGGGATAAAGCTGCGCCAATGTATTGAATGCGCCGATCCCGTAGAGATTCTGCTTACTGAAGCGCTTGGTCTCGCGCGTGAAGCGCAATCCGCCCGCGAGCTCGAGCTCGTCGGTAATGTCGAACAATGCCTGACCGAAAACGGAGACCGTCGTGCCGCGCTGCGAATTTTTATCTTCGTAGGAAACATAGCGATTAGCAGCGAGCACATAGTTGCCGTCGTTCAGTTTCACGTCATTGGCATCGTTGAGGAATGTACGCTGGTAAAATCCGCCAAGCATGAAGTTGAACATACCGTCAAAATCGGACGTCAGCCGGACTTCCTGACTAACTGATTCATTGGTCTGGAGATCGGTGAATGCGACTTGCGACAAGCTGGTCTGATCGAGACCGCTGAAGAACTGATATTTGGTCTTGTTGTAACCTGTGATCGAAGAAACGGTCAGGCCGCCGAGTTTCCACTCGAGATCGAGCGATCCGGTATAGGCAGTGAACCGGCCGTAAGGCGTTCCGTCAGCCGTGCCGAGCTTGAACGTCTGCGCGATGACCGGGGGCAGATCACCGACCGTCGTGCGGTTGTCGGCGATGCATTCGGCCGCAGGATCGACGGCGCCGAACGAGCGTGGGCTCGGACCCGAACAAGGGCCAATGTTCTGCGTGGCAACCCCTGGGCCATTATCAGTCGAACGCGCATAAAACAGCTTCAATCGACCCGTCAGATTTGGGGTCAGCTCCCCCTTCAACGTTAAACGCGCAAGCAATTCGCGGTCGCCGGGGCGGGCATCTTTGGTGCCCGGCAAAAAGCTTGCAGCGATCGGCGCGCCCGTGAGTGGTCGGTAAAAGGGATTGGCGATGGGCCGTGCGGTATTGACCATCCAGCCCTTCAAATCACGAAAGCGTATTGCGAGCCGGACGCCTGCGTTGTCGCCTAGCGGCAATGAACCAATAGTCTCGACTGTATACTCGTCCCCGACAAATTCGTAACCGGCGCGAACGATCAATTCGGCTTTGCGTGCCGGATCGGCTGTCTTGATCGAGATCACCCCGGCGGGGCTGTTCTTGCCGAAAAACAATGCCTGCGGCCCTTTGAGAACCTCGACTTGTGCCAGATCGAAAAAGCCGAGCTGCGCGATGCGGCCATCACTGGTCTGCACGCCGTCGATTGCAACGGATACGGCTTGTTCGAAACCGGTTTGATTGGCGGGCGAACTGATCCCGCGGATTGCCAGCGAACCCCCGCCGTTTGACTTGTAGGTCCCGACCACGACTGTCGGGGTTAACTCGCCGATGCGGCTCAAGTCGGTCGCGTTGTTGCGCGTGAGATCCTGGGTTGTCAGCACCGATACGACGACAGGAACGCCAACCAGTGTTTCCTCGCGACGGCGCGCTGTGACGACGATTTCCTCGCGCGGTTCATCGATGGATTGTGGGCTTTGCGAGGGGAGTATTGCGGTCGGTTGCACTTCTTGTGCGATACTGGTGCATGGAATGGCGAGGCTCGAGGCCAAACCGACGGCTGTTAACAACATCGTCTTGCTGTGAATCGACATGATCGCTCTCCCAAAGCATTGTAAATTGGGCCGACATTGCATTGACGCGCTAGCTTGACCCCTAATCCTTTTTTGGCCGGAAGGCTCTCTAATGTCAACAGTGTTGTTGACGAGAAAGCCACAAGCTGGACGCAATATTGTTACGGTGGTCTCAGTGATCACGACGATTAAATCGCGAGCGAATTGGACGAGCATGATGTTCACAAAAAACGTTGCTGCAATGTTCAAAAACTGCAGGCGCAGCGTGAAGATGCCAAAAACCTGGCATTTCGTCCGCCTCACTTTGGCTTTGTGCTAGCGCGCTAACATAAAATAGGCCGAAAACTGAAAATTAGCACATGGCGCTAACACAATATCTAACACATATGGCAAGATTCTATAAGATTATTGCTTAAAACCAACATATTAAACAATCGGCGTTCTGTCTCATAACCTGAAGGTCGTAGGTTCAAATCCTACTCCCGCAACCAACTGGTCTCGTAATATCAATCACTTAGAACGCCCCCGATCACCGGATCAGGGGCTTTCTGTGCTTTTGGGCTAACACATCGCTAACACGTTTTGCCTTTCCGACAGAAACCTGGTAGCCCATAAACTACGTTGATGATGCGGACGCCGCTCTGAAGCAGGTGGCAAATGACAAATCACC
>JAYWFN010000065.1:0-13186 GCA_043778785.1 Sphingomonas sp. | reverse complement strand
TGAATGTCAGCCACAGCATGGCCGTTTATACCGCACCCGACATTCCGGTTCAAAAGACATTGTCGCGGCTCGTCGATGCCGGCGTCGGACCCTATGTGCTTGATGTCGTCCTTGATACCGGTCGCGCGGATGGCGCGTTCGAACCGCAGGTTCAATCATCGTTGCTTTCGCTCCAGTCGCGACTTGAGCACGACCCCGACGTCAGGTCTATCCTTTCTCCCGCCGCAATCAATGGGTTTCTGAAGTGCAAGTTTGCCGGCGAGATGCCTTGCACTGTCACATCACCCTCAACCACAGATGAAGCCAAACAGATATGGACGGTGCTTTTTGGTGGCGGGCGCAATTCGGGGCTGATCGACGAGAGTGGTCAGCATGTTCGGCTTCGTGCGTTCGTGCGGACCGACGAGACGAGAGCCGCGAACCGCCTGCTGCAAATCGTTACTGTGTTTGCCAAGGAAAATGGGCTGGCCGTCAGCTTTGGCGGATCGGCGATTACGGCCAAAGCACTCGCTGATGGTATTGTGCGCGTCAGCCTCGAGAAAGCGGCGTTGCTCGTTGGGATCGTTTTCCTCATCGGCGGGATTGTGTTCCGTTCGCTGATCATGGCGATCGCTTTTGCCATCCCCAGCGCGATGACGATTGCGGCCAACTTTGCCTATCTTGGGTGGAGCGGCACGACATTGAACGTGGCGACAGCAGCGGTCGCAACGATCGCTGTGGGTGTTGGTCTTGATTATCTTGTTTACCTGACATTTCGGATCCGTGAGGCGAAACAGGGTGGCCTGAGCTACATCGATGCAATCAGGGTTGGTCATGCATCTGCGGGCGGCGCCGCGGTTTGTGTCGCGACGGCGGTTGCCGTTGGATATGCAGTGTTGATTTTCTCGCCGGGGTATCGCGTCCATCATTGGATTGCCGCCCTCGTGCCGATCACAATGTTGATGAGCCTTTTTGGTTCGCTCTTTGTGTTCCCCTTTCTCCTTCGCGTATTCCGTCCACCGCTCATGACGCCAGCCGGCGTATTTGACGATTGGAGCAAAGGATTGGAGCTCTATTTTGGGGGAAGCCGGTTGCAGTGAGATGGTGCCCACTGATTATGATTACGGATACTGCGTCGGCAAGCTGCATCGCATGATGGCCAATATTTCGGACATTTGACATGGCCTGCCCAGCTGCTGAAACCGGTCGTTTATTCATAATTTCAAATCATTAGTGGCAGAGCGCATTTGCAATCACTCATTAGGCCACAAATTTTCAATGCCCTTCACGATCAGACAATGCTGTATCTCGACCCACTGCCCGCGCGTGATGCGGCAGACAGTGTGGACCGCTTGGCTCGAATTGCTTGTAGGTTAAATAAACTCTTGATGGCCGAGCTCTTCAGATCGTGAAGAATGGCCGGCAGCGACGGACACGAGCGCTTCGAATATCTCGGTGCCGACCTGCTCGATGCTCGCGGATTGGGTCAAGATGCGGCCCGTATTAACATCCATATCGTCGTGCAGCCGCTCAAAGGTGTCGGGGTTGGCGCATATTTTGATTACAGGAGAGATCGCCGAGCCGACGACCGAGCCCCGTCCTGTTGTGAACAGGATCAGATGGCACCCCGATGCGATCGTCTCGACGATCTCGGCGTTGCCAATAATTGCGGGATCGGTGGAACGACCGTCGGTTCTGTGATGCCACTGGGTGACCTCAGCGTGTTCGGCATGCTTGGGGTTTTGCGATGGTGTTAAGCAAGGTTTCGAACGCGGTCGCGGGGCGCGGCTATTATGCGCGGGAGATCTTCATCGCCGCCGCTAATGACTGGCGCTTTTGGTAGGCAGTGCGTCCGTCTCGCTGGTGAAGGCTATTCAATTGATGATGTGCCGACGGGAAACGACTTCAAGGAAGCCTTTCAACGACATGAGCCACTCGCGCTGAGTGTCAGCATAACTTGACTGAATAGACAGCGGAACCACAAGTTGGAGATTAGACTCTTCCATTTGTGCAGTCTGTGCAACCGAGATCGCCGGTTCCAGTGTAATGAGGTGTTTTTGAGGAAGGCGGTCTGCTTCAGGCAAAACTTGACGCCAGCGATCCTTGCAGGTCGATTTGGCAGCGAGCATTGTTAGTGCTTCTGATGGAAACAAAGGGTCGTGGTAGTTCCGGCCCGCAGGAAACAAGAAGTCCGGTTTGTTGCCGCGTTCTGTTACGCAGCCGCGCTCAAACTTAATTTCGTGCTGCCTGAACACCGCAGAAAGGTGATTTTCAAACGACAAGCCCATTCTCGATTTTCTTCGATTCTGAACGCTGAGCGAAAACGAAAGAAAGCCATCTACGTCGACAGACTCGGCAACGACAAATCCAGCCCTAAGCCGTTCAGACACGATTTTTTTCTCGAGCTGCCTAAACATGGCCTCTTCGTGATTGAGCCAAGCTAAGAGCGCTTGGTCAGCGTCGTCTCGAGCGTCGACCTCTGGTAAAGTAAGCCGAGCAAGATCGGAAAAATCAACCGTCTTTGGAAAAACTAGACCAAAACGCTCAACAATCGCTTCGATATTGTTGGCATTTGGATCCTCAAACTCGATTCCTAACTCATCCAAGATGAATCGCGCGGCGAAATCCAGAGTTGCGTCGTTGTCACCAACATACTCTTGCGCTGTAAATTTTAGATCAGGCTGCTCGTCAAAACCGAAAAGCCAAAGAAGTTGACTTTCGATCGTTGAGCCAGCGGGAACGACAACAAAAATTAGCTCGTTCCCGGGACGCTTTGCGAGGAATAGTGTGTTACCTTCCTGCATGATTTCAGTCACCATATTTGACGAGTAATAAAGACGCCATTCAGGGCTTCGATGCGGTTGATTGAGGCGTGCATCATAATGTGTTGCAGTGTCTGGGCAGGGAATCCCGTCTTGCTCGTCGCCAAGCCAAATGTAATTTACATTAAATCGTTGTTGATGATTTTAACCTAGGAATCGACGCATCTCATGTGTTGTTCCTACTTCATGCTGGTTTGATCTTTTTGGGTCTGCGTCAACTGCGCTGAGTCGTTTGACAGCGACACCCTCGAAGTACTCTGACAGCAAACCTTTATTCATGATTACCTCAACCGCTATAATAAATATCATATTGATCAAATTTAGTTTATTTTCAGTCGTCGATCAATGTTCATTCGCAATATCGGATCGATCACAATTAACGGCTTGGTGAATACTAGGGGCCATAACTTTGGCAACGGCCCTAACAACTGGCATCACGACAGCGTTGCCAAATTGGCGATACGCCTGCGTATCGGAAACAGGAATCTTAAAGTTGCTGCCTTGGGCACTGTCGAATCCCATCAATCGCGCGCATTCGCGTGGGGTCAATCTGCGCGGTCGCTTGCCCTCTTGAGCAATTAAGCTTTCGGACCCATCCTTGTAATATCGAGCAGAGAGCGTCCGAGACACGTCGTTCGGGCCAAATAGCGAATAGCCAAAGCCGTTCCCTGCGGCTCGGTGCTTTTCCTTGTATCGCTGCAGATAATCCCAAAGATGCGCCGTGAGCGTATATTTTTCGGCAACTGTGGACTCTAATATATCGCCTAACACGGGACGGCGAGCGTCCGGTGTAACGACATCTTCAAAGTTAAAAACGGAACGCTCGCGAAACCCGACAATAAATATGCGCTCACGCTTTTGAGGCACCCAAGGGTCGGAACTAATAACTCTATATTCAACATTATAGCCAAGTTCATTTCGCAAGACATGCATAATTGTCGCAAATGTCTTCCCGCCATCATGCCGTTCAAGATTTTTTACGTTTTCAAGCAGGAATGCGGACGGTTCGTGAAAGGCGATGATCTTGGCGAGATCGTAAAACAGCGTCCCCTGCGTGTCGCAGAGAAACCCATGCGGTCGGCCCAGTGCATTCTTCTTCGAAACGCCCGCAATTGAAAACGGCTGGCATGGGAATCCTGCGAGCAGGACGTCATGTTCGGGCACCCGCCAAGGTTCCTCGGCATAAGGTCTGATATCCTCTGCAAACTCATGAGAAGCTGGGTCGTCGCGAAAGTTTGCCGCATAGGTTTGGCGTGCCCAACGATCCCACTCTGCTGTGAAAACGCATGCCCCCCCAATTTCCTCAAACGGCCTTCGGAGGCCGCCGATGCCTGCAAAGAGATCGATAAACCGGAAGCCCTTATCAGCGAGTGGAAGCGGTGCCGTCGCGGCTGCCATTTTGCGAAGCAAGTCGATAGCTAATTCGGACGGTTCCGACCCACTGTCCCCAAAAGTCTCATAGCGACGGATCGTCCGCTCACTCACGTGGACAAGGATAGCCGCTTCTTCGATCGAAAGTCCTGCCCGCTCCCGCAAGAGGGCAAATTCAGTACGGTTCTGCAGCAATGCAATTCCTCCGCTGGGAATCTTTTGGACAAAATGTCACGATGAGTCCTAGCAGTGAGACATTTCAAGAACAAGTGGAAAACATCCCCGCCCCACCGCGCGCTGTAAACCCGCTTTCCTACACGCGCAGTTCCTGTTATGTTCTTCGCTGGTCGATTCGAACCCGCGCGAAAAAACAAACGTCACCGCACGCGCTGTGCACGATGTTCGTAATGTTTGGAAAGGATATGGTGCCCGGGGACGGGATCGAACCGCCGACACTGCGATTTTCAGTCGCATGCTCTACCAACTGAGCTACCCGGGCATCTGCGTGTGCAACGCGAAGGCGCGCTCTTATGCGGGCGCGGCGCGGCTGTCCAGCCTTCACATGCGCGTCACGCGAACGCTCTGGTTGCGGAACATGGCTGTGCCGAACACCGTCATGAACGCGATGTCGGTTGCGTCACGACCGACAGCGATGCGGACAATATCCTCGGCGCGCGCCATGCCCGTTGCATCAACCAGATGCCACGCATCCTCGAGCCAGACTTCGACGACGGCATGAAAATCGGGCGGTGTCACATCGGGCGCATAGGCGGACACGATCCGCGCCGGAATGGCAGCGGCACGGGCAAAGCTCGTCAGCAGATGGGCATAGTCGCGGCACACGCCCTGCCGCTGGACGAAGGTGTCCGATGCGCTCGTGTCGCTATCCGACGCGCCGGAGACATAGGCGATGTTGGCAGCGATCCAGTCGCGCATCGCAACGATTTTTGCGCCGCCGCTGTGGCCGCCGAAATCCTGTGTGACGAGCGCTTCGAACTTGTCGCTTTCGCAATAGCGGCTGGGGAGCAGATAGGGAACGACCAGCGCAGGCAAATCACGCGGATCGGCCGCGACAAGCCCTTCAATCGGGATCACGATCCGGTCGATTTCGACAATGGCGCTGTAATGCGCGTGGAACTGGCCAACGCCGGCGGCCCATGTCCGCTGGCCAACAGCTTCGTTGCCCTCGACCGGCCGGAGGCGTTCAGGCGAAGAGACCGTCAGCTTGTCGCCGATGATCCGCTGGTCCGCCATCTGCGCGACTTCGACCTGAAGCAGCACATCGTGCGGTTCGGGCAAGTCATAGTCGAGCACGACATCGATTTCGACGCGCATGGGAATCGGCCCTTTTCTTGAAGCGAAACTCGGCTATGCGCGGAATTCCAGCGATGGGGAAATGATGAGAGCGTTTGTCGGTAAAGCAATACGTAACTTGGGCGCGGGGCTGTTGTTCCTGATCGTCGGGCTATGCGCATTGATCATTGTCGTGCCGCCCTTTCTCGACCGGATTTACTATAAAGGCGCCGCCAGCGGCCATTACGACGGCGCGCGGTTTTTCAATCCGGGCGGCGATGATACCCTGCGCCCGCCCGGCGGCAATCGCGGCAACTTTCTGATCCGCTACCTCACGGGCAGCGACGGTCGCCCGTCGTGGCCCGACAGCGTGCCCGTCAAGCAGGGCTATGGCGCGGCGGAAGCAACGCCCTGTCCCACCGCCAATCCGCGCATCGCCGAAAACTGGAAACGCTGTGTCGACAAGGTCGACCCGAACCGGATGTATGCGACGTGGATCGGTCATGCGACGGTGCTCATCCAGACGCAGGGCCTCAATATCCTGACCGATCCGATCTTCGGCGCGACCGCTGGGCCGTTCGGCGTCGGTCCGCGCCGGGTGACCGTGCCGGGCATCGCGTTCGACGATTTGCCCAAGATCGATATCGTGGTTGTCAGCCACAATCATTATGATCACATGGATTTGGGCACGCTCAAGAAGCTCTGGGACCGCGACAAGCCGCTGATCGTGACCAGCCTGGGCAACGAGACCGTCATGAAGAACGCCGGAATCACAGCGGTTGCTCGCGACTGGGGTGAGCGGGTTTCGGTCAAGCCCGGTGTCGATGTGATCGTCACGCGCAACCACCACTGGAGCAGCCGCTGGGGCGTCGACCGCAACCGCGCGCTCTGGTCGAGCTTTGTCGTGACGCTCCCCGGTGGCAATGTCATGTTTTCGGGTGATACCGGTTTTGGTAACGGGCAGTGGCCGGTGGAGGCCGCGACCTATGGCCCCATCCGCCTCGCGCTCATCCCGATTGGGGCATTCCGCTTTGTGCCGGGTCAAATGGGTATCGGTAGTCATATCGGCCCGATTGACGCTGCCGAGGTTTTCGTGCGCTCAAAAGCGCGGACAGGCATCGGCATTCACTGGGGCACGTTCCGGCTGAGCTTTGAGGCCTATGACACGCCGCCCAAACTGCTTGATGCGGTCAACAAGTGCAGGGGCGTGCAAGGCTTCGGCACGGTCGCGCTTGGCAAATCGACCGAGATCGCGCCGCTAACCGCGCCCGTGCTTCCGCCGCCGATCCCGCTTGATCCGAAATGCATCGACACCGCGGCGGTGCGTGCGCTGAAATGAAATTGATCTTTGTCTATAACGCCAATGCCGGCATCGCGGCGGGCATTATGGACAGTATCCACAAGACGCTGTCACCCGCGACCTATCCGTGCAGCCTGTGCGCGATTACCTATGGCGCGGTGCGGATGAACCCGACGTGGCGGGCGTGGCTGAAGGTGCAAGCGTTTGAAACCATATTCCACCACAGCCCTGATTTCCGTGCGGCCTATCCCGATGTTGAGGTTGCGCTGCCGGTGATTTTGGTTGCACGCGATGGCCAGGTGGAAACGCTGGTCGCGGCAGACGAGTTTGGCGAAGCGCCGACGGTTGCGGCGTTGATTGCGCTTATCGAATCGCGATTGTCCTAGCGCGGCAGCATCGCACCCATTTGTGCCCCGCCAAAAATATGGACATGCAAATGCGGCACTTCCTGATGGCCATGACCGCCGATATTGCTCAGCAGGCGGTATCCGGGTGCCGGAAGGCCCGCCGCGCGCGCCACATGACCGACCGCCCGGATAAAACCGGTGATTTCCGCGTCGGTCGCCGTCGCGGTAAAATCATCCCACGACACATAACGTCCCTTGGGAATGACCAATATGTGTACTGGTGCCTGCGGGTTGATGTCGTGAAAGGCGAGCGCGGTATCGTTTTCGTAAACTGTCCGGTTGGGAATCTCCCCGCGCAGGATTTTCGCAAAGATATTGCTGTCGTCATACGGGTGCGTGGCGTCGATGGGCATGGCTTACTCCGTGCGCGCCGCTTTTTCGAGAAGGCCCGATGTGCCCTCGCGGCGGGCGAGTTCGGATTCGACATCGGTAAGCGCGATGCCCTTTGCGTTCAGCAGGACGAGAAGGTGAAAGATCACGTCTGCCGCTTCGGCAGTGAGGGCAGCTTTGTCCTGCGCCAGCGCGGCAACAACCGCTTCCATGGCTTCCTCGCCGAACTTGCGGGCGATCAGCGGCACGCCGCCGGCATTCAACCTGGCGACATAAGACATGTCGGCGTCAGCGCTGCGCCGCGCGGCAATGGTTGATTCGAGCTGGCGAAGGATATCAGTCACGCCACTGTTAAGCGGCGCGTCGTCGCTTGCGTCAAGCGTCGTTATTGCCGTCGTGCGGCGGTGCCTTGCTTGACCGGCGCCCGATAATGAGGCCCGCAACGGCCAATCCGAACAACGCAATGTCAGTCGGCTCGGGAATCTTGATGCTCCCCTGCGCGAATGCCGGCGTGCTCATCACGAGCAACGCGGCGAATGAATACCCCAGTATCATAGGTGTTCTATCGCACAGATGGTTACCGAGTCGCTAGTAAACAGTCGTAAATTGCTGCGCTGCAAAAATACCGAATTGGGACAGTTATTTAGGCGCGCGGACCGGGTATCCAGCGGCTTCAAGCGCGCGGTGGGCTTCACTGATCGTTGCTTCACCGAAATGAAATATAGATGCCGCGAGGACGGCGCTGGCATGGCCTTCGGCCACGCCCTCGACAAGATGTGCCAGATTGCCGACGCCGCCACTAGCGATAACGGGAATATCGACGGCGTCGGCAATCGCGCGGGTTAGTGCCAGATCATAGCCATCGCGCGTGCCGTCGCGGTCCATCGACGTCACGAGCAATTCGCCTGCGCCAAGCCGCGCGAGGTTGAGCGCATGTTTGACGGCATCAATGCCCGTCGCGGTGCGCCCACCGTGGGTGAAGACTTCCCAGCGGTCGCCGACGGCACGCGCATCGACCGAACCGACAATGCACTGGCTGCCAAACCGTTCGGCAATGTCCGCGACAAGTTCGGGCCGGGCAACAGCTGCCGAGTTGACCGCCACCTTGTCCGCCCCCGCCAGCAACAATGCGCGGGCGTCATCGACAGATCGCACGCCTCCGCCAACCGTGAGCGGCATGAAACAGACTTCGGCCGTCCGCCGGACAATATCGATGATCGTGTCGCGTCCCTCGTGGCTCGCGCCGATGTCGAGGAAGCAAAGCTCATCGGCCCCCGCCGCGTCATAAGCGTGCGCCGCCTCGACCGGGTCCCCCGCATCGCGCAGATTGACGAAGTTGACGCCCTTGACGACACGGCCATCGGCGACATCGAGACAGGGAATGACGCGGATACGGACCGTCACGCCGCCGCCACAGCCAGCGCGGTCGCGAGATCGAGCCGCCCGTCATAAAGCGCCCGCCCGGTAATCACCCCTTCGATCCCGTCCTTGGCGTGGATCGCAAGCATGCGGATGTCGCCAACATTTTTGACGCCGCCGCTCGCGATGACCGGCAATGTCTGCGCGCGGGCGAGATCGACCGTTGCTTCGACGTTGCACCCGGTCAGCATCCCGTCGCGACCGACGTCGGTGAACAAAAGCGCCGCCACGCCCGCATCCTCGAAGCGTCGCGCCATATCGAGCACCGACACGTCGGAGACATCGGCCCAGCCCTCGGTCGCAATAAAGCCGTCGCGCACATCGACACCGACCACAACGCCACCGGGGAATGCCTTTGCGGCCTCGCGGACCAATTGCGGGTCTTTCAGCGCTGCCGTGCCGATCACGATCCGCGACACACCACGCGTAAACCACCCCTCGACCGCTGCCATCGTCCGGATGCCCCCGCCGACTTGCACATGGCCGGGAAAGGTCTCGACAATCTTCGCCACCGCATCGGCATTGACGGCATGCCCAGCAAATGCGCCATCGAGATCGACAACGTGGACATGGCTAGCGCCCGCTTCGGCAAACAGCATCGCTTGTGCCGCAGGGTCATCGCCATAGACCGTCGCGCGTTCCATATCGCCCTCGGCAAGGCGAACGACCTGCCCGCCTTTCAGGTCGATGGCAGGGAAGACGATCAGGCTCATGTTAAGGCCGCCATTTCATGAACCTCTGCAATGTTTCGATGCCATAGCTCTGGCTCTTTTCCGGATGAAATTGCACGCCCAGCATATTGTCACGACCGATCGCGGCAACGCGGGTGCCACCATGATCGGTGGTGGCGATGACGGTCTCGCCTTCGAACGCATAGCCGTGGAGGAAATAAGCCTCACCCGCCGAGACCACCGGATGATCGCGCGACGGCGTCACGTCGTTCCAACCCATATGCGGCACTTTCAAATCGGGCGTGGGCGCAATCGGCCGCACATCGCCGCTGATCCACCCAAGTCCTGCCGTGACGCCATGTTCGTGCCCCGCATCGGCCATCAACTGCATGCCGACACAGATGCCGAGAAACGGGCGACCTTTTACGATGACGGCCTCATTCAGCGCCTCGATCATCCCCGGAATCGCTGACAGCGCGCCCATGCAATGCGCAAAGGCGCCGACACCGGGCAGGACAATGCGCTTGCCCGCGAGCACGTCGGCGGGGTCAGCGGTCACGGTGATGTCGCTCGCCCCTGCCGCTTTCAGCGCATTGCGCACCGACTGAAGATTGCCTGCGCCGTAGTCGATCAGCGCAATGCCACTCATTGGGGTCCCCGCCCCGCCAGCGGGGTGGGGCTGGTCACAAAACGCCTTTGGTCGACGGAATGCTGTCTGCCTTGCGCGGGTCGATCTCGACTGCTTGGCGCAGGGCCCGCGCCAGTGCCTTATAACAGCTTTCGACAATGTGATGATTGTTCTGCCCGTAAAGGTATTCGATATGCAGCGTCAGGCCCGCGGTCTGCGAAAACGAATGGAACCAATGTTCGATCAGTTCGGTGTCCCATTCGCCGAGGCGCGGCGTCGTGAACGCGGCGTTCCACACGAAATACGGCCGCCCCGAAATGTCGAGCGCCACGCGTGTCAGCGTCTCGTCCATCGGCGCATAGGCCGAGCCATAGCGGACGATCCCGCGCTTATCGCCAAGTGCCTTGGCAATCGCTTCGCCAATGGCGAGGCCGGTATCCTCGGTCGTGTGATGCTGGTCGATGTGCAGGTCGCCCACGGCTTTCACGGTCAGGTCGATCAAAGAATGACGCGATAATTGTTCGAGCATATGATCGAGAAAACCGATTCCGGTGCTGACCGAATAGAGGCCGGTACCGTCGAGATTGACTGTCACGTCAATCGAGGTTTCGTTCGTGCTGCGATGAACTGTGCCTGTGCGCATGACGAGTGCCTATAACCGCTCGCCCGTGCGGCGCAACGCATCTTGACCGCTTTCGCCCATAGGTTACGGACATATCATGAGCGATGAACTGCCCGACAGCCTGATTCCCTATGACGACATCGTGCAAGAGGCACTGCGCGCAGTTGTCGGGCGCGTCCTTGGCCAGATCCCGCATGACGGGATGCTCCCGGGTAACCATCATTTCTACATCACCTTCAAAACGACCGCGCCGGGCGTTGACATCCCGTCGCATCTGATCGCACGCTTTCCCGATGAAATGACGATTGTGCTCCAGAACAAGTTCTGGGATTTGAAGGTTCATGCCGAAGCATTCGAAGTCGGGCTGACGTTCAACGGCATCCCTGCAAGGCTGTTCATTCCCTTTTCGGCGATCACCGGCTTTGTCGATCCCGCTGTCAACTTCGCGCTGCAGTTTCAGGTGGCGGGCGATGGCGACGGCCCGGCGCTGCACGAGGTTGCCGGCAATGACGCGCCGTTCGAGCCGGTCGAGGATGGATCGAACGTCGTCGCGGTGGATTTCAAGCGGAAAAAGTGACCGCAACCCGCACCGAGACCGACAGTTTCGGGCCTATCGACGTCCCCGCATCCGCCTATTGGGGGGCGCAGACCCAGCGCAGTATAGAGAATTTCCCCTTCGGCGACCGCGAGCGGATGCCGGTCGCGATTGTCCATGCGCTGGCCATCGTGAAACAGGCGGCGGCGCGCGTGAACAGGGCGCATGGACTGGACGTGAAGATAGCGGACGCGATTGACATGGCGGCAGCAGCGGTTGCTGCGGGGCAGCATGACGACCAGTTCCCGCTGGTCATCTGGCAGACCGGCAGCGGCACACAGACTAACATGAACGTCAACGAAGTGATCGCAGGGCTCGCCAACGAAGCGCTGACCAGCGCGCGCGGGGGCAAGGCACCGGTGCATCCCAATGATCATGTGAACATGAGCCAGTCGTCGAACGACAGCTTTCCGACGGCGCTGCATGTGGCGGCCATGCTTTCGGTGCGTGAGCGACTGCTCGGTGCGCTCGACATCCTGCGCGAGAGCCTGTCGGTCAAAGCGCTCGACTGGCGCGAGATCGTGAAGATCGGGCGGACGCATTTGCAGGATGCGACGCCGCTCACACTCGGGCAGGAGTTTTCGGGCTATGTCGCGCAACTCGTCGCGGGCAAATCGCGGATCGACGCTGCGATTCCCGACTGCCTCGAACTGGCGCAAGGCGGCACAGCGGTGGGGACCGGCCTCAATGCGCCTGACGGTTTTGCTGCGGCGATGGCGACCGAGATTTCAGCACGAACGCAACTTCCCTTCCGGCCCGCGCCGAACCCGTTTGCTGCGCTCGCCGCCAACGATGCACTCGTCCAGCTGTCGGGTGCGCTCAATACACTCGCCGTCGCGCTGACCAAGATCGCCAACGACATCCGCTTGCTCGGCAGTGGTCCGCGCGCGGGGATTGGCGAGTTGATCCTCCCCGAAAACGAGCCGGGCAGTTCGATCATGCCGGGCAAGGTCAATCCGACACAGTGCGAAATGATGACGATGGTCTGCGCGCAAGTGATTGGGAACCACATGGCGATCACAGTGGGCGGGATGCAGGGGAATCTTGAACTCAACGTCTTCAAGCCGATGATCGGCGCGAATGTATTGCGCTCGATTGATTTGCTGAGCACCGCGATGACCAGCTTTGCCGAACGCTGCATCGAAGGACTCGAGCCCAACCGCGAACGGATTGGCGACCTGGTTGACCGCTCGCTGATGCTCGTAACCGCGCTCGCGCCCGAGATCGGCTATGACAATGCCGCGAAGATTGCCAAGATCGCCCATGCCGATGGGCTGACGCTGCGCGAGGCGGCGCTGGCGCTGGGCTTGGTCGACGCGGCGACGTTTGACCGGTTGGTTGTTCCGGCAGATATGGTTGGTCGCAGTTGACGCCGCACTGACTTTCAGGAAGGAGCGGCCATGCCCACAAGTTTCCCGCTTGCCCGCCGTGGCCTTCTCTTCGTTCTGTCATCGCCTTCGGGCGCGGGTAAATCGACGATTGCGCGCAAGCTGCTCGCGTCGGACGCGGGCCTCGAAATGTCGGTGTCGGCCACCACGCGCCCGATGCGGCCGGGCGAGGTTGACGGCAAGGATTATCATTTCGTCGATCTCGAGCGGTTTCGCGCGATGGTGGCGGCGGGTGAGTTTCTCGAATGGGCGCACGTCTTTGGCCACCGCTATGGCACCCCGCACGCGCCGGTTGATGCGATCCTGTCGCGCGGTCGCGATGTGCTGTTCGACATTGACTGGCAGGGCGCGCAGCAGCTGT
>JAYWFN010000064.1:0-5609 GCA_043778785.1 Sphingomonas sp. | reverse complement strand
GCCCAAACGGTGGCGGGCGTCGCCCAGCAAGTTGAATGCCACTGAGCGTTCGCCGCTCGTTTCGTCGTCATGATCAAGTAATGTGGTCAGACGGACCGATGCTGACGCCGCATCACCGGCGTCAATCTCCACCGTGGCAAGTGCGCTCGTCGCGATGGTATTTTGTGGGTCGAGCGCCAGTGCGCGCGCCGCATGCTCACGCACTAGAACTGCGTTGCCGCGCCGCGCCGATATTGACGCCATGCCGGCAAACGCTTCGCTACAACCTGAATCGAGCGTAGCGGCGCGCGCATAGCAATCGAACGCAGAATCAACCGACCCACCAGCCGCAAAAACAAATGCGCGTTCGAGCCAAGCCGGTGCATAGCCGCCGTCGCCGCGAATTGCGGCATCGCAATGGAGAATAGCGTCTCTCAGCTTCCCTTGCTGTCGCAACGCTGATGCCATCCCGGTCAGTGCCTCGACATCGTGCGGTGCTTGAGCCAGCACCATCCGGAATATCTCTACGGCGCCAAGAGCGTCTCGCTGATCGAGCCTCCGCCAGCCCGCCAAACTTGTGCGCTCGCCATCGATGTGTGTATTCGGGTTCATGGATGACATATCGGGGAAAGTCATAGCGTATCTGGAAGCGGCGGCAATCGCTCGCGACCAAAACAACGCCGCCGAGGAGCTGCGTTACCTCGATACCGCCCTTGCGTTGGTACCCCACGACCCGCGCGTGCTTAATTCGCGCGGGATGTATGCCTTGGGTCATGACGATCCCGCTTTTGCCAAAGCCTGTTTCACACGAGCTGCAGACGCCGACCCTGGCCAACCTGCTTTGTGGATGAACGTCGCAACGGCGTGCCGCGCGTTGGCAGATGACCACAGTGAGAAAGCAAGCCTCGATAAGGTGCTCGATATTGATCGTCTCAATTTCATGGCACAACTACGGATGGCAGAGTTGCACCAGCGCAAGGGCGATCAGGTCAACGCAGCAATCAGCTGGACCAATGTTGTCCGTATGGCGATGCAAACGGACCCGAGGCCACCACGCGTTGAGGATGCTCTAATCCGAGGCCAGGCGTTTCTTATGGCCCATAATGATCGGGTTGCCGCGAAGATCGATGCCGAACTTGGCGGGCGTCTCGCTGCGATGGGTTCCACCGCGCGGCGCTTCAGCGCGTGCGTGGATTATAGCGTTGGCCGCCGCGCAATTTTTCAACATGAATGTGCAGGCGTCTATTTCCCGTTTTTGCCAGCTGATGAATTCTTTGACCGTTCACACTGTCCATGGATAATGGCCATTGAGGCACACACTGATGTTATCCGCGCCGAAGCGCTGGCGATCCTCACCAATGGGGGCGAAGCGATTCGTCCATATGTCCGCATGGAAGCGGGCGGTCCCGAAACGAAATGGTCAAGGCTTGACGGTTCATTCGATTGGAGCGCCTGTTTCCTTTGGGAATATGGGGTGCGCAATGAGGCAGTTTGTGACCTCTGTCCGGAAACTGTGGCAGCGCTTGCGGGACTTCCGCAGAACCATATTCGCGGAAAAGCACCGTCGGCTTTTTTTTCGGTTCTAAAGCCTGGCGCGCATATCCCAGCGCATACTGGCGTCACGAACACGCGTGCGACCGTCCATTTGCCGTTGGTAGTGCCTGATGGATGCACATTCCGCGTCGGTGGCGAAACGCGCGAATGGCGTGTGGGCGAAGCCTTCGCTTTCGATGATACGATCGAGCATGAAGCATGGAATCGCAGCGATGAGATCCGTATTGTCCTGATCTTTGACGTGTGGAACCCGCATTTGACAGTTGACGAACAGGACTTGCTCGTCGATTATTTCGCGCTGACGGCTAAAGTTTGAGGTGTGATCACCAACCCCCCATCACCCTCGTCAACCTTGACCGTCACACCATCGGCAACATCCCCGCGCAGGATCGCATCGGCCAACGGATCCTGCAGATACTTCTGGACTGCGCGCTTCAACGGCCGCGCTCCATAGACCGGATCATAGCCAACGCGCCCGAGCCACGCACGCGCAGCATCGGTCAGGTCGAGCGTCACCTTGCGATCCACCAGCAGTTTCTGGACACGCGAAATCTGGATATCCACGATCGGACCCATGTTTGCTTGTGACAAGCGGTGGAACAGGATAATCTCATCAAGCCGGTTCAGGAACTCGGGCCGGAAATGCCCGCGGACGATTTCCATCACTTGCGGCTCGACGCTCTCGACCGTCTGATCATCGGGCAGGTTGGCAATATATTGGCTGCCGAGGTTCGACGTCAGGATGATGAGCGTGTTGGTGAAATCAACCGTGCGGCCCTGACCATCGGTCAGGCGACCGTCGTCAAGCACTTGCAGCAGCACGTTAAACACGTCGCTGTGCGCTTTTTCGACCTCGTCAAACAGGATCACCTGATAGGGGCGGCGGCGCACGGCTTCGGTCAGGACGCCGCCTTCTTCATAGCCGACATAGCCCGGCGGTGCGCCGATCAGCCGGGCGACGCTGTGTTTTTCCATGAACTCGCTCATGTCGATGCGGACCATGGCCGAGCCATCGTCAAACAGGAATTCGGCGAGCGCTTTGGTCAGTTCAGTTTTGCCGACACCCGTTGGCCCGAGGAACATGAAGCTGCCGAGGGGCCGGTTGGGATCCTGCAACCCGGCGCGCGCGCGGCGGACAGCAGCGGAGACGGCCTTGATCGCGCCTTCCTGTCCGATGACCCGCTTGCCGATGACCGATTCCATTGCCAGCAGCTTCTCGCGCTCGCCTTCCATCATCCGCTCGACAGGAATCCCGGTCCAGCGCGCGACGATGCCCGCAATGTCGTTGGCAGTGACTTCCTCGCGGAGCATTGCGCCGGCGGCGGCTCCCTGTGCTTCGGCGAGCTGCTTTTCGATTGTGGGGATGGTGCCATATTGCAACTCGCCCGCTTTGCCGAGATCACCGGCGCGTTGGGCCTGATCGAGCTGGAGCCGCGCGGCATCAAGCGCTTCCTTCAGCTTCGCTTCGGCGTGGATTTTCTCCTTCTCCGCCTGCCAGCGCGTGGTCAGCGCGGCGGATTGCTCCTCCAGATCGGCCTGATCCTTGCGGATGGTCGCAAGCCGCTCCTTCGATGCGGCGTCGGTTTCCTTTTCGAGCGCTAGGCCTTCGATCTTCATCTGGATGATCCGCCGGTCGAGGCTTTCGATCTCTTCGGGCTTTGATTCGACTTCCATGCGCAGGCGCGATGCCGCCTCGTCCATCAGGTCGATCGCCTTGTCGGGCAGGAACCGATCCGTGATGTAACGGTGGCTCAGCGCCGCCGCCGCAACAATCGCCGCATCGGTGATGCGGACACCGTGGTGCAGCTCATATTTCTCCTTCAAGCCGCGCAGGATCGACACCGTGTCCTCGACCGTCGGTTCGCCCACGAAAACCGGCTGGAACCGCCGCTGCAGCGCCGCATCTTTTTCGACATATTTGCGATATTCATCGAGCGTCGTCGCGCCGATGCAATGCAGTTCGCCACGCGCCAAGGCGGGCTTGATCATGTTCGACGCGTCCATTGCACCGTCAGTCTTGCCCGCGCCGATCAGCGTGTGCATCTCGTCGATGAACAGGATGATCTGCCCCTCGGCCCCGCGCACTTCGTCGAGCACACCTTTCAGCCGCTCCTCGAACTCGCCACGATATTTTGCCCCCGCGATCAGCGCGCCCATGTCGAGCGCCATCAGGTCGCGGCCCTTGATGCCGTCGGGAACGTCGCCATTGGCAATGCGCAGCGCCAGTCCTTCGGCAATGGCGGTCTTGCCGACGCCGGGTTCGCCGATCAGCACAGGATTGTTCTTGGTGCGACGCGCGAGAATCTGGATTGTCCGGCGGATTTCCTCGTCGCGACCGATCACGGGGTCGAGCTTGCCGTCGCGTGCCGCCTGCGTCAGGTCGCGCGCATACTTCTTGAGCGCGTCATAACGGTCTTCTGCGCTCTGCGTGTCCGCTGTCCGCCCGCCGCGCAGCTCGTTGATCGCCGCGTTCAGCGCCTCGGCTTTGAGCCCCGCGCTGGCAAGCGCCTTGCCCGCCGCCGTTGTGGTCGCCAGCGTCAGCGCGAGGAGCAGCCGTTCGACCGTCACATAGGAATCGCCGGCCTTCTTCGCGACGGCTTCGGCCTGGTCGAGCATCCGCACAAGATCATTGTCGAGTCCTGGCGTTTGTTGCGCACCGCCGCCCGATACCGCCGCATGTTTGGCCAGCGCTGCGTTGGTTTCGCGCACCGCCACGCCTGCATCGCCCCCGGCCTTTTTGATCAACCCCGCCGCCATGCCTTCGCTGTCCTCGAGCAGTGCCTTCAGCAAATGCTCGGGCGCGATCCGCTGGTGCGACAAGCGGATGGCAACGGTCTGCGCCGACTGGAGAAATCCTTTGGCGCGGTCGGTAAAGAGTTCGAGGTTCATGGGATCCCTTTCGTGAGCAGGGATATGGTGTTGCCGATATGCAACACAAGCCCCGATCAACGCCGCAGCAGTATCTTCACATGCTTCTCGATCCGCTGCCAGTGTGCTTGCGTCCGGATTTCCCATGACGTGGCGGCAATTTGCGCGTGGACATAGTCAAGTGTGCGGTCGCCGTGGTCGTTAATAAGCGCCTGTGCTTTGGCGCGATTGCGCGCCTGCTGCTCGCGTTTCTGGCGACTTTGAAAAAACATCGGTGGCTCCGGCTATGGTCGGTTTGCCTCCCCTAAGACCGGTTAGCCCGATTCGTTCCGCACGTCGATCCAGCGCACAGAAATATCCAATGATATGTTGTAACTTCGCTCGCGCGGTGCCATAGGCTGTTTAACAGGAGTCGGATTTGAACGCACAGATCGTCAGGAACGGAGTGATGGACCGCATCGCGATGACGGTGTCGGGGCTGTGCCTCGTCCATTGTCTGGCGACCGCGCTGCTGCTCGGGACGTTGTCGACCGTTGGCGGGATGCTCGGCAGTCCGATTGTTCACGAAGTTGGTCTCGCCCTCGCGATCATTCTCGGCGTCTTCGCGCTGGGCAATGGTATTGTTGAACACGGCCGTTTCCTGCCGCCCTCGATCGGCGGCCTCGGCATTGGCGCGATGACAGCGGCGCTCACGCTGCCTCACGGCGGCTCGGAAATGGTTGCAACGATGCTCGGCGTGGCCCTGCTGGCGACTGGCCATTTTCTCAATCGCTTGGCTTTGGTCTAACACGCGCCTACATCTGAGTGATGGGCGTTCACGATCACACATTGCATCATGGCAGGCCAATGGCAGAAGCCGCGCAATCGGCACTCGAAGGATCGGGCGAGCAGTGGACCGCGATGCGCGCGTCGATTTATGCTGTGCTGTCCAAGTTCGAAAAGCCTGCCAGCGCTTATGATATTGCCGAAGCGGTCTCGAAACATGAAGGGCGCCGCATCGCCGCCAATAGTGTCTATCGTATCCTTGATCTGTTCGTGTCCGCCAACATCGCCCGTCGCGTCGAAAGCGTGAATGCCTATGTCGCCAATACGCATCCCGATTGCGTGCATGATTGCATCTTCCTCGTGTGTGACGATTGCGGACAGGCCACGCATCTTGATGACGACAGTGTGACTGCCAAAGTCCGTGCAGCCGCGACCGGCGCCGG
>JAYWFN010000063.1:0-5659 GCA_043778785.1 Sphingomonas sp. | reverse complement strand
TGACAAGCATCATGGTGCATCCGGTGACTGGCGAGAGCGGTCTCGCGTCGTTGCTACGCGATGGCAAGTTTGCTGCACTGTTGATCGGCCCCGGTGCGGGCGTTGACGAGACCACCCGTGCCAACGTTCTGACGATGTTGGCGACGGGGTTGCCGACGGTTCTTGATGCCGATGCGCTGACGAGTTTTTCGGACGGTCCAGCAGCACTGTTTGACGGACTGATCGAGCGTTGCGTCCTGACGCCGCATGAAGGCGAATTTGCGCGTGTCTTCGATGTTGAAGGCTCGAGAGTCGAACGCGCTTCGCTTGCCGCGCAGCTAAGCGGCGCCATCGTGATCCTGAAGGGTTCCGAGTCGGTGATTGCGGCACCCGATGGCCGTGTCATTGTCAGCAAAAACGCCCCGCCAACGCTCGCAACGGCTGGATCGGGCGACGTGCTGGCGGGCATTGTCGTTGGCCTGATGGCGCAGGGGATGGAGCCGTTTTATGCCGCCGCCGCTGCCGTCTGGATTCATGGTGCGTCTGCCGAGGTGTTCGGTCCGGGGTTGATTGCCGACGACCTACCGGATCTGTTGCCCGCAGTGCTTCGCCGATTGGCGTAACCGCCCATCAGTTTTACGTAATGGGCTCGGCCCAGCCGGCGGCAAAGGCAATGCGCAGCGCTTCGGACAGGCTCCGGACTCCCAGCTTTGTCATCAGGTGCGCGCGGTGAATCTCGACGGTGCGCGGCGAAATGCCGAGGTCATAGCCGATCGTCTTGTTGGGCAGGCCATCGACCAACCCGCGCAGCACATCGCGTTCGCGCGGCGTCAAGGCTTCCAGCCGGACCGCGGCCAGCGCCGCGCGCTCGGCGCGACGTCCCGAAAGCTCGATGCGTCCGAACCCGTCGTCAAGCGCGGCGAGCAAGACCGACTTCTCGAAAGGCTTTTCGATAAAGTCGACCGCGCCTGCTTTCATTGCCTCGACCGCAACAGACACGTCGCCATGACCCGTCATGACGATGACGGGGAGGTCGATTCCGCGCGCCTTGAGTTCCTTTTGGACCGCAAGCCCGTCCATTTCCGGCATGCGGACGTCAAGCAGGACGCATCCTGGCTCGGCGTGACGCGCGTCCTTCAAAAAGGCAACGCCCGAGATGTAGGTCTCGACTTTGTAGCCCGACGTTTTGAGCATGAAACTTGTCGAACGACGGACCGCTTCGTCATCGTCGACCATATAAACGAGACGGTCAGTGGTCATGGTCAGTCTCCTGATGCGAGGCGACAAGCGTAAACCGGAATATGGTGCCGCCACCTGCCGGGCAGTCGAGCCAGATGCGGCCGCCGTGCGCCTCGACAATGGTCTGGCATATCGACAGGCCAAGGCCCATCCCCCCGGCCTTCGTACTGACGAAGGGCTGAAACAGCTGGCTCGCGACATCGGCGTCGAGACCCGGGCCAGTGTCTGTGACGCTGACCTGCACCATATCGTCGGCGTCGGGAACGGCGTTGATCGACAGATGCCGGTTGTCGCTATGCGCAAGCGCTTCGATGGCATTGCGGATCAGATTGACGAGAACCTGCTGCACCTGAACCCGGTCGACCAAGACTTTGTCGATGCGCGGATCGATGGTCACGCGCACGTCGATGCCCAGTTCCTTGATCCCGATGAGGGCAAGAGCATTGGCCTCGGTAATCAGCGCGCGCAGGCTTTCGATCCGCATTTCGGTTTCGCCGCGCGATATGAAATCGCGCAGACGCCGCACGATCTGTCCCGCGCGCACGGCTTGTTTTGCCGCATCATCGAGCGCTTCGCGGATGATTTCAATGTTTTCGGGATCGGGATCGGCAAGGAGGTCACGCGCTGCCTCGACATAATTTGCGACCGCCGTCAGCGGTTGATTGAGTTCGTGCGCGAGTGATGTCGCCATCGTGCCCATCGCACTGACTCGGGAGACGTGCGCGAGATCAGCCTGCAACTCCTCTAACCGGACATCAGCTTCCTGTCGTCGCGTGAGATCGCGGATGAAGCCTGTAAAAACGCGACTGTGGTCGGTCTTGGCTTCACCGATCGCCAATTCCATCGGAAAGGTCGAGCCGTCACGGCGCTGGCCGACCGTGATGCGGCCAATGCCGATGATCTTGCGAACACCCGTCGTCATATAGGCATGCATATACCCGTCGTGGCGCTCACGGTCTGGCGTGGGCATCAGTTCGCGCACATTCTGGCCAACAATCTCGGTTTCGCTATAGCCGAACATGGTTTCGGCGGCGGCACTGAAGGACAGGATTTTGCCATGATCATCAACGACAATCATGGCGTCGGGCACCGTCGCGATAATCGATCGCAACAGCGCTTCGCGCGCTTCGCGCGCTTCGAGGTCTGTCGCCTCACTCACTTGCGCGCTCCGTTCGTTCGATGTCCTGCCCATCAATGTAATGGCACCGCGAGCCGCCAGGTCAATGCGCCGCCTCACCCGCGCCTGCCATTTCCTCGAGCCAACCGGTCCGCGTCTCGGCGCTGGTATCAACGGCCCCGATAATCGTGTGCCTTACGGGGCTGATCCCCACGAATTTCAGGATGTTGCGTTCAAGCGATTTCAGGCTGTGGGCGCGGTAGAAGGTGGCGTAAAAAAAGCCCGGCATCCCCATCGTGACCACGACATGCGCCGACTTGCCTTTGAGCAGTGCCTTGGGCCGAACACCTTCGGTCATGGCGAAGCCGGGACGCAGAACTTGTTCGAGGAAAGCTTTGAGCAGGGCAGGGACGTCACCCAGCCACAGCGGATAGAAGATAACGATATGATCCGCCCAGCCCATCGCCGCCTGTGGTTCTTCAAGTAAAGGGGGCAAGGGCTCGTCGGTCCATTGCTTGCGTGATCGCAGGACCGGAAAGTTGAGTTGTGAGACTTCGATCCGGCGGATGTCATGCCCCCCGGCTACCGCACCGTCGGCATAAGCGTCGGCAAGCGCGTGGACAAAGCGGGCGCGATCCGGATCGGGGTGGCCGTCGATAATGGCAATTCGTTTGGTCATGCTGTCACTGAACAGCTTGGGCCGGGTTCGCTCAATACGGACAATTCCCTATGTCGCTTGACCCGGGGACGGCGGATAGTCGGTCCATGATGGACAACAATCTCAGGTCGCGGCGACCCAGCGCCATTCTCGCTGTGATCGGTATCGTGCTGTTCGTGGCAGTCGTCTGGCGCTTTTTTGACCGCGCGCAGTGGTGGTGGCTGTGGGGCCTGTGATCAACTGACACCGTGTCAGTGCGCCAGCAGCAAAGGCACCGGACTGTGCGCCAGCATCGACCGCGTCACGCCGCCGAGCAGCGCTTCACGGAATCGTGAATGGCCGTAGGCACCCATGACGACATACGCTGCGTCGAGCGACTTGGCCGTGTCGATAAGCGCAGGACCAATGCCATTGCCGTTGGAAGCGGCATTGCGATGCGTGGCGGCGATCCCGTGCAGCGCGAGATAATCGACAGCGGATTTCGAGGGATAATCGCTGCCATCCCCGTCGACTGTCATGACAACAACGGCGCTGGCAAGGAGCAGGAGCGGCAGGGACGCGCGCACTGCCGTCGCTGCTTCGGGCGATCCGTTCCATGCAATGGCAACGGTGCCATTGAGACGGATCGGCGCGGTTGCAGCGACCGGCACCGCAAGGACCGGCGTTCGTGCACTCAGCGCGACGTCCGCGACGATCGGAATTGGTTGCAGCCCTTGGCCGCGCTCATAATCGGCCTGGCTTAGCACGATGACGTCGGCCAGTCGTGAGCGGCTGACGATGGATTGCGCAACACCGCCGTCAAAGTCGGACCAGTCAGCCGTCACGCCCGCGTCCTTCAACTGCGCCACGACGGCTTCACGGTTTGCCACATTTTGCTTTTCCAGTGCTTCGTAAAGCGACGAAACCATGAACATCCCGCCAAAGGGCTCGGCCACGACGTAGGACGACATGGGTGTGATCTGCAGGCACTGAATCCGTCCCGAAGTCGCGTTTGCGATTGCGACTGCCGCTGCTACCCGCGCTTGTTGCCCGGGGTCGCCGTGAACATGAAGCAATATCGATTTCATCGCGTGTCTCCTGTAATGTCGCGACCAGCCTTAGGGCGCTGCGGGATTGCCGTAACTAAGGGGTATTCCGGATGCGGCGGCGCACCGCTGCTATCGGTATGCGCAACGACCCTTAGGAAGATTGCGTATGCGGAACATTGCGTATCGCCGCAGTGCACCGTGATGCGACATGCCTTCAATGCCCGGACGGTCGGGCGATAGGGAATGACGACATGCGCTATGAACAGATTTCGCTGAAAGACAGCTATGATGTCACCACTGTAGTCGTGCATCCCGGCGCGGTCGTCGAGCAAACGCCCCCATTTCGTTCTGCACCGGCTGCACCCGATATTCCGGTTGGAGTCGGTCGGTTAATCGTCGCGTCCTATGTCGGCATTGTCGTCGCGTTCGCGATTGGATTTGGCGGCGACCGTGACACCAACTTCGCGCTGACCATCGTCGCGCTGTTGGTCGCGATCTACCTGACCATCCCGAGGATATTTCTGGGGACTGAGCCCAACCAGAGCAAACGGCCAAGTCTTGAGCGGTTTCTGAGCGAAGGAATGATGACCTGCACGGGCCCGACCGGCGGGAAGGCGGCGCTGGTTCAGATCCTGATCGTGCCGGTCTGTCTTATCATTGCGGCAGTGCTTATGTCGGTGATCACACAGTTTATTACCCAATAACGACGTCATCGGTGCAAGCAGAGATATGCGCCGCGATCCCAATTCCCGCCAATCATAATCGATCATAATCGTCGGGTCGGATGATAGCGGGGTTGCCAACGCCTCTTGCGTTTGCAAACCTGCCCGGCAGGAGATGGTCAAAATGCGCTTGCTAGTTCTGGTTGCTCTTAACGCGGCGCTATCCGGTGTGGCAGTCGCAGAACAAAATGATCCGGAAACCCGTGCCGCTGCGACCGAAGCGGCAATGACCGATGCGGAACGCACCACGCTGACGCATGGCGTGATGGCGCTCCCGCTTTTTCCGGGTGCCGCACCGCTCCCCGCAGATGCGGTGCCGGGCGCGGGCTATGTTGCCGGTATCCCGCGGCTAAAGGTGCCGTCGCTGCGCGCAACCGATGCCAGCCTTGGCGTTTCCTATGTCATGGGCTTGCGCAAGGACGGGGCGACCGCGCTTCCTTCGGGCATGTTGCTGGGATCGACATGGAACCCGGCGATCCTGCGCGCGGGCGGCGTGATGATCGGCAGCGAAGCCAAGGCCAAAGGATTCAACGTGCTGCTGGCGGGCGGCATCAACCTGATCCGTGACCCGCGCAACGGGCGGACGTTTGAGTATCTGAGCGAAGATCCGCTGCTGTCGGGCGTGCTCGGCGGTGCGTCGATTGCGGGTGCCCAGTCGAACGGGATCATTTCAACAATCAAGCATTTCGCGCTCAACAATCAGGAGACGGCGCGCAATTTCATCGACGTGCGGATCAGTGAAGCAGCAGCACGAGAGAGCGACCTGCTGGCCTTCCAGATCGGCATCGAACTGGGCAAACCCGGTTCGGTCATGTGCGCCTATAATCAGGTGAACGGCGCCTATGCCTGCGACAATGACTGGCTGCTCAACAAAGTCTTGAAGAAGGATTGGGGCTGGAAAGGTTTTGTCATGTCC
>JAYWFN010000062.1:0-5660 GCA_043778785.1 Sphingomonas sp. | reverse complement strand
TCGACGAAAGCGATGGCTCGATTGCGCTCTATCACCCGACGGTTGCGGTGCTCAACAATGTTGCGGTCGACCACAAATCGATGGAGGAATTGCGCGCGCTGTTCGGAGCGTTTCTGGCGCGAGCAGGATCAGCGGTAGTGAATGCCGACAATGCCGAGGCGCTGGCGCTGATTTCTCCCATCTCCGCTTATCCTAAGCCTGTCGAAGGGCTGTCCTTCTCGGGCACCGATGGCCGAAAAGAAGGGCAGGGCTTCGACAAGCTCAGCCATACGGAGGTTTTGAGTTTTGGTCTCGGCAGCAACGCCACTCTCCAGGCCACCGACATCGTCGAACATCCCGACGGCGTGACCTTCACCGTTACCCACCACCCGGCTAAAATCGCCTGCGCGGCCCGGCTGGCTGTCCCGGGACGTCATAACGTGTCGAACGCGCTGGCGGCAATTGGGACAGCCACACGGGCCGGTATCAGGCTTGCGGAAGCCGCCGCCGCGCTCGCCAGCTTCTCGGGTCTCAAGCGCCGCATGGAGACCGTGAGCGCTGCGAACGGCATTACCGTCATCGACGATTTCGGCCACAATCCCGACAAGATCGCGGCGACGCTGTCCGCGCTCCACGCCTTCCCCGGTCGATTGCTGATTTATTTCCAGCCACACGGCTACGGCCCGCTCAAGCAAATGGGTCGCGAACTGGCGGACAGCTTCATCGCGAACATGAAAGCCGAAGACATACTGCTGGTCAGCGACCCCGCTTACTTCGGCGGCACGGTTGACCGCAGCGTGGGCGCGGACGCGCTCGTTGCGATGGTTGGTCCGCAAGCCCACCACATCCCCGACCGCGCCGATTGCGGCACGCGGCTGATCGACCTCGCCACGCCCGGCGACCGCATCATTGTAATGGGGGCGCGCGACGATACGCTATCGATATTTGCGCAAAGCCTGCTTGACCGGCTAGGCTGAGGCAAAGGGAGCGCACATGGCCAAGAAGCTGACACTCTACATCATGATCGGCCTTGTGCTCGGTATCATCGTCGGCGCCGTTATGCACAGCGTCATGACGCCCGAGGCGATCACCGAAGTCAATAAATATTTCAAGATGATCACCGACATTTTCCTGCGGCTGATCAAGATGATTGTCGCGCCGCTGGTGTTCGCAACACTGGTCGCGGGGATCGTCCATATGGGCGACACAGCGTCGCTCGGACGCGTCGGTGCCAAGACGATTACCTGGTTTCTTGGTGCAACACTCGTATCGCTGACGCTCGGCATGGTGCTGGTCAACACGCTCCAGCCTGGCGTCAACTCGGGGCTGGACCTTGCCAAGGCTATCGGCAGTTCGGGCATCGATGCCAAACATGCCGACATGTTCCAGACGATCACCGAAATGGTCCCGAAATCGATTTTCGAAGCGATGGCGAACACGACCATGCTTCAGATCGTCATTTTCTCGGTGTTCTTCGGTGTCGCGATGACAGCGATCGGCGAGAAAGCGGCACCGATTGTCAAGGGCGTCGATGCGCTGGTCGAAGTCATGCTCGTCGTCACCAACTATGTGATGCGCGTCTCGCCGCTCGCCGTATTTGCGGCAATGGCAAAAGCGATCTCGGTCAATGGCCTTGGCATCCTGCTGACCTTCGGCAAGTTCATCGGCAGTTTTTATCTCGGACTTGGGGTGTTGTGGCTGCTGCTTATTTTCGCCGGTTTCCTGGTCATCGGACCGCGCATCGTCGAACTCATTCGTTATATCCGCGATCCGATCCTGCTCGCCTTTTCAACCGCGTCCTCCGAAGCCGCCTACCCGCGCACGCTGGAAGCGCTCGACAAATTCGGCGTGCCCAACCGCATTTCGAGTTTCGTTCTGCCGCTCGGCTATTCGTTCAATCTTGACGGCTCGATGATGTATATGACGTTCGCGTCGATTTTCATTGCGCAACTCTATGGCATTGACCTGACGCTTGGTCAGGAAATCACGATGCTGCTGACGCTGATGCTGACATCGAAGGGCATGGCCGCTGTGCCGCGCGCATCGCTGGTGGTGATTGCAGGGACGATGGCGCAATTCGGCTTGCCCGAAGCGGGGCTGGTACTGATCCTTGCCGTCGACCAGTTCCTCGATATGGGGCGGACGGGCACGAACGTCGTTGGCAATGCCGTCGCCACGGCGGTGGTCGCGAAATGGGAAGGCGCGCTCGACAAGCCCGAGCCGCTCGAAACCATCGACAGCGCGCATGCCCCGTCAGCTCGCCTCGGCACCGCGCATCCTGCCCCCAGAGAGGGCGAGCCGGGCGGCGTCAGCTAAGGAGTTTCTGTCAATGATCCGCCGTATTTTCCTCGATCATCCCAAGACCGTCGGCGAGAGCTATCCCGAACATTTCCGTGTCGCCACCGGCTTTGGCGCGACAATGATCGTTGGTGGGATTAAAGCCGTTCTTCACGGGTTTTTTCCCAACGTGTTTCAGACCGCGGGCAGTGACACGGTGCGCAGCCTCCACGCCATTCTCGTCGAAAAACGCAGCGCCAAGCGCGACGCGATTACCGAGATGAATACCGTCGAATGGATGATCTGACGCGGCCATTTGTTACAAGAGCCGACGGCGTGCGCATCGCTTTTGAACAGGTGCGTGGCAAGGGGCCGACGCTTGTTTTTTTGCCCGGTTACATGTCCGATATGGCGGGGACAAAAGCACTGGCGCTTGAGGCTTGGGCGGCAATGCGCGGACAGGCGATGCTGCGCCTCGATTATTCGGGCTGCGGCGCGAGTGGCGGGCGATTCGAGGACGGGACACTCGACGTCTGGCGCGACGATGTGTTGCTGGTGATCGAACAGATCGACGGGCCGGTCGTTCTCGTCGGCTCTTCGATGGGCGGCTGGCTGATGCTCCTCGTCGCCCGCGCGCTTGGCGATCAGGTGAAGGGACTGGTCGGCATCGCTGCCGCGCCTGATTTTACCGACTGGGGCTATACCGCGGCGGAGAAGAGCCTGATCGAACGGCATGGCCGCATCGACCAGCCATCAACCTATGGCGAACCCATGCCGACCTTCGACGCCTTCTGGCGATCGGGCACGTCCAACCGCCAACTGACTGCCGCCATCCCGATCACCTGTCCCGTCCGCTTGCTCCACGGCCAAGGCGACGCCGACGTGCCGTGGGACATTTCGATGCAACTCGCGGCGCGGCTGCGTTCAGACGATGTGCAGGTGACGCTGGTCAAAGATGGCGATCATCGCCTGTCGCGCGAACAAGACATCGCCTTGTTGATTGCGACGGTTGAACGACTGTTGGAAACCCTATGATTGCCCTCCTGATCCTTGCCGCACAACCCGCTACAGCAACGCCCGAAGCGACCCGCTTCGAAGCCTGTGCAACCTTGGCCAATACCGATCCTGCCCGCGCTCTGGCCGAAGCGGGGACATGGCGCATCGCGGGCGGTGGCGTTCTCGCGCGGCAGTGCGAAGGGCTGGCCTATGTGACGCAAAAGCGCTGGATGCCTGCCGCCACCGCGTTCGAAGCCGCAGCGCGTGAAGCCGATATCAAGGCCGATGGCCGCGCAGCACTGCTGTGGGTGCAGGCGGGCAATGCCGCGCTGGCGGGCAATGATCCGGCAAAGGCAGCACTTTATTTCGATGGCGCATTGGCGCGCGGCCAGCTGACCGGCGAGGCGCTGGGCGAAGCGCATCTGGATCGCGCGCGGGCACGCGCGGCGCTGGGCGATATGAAAGGCGCGCGCACCGACCTTGATCTTGCGACAAGGCATGTGCCCGCCGATCCGCTTGGCTGGCTGCTTTCTGCCACACTGGCGCGCAAGATGAATGATCTGCCCCGCGCACAGGCGGACATTGGCGAAGCCGCCAAACGATCGCCCGATGACGCCTCGGTCGCGCTCGAGGCTGGTAATATCGCTGTTCTTTCGGGTCGCGATGATGCCGCCCGGACCGCATGGGAAGCCGCGATAAAACTATCGCCAAACAGCCCGTCGGCCAAGGCAGCAACAGAGTCGCTGGCGAGACTGCCGCGCTGATCCTATATGGGTCGGATGAAATATCTGCACACCATGATCCGCGTGTCGGACCCCGCCACGACGATCGCCTTTTTCGAGCTGCTCGGCCTGAAAGAACTTAAGCGCTTCGACAGCGAGCAGGGCCGCTTCACGCTCATTTTCCTCGCCGCGCCGGGCGATGAGGACGCCCAGGTCGAACTCACGCATAACTGGGATGAAAAGGGGTATGACGAGGGCCGCAATTTCGGCCATCTCGCGTATCGTGTCGACAACATCTACGAAAGCTGTCAGCGCTTGATGGACGGCGGCGTCACGATCAACCGCCCGCCGCGCGACGGCCACATGGCATTCGTGCGCAGCCCCGACAATATCTCGATCGAACTGCTTCAGGCGGGCGATCGCCTGCCGCCGCAAGAGCCGTGGGCGTCGATGGCGAATGTGGGGAAATGGTAGAATGAGCCTGGAAGTCGTTCGCATTCCGGTCCTGTCCGATAATTATGTCTGGCTGGTCCGCGAGACTAGTTCGGGCGACGTCATGGTCGTCGACCCCGCCGTGGCCGATCCCGTGCTTGAAAAGGCCGCAGACCTCGGCTGGACGATCACGCATATCTGGAACACGCACTGGCACCCCGACCACACCGACGGCAATGCGGCGATCAAGGCGGCCTGCCAAAAAGCTGGGGGCGGCTGCACGATTACCGGCCCCGCCGCCGAAGCCGAGCGCATCCCGACGCTTGATGTTCAGGTGCGCGGCGGCGACGTTGTCACGTTTGGGGCAACCAAAGCGCAAGTTATCGACGTTCCCGCGCATACCGCCGGTCACATCGCTTTCCATTTCGAGGATGAGGGGATCGCTTTCGTCGGCGACACGTTGTTCGCGATGGGCTGCGGTCGTTTGTTCGAGGGGACAGCGGCGCAAATGTTCGACAATATGCGCAAGCTCGAAGCGCTGCCTGACAATACGGTCGTCTATTGCGCGCATGAATATACGCAATCGAACGGTCGCTATGCGCTGACCGCCGAGCCCGGCAATGCTGCGTTAATCGCGCGTATGGCTGATGTTGATGCAGCGCGGGCGCGTGGCGAACCGACAGTGCCGACAACAATCGGTCAGGAGCGGGCGACCAATCCGTTCATGCGGGCCGCAACGGTTGCCGAGCTTGCCGAACGGCGCGCGGCAAAGGACAGTTTTCGAGGATAGGAGACGCGAGATGATCCGAATGATCCTGCCACTGGCACTGCTCGCCGGCTGCGCAACCACCGCGCAAACCGCGCAAGGGCCCGATCCCAAGCTGACAGCAGCACTCGAGGGCCGCGTTGCGGGCAAGCCGCAGAATTGCATCCGGCTTGACCAGGCATCGGGCAACGAGATTTACCGCGACGCCATTCTTTATCGCGCGAACCGGAGCACATATTTTCTGGCCGACGCACCCGGCTGCGGATCGTCGAGCGGCAACAACGACTATATACTGGTGCAGAATGTCTTCGGTTCACAATTGTGCCGTGGCGACATCGTGCGGCTCGTTGAACGCGTCGGCGGCTTTACCGGCGGCGCCTGCGCGATCCGCAGCTTTACGCCCTATGTGAAGCCCAAGAGCTGACGCTAGACTCTGACGATTTCAAGTTGATTCTCTAATCTCGTCATTCCCGCGAAGGCGGGAATCC
>JAYWFN010000061.1:0-5688 GCA_043778785.1 Sphingomonas sp. | reverse complement strand
AGAGGATTTATGCATGATCACAGGGCGGGTCAGGCGGGTAGTGACGGGGCAGTCGGCGACGGGGCGGGCACACTTGGTGTCCGATTTCTCCGCTCCTGCGGTTTTCCCCTTTCCCAACGGCATGCATCTGATCGAGATCTGGAAGAGTGGCGCAGCGCCAGAACTCTTAGGTCATTGCGAAGAAGAACCAGCCGCTGGACCGCTGGCACTGCAACCGCCAAAAGGGGGCAGTGTCTTTCGCATAGCGGATATTCCGCCCGATGATGGCAAGGCCGCCTGCGCCGACGAAGCGGGAGCGATGTTCGAAGCGATGGGTGCAGGTGGCGCATCGACCCACGAAGACGGACAAGGTTCGGGTCTGATGCACCGCACCCCGACGCTGGACTATGCCATCGTGCTTGAAGGCTCGATCACATTGGTGCTGGACGATGGCGAAGTATATCTGACGACCGGCGACGTCGTGGTGCAGCGCGGCAGCAATCACGCATGGTCGAACCGGTCGGGCCGCAACTGCCGCATGGCATTTGTGATGATTGATGCGGTGTTTCCATCGGCATGAAGGCATGAAGGAAGAGGGCAGATGATGGATCGCAACCTGACCGACGATGCCATTCGGCTTATGCTGACCAACCGCAAGCTGCTTGTTGTCGGCGGTGCCTCAGGTATTGGCTTGGCAACAGTCGAACTGATTGCGGGAAGCACCGCGACTATGGCGATTATTGACCGCAATGCCGAGGCGCTTTCGCCGATCGGGCCGCGACTTGGCACCCACATATTTTCCGCCGATGTCACCGACCCGGGCGGGCTGCGATCGGCTATCGATCAAGCTGGGGTGGCGCTTGGCGGGATCGACGGGTTGATCCTTACGGCGGGTATCGGTTCGATGGTGCGTTTTGCCGACCTTGATCCGGCGGATTGGGACAAGGTGATAGCAGTCAACCTCACCGGTAACTTTCTCGCTTGCCGTTTTGCCCTGCCATATTTGCAGCGACACAACCACGCGACCATTGTGACGACCGCTTCGGCGACCGGGTTGCTGCCGAGTTCTCCCGGCTTGTCTGCCTATGCCGCATCCAAAGGCGGGCTGATCGCTTTCTCAAAGGCGCTGGCAAGCGAACTCGCACCGAAAATTCGAGTCAATTGCGTCTGTCCCGGTCCGGTCGAAACACCGTTGTTGCCCGATTCGTTCCGCAAGGCCGTCAAGCGTACTGGATCCGGTTATCCTATGCAGCGTGCTGCGGAAGCCGCCGAAGTAGCCCGGCTGATCCTGTTCCTCACCAGCCACGCGTCATCCTATGTCAACGGTAGCACCATCGCCATCGACGGCGGCCGCACGCTCCATTAACCAGCGCGGAAACGACTGATGTCCAGCGCGGCGTTGTCGTCGATCGACGCCGCGATCCGGCGGATCATCTCCAAGGTTGAATCCCGCGGCTGCATGTCCGGCATGTCTGCCGAAGGGGTCAGCGTTACGGTCCAGAAGGACAAGGCGCCGAACAGTTGCTCGACATAGTCCTGCCAAGCATCTTGGAAGGTCACGGCAGGACCCCCACTAGCCTCAAGCTGCTTCAGATAATGCGCCAGCAGAGGCTTTTCCAGCGCCGGTCGCGCATCGAAAGGTGTTGAGGTCGTAATGGCATAAGCAACATCGCGCGACCAATGTCCGCGGGTACTGCACTGCCAGTCCGACAGACCCATCGAACCATTGCCTGCAACATACCAATTGCGCAGGTGGACATCGCCATGCGTGAGGTAGTCGCACCGCCCCCTGTGCACCTCGGTACTATGCTCTGTTGCCGGCCAGATTTCGGCTTCGCGAGCAAACAGACGTGGCGGGATCACCGCTTCTCCTCCCCGGAAACCACTGGCACAGATGCCGGAGAAACCGATTTGCTCAAGGGCCGTAAAAAAGTCGGGCCAGGTGGGTAGGCAATCGATCGCTGCTGCATCCGATGCCTTGTAGAAACGGGCGTGCAGGCGCGCGAGCATATCCATCTGCGCGTAAAGGCGCGCTTCGGTCATGCTCGTCCCCAACGAACAGAATTCCTGAACGGTGCGCATGTCTCGCAGCATGATGATACTGTTGAGAGTATCGGTGTTGATATTTGCCCAATAAGCGGTCGGCGCCTCGATTTCGATCAATGGACGCACGGCATTATAAAATTTGACTTCGCATTCCAAACCTCCGCACACCCCGACCGAAACCCTGGTTTCAAAACGGAACGAAGCCTTGCAGAATACCGATGCCGGCAGGCCGGCGGCTTCTCCTTCATCGTTGTAGCGAAGGAGTATCCGGCGGCGACTGGTGTTGCCATCGTCGGCGGTGTCAAGGTCAAAGCTCGTGACTTGTGCACCCGGAGCGTTGCGGCAAAGCACGGCCGTGAGCCAGTGGGGCGTCATATCTTCGTAGCGGAGCGGCAGGTCGTCGACATCAACGGGAATCTTCGCCGCCGCAACCTCGCGGTCATAGGCGATTTTGGCGGTTGCGATGTCCATTGTTAAATCCTTCGGCATGCACAATATGCCGTGCCACTGACTGATTGCTGCAGCACGGCGTTGAAGGCGAGCAATACGCGTCTCAGATCGCTAGGCTCGAACAGAGTAGACGACCGGCGAGCGTTGCGTGGCCGGCGGCGTTCGAGCGATCACTCCGCAGCTTGCAGGACTGCCGCGCCATGCGAGCTGCTCGACGCATCGTTCTTTTGTTCGCGCTCGACACGGGTCACCGCGCGGAAGGTCATGACCGTCATAATCAGCATCCACGAGAAAAATACCGCAAAGGCAAACCAGAAAGATATCGCACCATTATATGCGAACGGTCCTGTCTTGAAAAAGACAATCAAACCGGCGGGAAAGATCAGGAATGCGCTCCACACATTGAAATAACCAAGCCATCGCGGATAAATCGGTTCCCGATTGTGATCACCAAAAATCGCCGTCGCTATGATGAGCATCCACACGGCGAAGGGCGGCCAGGTAAACAACCAGTCAAACCAAACCCAGTCGTTCATGACTTGAATAATGGAAGCATCTAAGGTCTCGGCGCGAAAGGAAATCGTCGCCCATGTCATCGGAATAAGAATGAAAAAGACATAGCCTCCTCCGATGTTGGCGATCGACGCGTAAGTCAGAATAGGCGAACCACGTTCCATGCGCCGGATGAACATTGCGACGGCAATTGCCCATGTGTTCCAGAATGACCAGCAGATGCATTGAATAACGGTGCCAATGCGAATGCTGATCGCATTGTCGATGAAGTGCTGCTTTAGCTCTTCGGCAGGCATCGAGGGCGGTGGCGGCGGGATGAAACCCATCATATAGCCCTGGGCTACGATCATCGCTACAATCAGAACAACGCCCGACCATAGAAATGCCCGTAAAACGGTAGGGTTCATATACGTGTTGTCAGACATCGCGATGACTCCTTGAAATCGTCCCGTCGCCGCACCTGTCGTTAAAATTTAAACCGCGCCTGGATGGTAAATGTCCGCGGCTCTCCAGGAATCAGGGTATTGATCTGATAGATTTCGCCAGTCGGGAGTCCGCCCGCAAAATAGGCCTTGTTGAACGCATTCTTCAGGTTTGCGGTCACCGACCAACCAGAGGCATCATTCTCCAGTCCGATCCGGAAATTAGCCAGCAAATAGCCTTCGATTCGAGTCCCGAAGCTATTGGCCGAACGAGGCGTGGTGAAGGATTTTGTCTGGCCGTACACGTTACCGTGAAGAACCACGTTCATATCAGCGGACGCCGGCACGGTGATCTCTGCGAAAGCAGTGCCAGAGTACTTAGGTGTATCGGGGACAATGTCGAAGATTTGGCGGGCGCTATTTGCGACAATATTACCATTAGTGTATTTGGCATCTGTGTAATTGAAACTGCCCCCCAGCCGCAGCCACTGAGCCGGGTCAAAGCTGCCGTCGAGTTCCGCACCCAGCACGGTCCCTTTGGGAATGTTGACAGTTAGCGAAGCCGGATTGCCCAACACCACCGAGTAGGCCGTCCGCTGGCTATTGTTTACAAAGGTTTTGTAAACTGCAAGATTCGCACGCGCTGGCGTGGTGCCCAAGAGGCCCGCAAATTTCGCTCCGAATTCAACATCCTGCACTCGCTCGTCACGATAAATGTCGCCCCCGAACTCGGCGGTGGCATCAAGGGGGACAAGCGTGGTATTGAATCCGCCGCTTTTAAAAGCCCTGCGGTGGACAACATAAAGCAGCAGATCGTCGATCTGTTGTTGTATCCCCAGCTGATAGCTCCAGTTGTTATAATTTGCCTTCTGATCATAATTGACCCCCGGCAGTACAGGCCTTTCGCCAAGCGCGACGCGGAAGACATCGTCAGGGAGCGTTTCCTTGCCGACATCCTCACTCGTATACCGGGCACCAACCGTCACGCTCAGGCCGCTATCCGTGATCGCAAAAGTGCCCTGCGCATAGCCTGCCTTGGTCTCGCTGCGTATGATATACTCGTTCCGCTGGGTCGCACCTCCGAAGAGGAGATCGAAAAAGGCGCTGAACTGTTTCTCAATTCGCTTCTCTTTGGCGTAATAAAAGCCCGTCACAAAATCGAGACGACCGTCGATTGCATCGCCGACGAGCTGGATTTCGTTGGATACCTGGTCGTTATCCTGAACAATGCCGGTCTTGTCGCGATTCGTCCGACCCGATTGTGAGATGCCGTATGGCGTGCCATCGGCTTCCTGACCCAGGGTCGCGCGAACACGCGAATAGCCGAAAATGTTGCGCAATTCGATATTGTCGCTCAACTCGAAAATCGTGCGATTCGTAAAAATATGGTTTTGCGCAATAAAGATATTGTTTGAATCCGCACCGACACGAAACGGGCCACGCGCATTTTGAATGCGGAGGAAATCGCGGATGCCGCCGTCCGGTTTGGTAGGATCGTTGAAATAGGCATTATAGAATGCGGTTGTCTGGGCGGGAGGCACGACACCGCCGGTGAACGCTTGTATGGTTCCGACCCCTGTCGCGATCGCAACAGGCGAATTAATGCCCGCATAGAGAAATTCGATGGGAATGAAGGGCGGCGGCGCTCCAGTAAAGGGTAGTAGGCCCGAGATCACTGCAACGGTATTCTCGCTGTCCGTGTCGAAGTAGTCATAGACCAGTTCGTTCCGGATCCTGTCCGTCGGGGCAATGGTCAAGCTCGCGCGGGCGCCGAAACGTTTGATGTCGCCTTCGCGACCACCATATTCGACATTGCGCTGAAACCCATTGCGCTCTTCATAAAAGCCCGCGAGCCGAAGCGAGATCTTGCCGTCTTTGACGAGCGGTATATTGATCGCACCGTCGACTTTGATATGGTTGTACGTGCCATAAAGCGCGCTGATATGACCTTCAAACTCATCGGTCGGCTTCTGGGTCGTGTATAGCACCGCACCACCAGTCGCGCTCCGACCGAACAACGTCCCTTGTGGCCCTTTGAGCACCTGCACCGATCCGAGATCGTAGAAAACGGAGGCACCCGATCCTGGAACTTGGACTTCGTTTACATACGGCAGCACGCCGGGACGCGTACCGCTGAACGCGTCTTGCGATTGTCCGCGAAGCGAGAAGTTAAGCTGGTTGGAACTGGTGGTCGTGCGAACCGATAGCCCCGGCGTCGCAGTTCGCAAATCTTCTTCCGACGCGATATTGGCCTTGGCGAGGGTGTCGGAAGAGATCA
>JAYWFN010000060.1:0-13352 GCA_043778785.1 Sphingomonas sp. | reverse complement strand
AAAAGCCGCGCGCAGGACCATGTCGTGGGTTAGCATCACGCCCTTCGAACGGCCGGTTGTGCCTGAGGTATAGAGAATGTCGCTCAGGCTTAATCCATTTGCAGCTTCTTCGCGTCGCGCCAGTTCGGCATTGCTTTCGTCCGTCGCGCTTTCGACGAGCATGTCGAGCGTCGAGAGTGACGTCGCTGATCCCTCTCCCGTCGGGTGAACGAATGTGCGCCGCAGCTTTGGCACCTCGCCCGAAATCCGTTCCAGCTCGGTGACATAATCCTGCCCGCGAAAAGCATCCATCATGATCAACATCGCGCTGTCCGACTGGTCGAGGACATAGGCAAGTTCTTGCCCACGCAGCAGAAAATTGACTGGGACGCAGACACATCCGACACGCGATATGGCGAATTTTACGGCTACAAACTCGGGATAATTGGCCATGACAAGTGCCACATGCTCGCCCGTCTTCAGCCCGTGCGCAATCAATCCGGACGCAAGGCGGCGTGACCACATCTGTATGTCTGCGTAGGACCATTTTTGTTGATCGGTAATCACATAGGGACGGTCCGGACATTCCGTCGTTGCACGATCCAGCGCACCCGAAAGCGTCAATACTTCCCACGACGGGAAACGCGCCTCAAGCAGCAAACGGCGCTCTTGCGGAGTCATCTGATGCTTGGCTCCTCTATCATTGACGACGCGCGTTGATCGTCATAACAAACATTTGTTTATTGGCAACTGCGTGACGAATGGAAGGCAAATTATGGATTTCCGCTTCAATGACGAACAGCGGATGTGGAATGACACTGTCCAGAACTTCATGATGAAAGACGTCGGGCAGGATTATACACTCGAGCACGATCTGTCGCGCGAATTTCCCGAGGATGTCTTTCGCAAAATGGCCGATCTCGGCTGGCTGGGCCTTCTCGTGCCCGAGCATCTCGGCGGCATGCAGACCGACCCGATCATGTTCGCGATTTTTTGCGAAGGGATCGGCAAATACAGCCTTGATACCGCCGCTTGCATCATGACCTCGATGTTCACAGTCCAGAACATTTGCACCCACGGCACCGCTGAACAGCAGGCGCAATACATTGCGCCGTTCCTGCGCGGCGATGCCAAATTCTCGATCTCGATCAGCGAACCGCAATCGGGTTCGGATGCCGCAGGAGGACGTTCGACCGCACGGCTCGACGGCGATGAATGGGTACTCAACGGCAACAAAGTCTGGTGCTCCGGCGCGCAGCTTCCCGGCGCGACCATCGCCATTCTCGCGCGCACAAGCCAAGAACGCTATGATGGCTTCTCGATGTTTCTGGTCCCGAACACGACACCGGGCCTACAAATCAAGAAGATGAATACGCTTGTACGCAAGAGCCTGGGCACCACCGAGTTTTTCATGGATGAAATGCGGATTCCGAAATCTGCGTTGCTCGGCGAAGTCGGCAAGGGCTGGCATTATATCGGTGAGCATCTCGATCTTGAGCGGCTGAGCATCGCGGCCTCCCAAGTCGGCAATGCCCGCACCGCGCTCGACGATACCAAAAAATATCTTAGTGAACGCGATGCCTTTGGTAAAAAGCTCTCTTCCTACCAGGTGCTCAAACATCGGATGGCCGATGACGAAACCGAACTCGCTGCGGCGCGCCTGATGGTCTATTATGCTGCTGACAAGCTAGCGCGCGGCGAACTCGCCAATGCCGACGTTGCCAAAGCAAAGCTGTTCACCTCAAAAACCTTGTTTCAGATCGCGTTCAACGGGATGCAGGCGCTCGGCGGCTATGCGCAACTGCCCGAGTATCATATGGAACGCTATTTCCGCGAAGCCAAACACGGCATGGTTGGCGGGGGCACCAACGAAATTTTACGCAGCATCATCGCGAAATCGATGGGTCTTGGTCGTGACGGATAAAGGGTAAAAACGTGGCAAGTGTTATTGAACCGGTCGTCGGCCCGCGCGATGCGATCATCGATGCAGCAATGCACCTGTTCGGCAAGCAGGGATACACCGGCACGTCGATGCGCGACATTGCAAGTGCGGTTGGCGTGCTGCCGGGTAGCCTCTATGCACATATTGATAGCAAAGAAGCGTTGCTGGTCCAAATCGTCGATGATGGGATCAACCGTTTCCTTGCTGCCGTCCGCCCGCATGTGGGGTCTTCCAAAACGCCGGTCGAAAAACTGCGTGCCATGATTGTTGCGCATGTGAGAATCGTAGCGGAAAATCCCGAAAGGTCGCTGGTCGTGTTCCACCAGTGGCGCTTTCTTAGTGATGATAATCTCGAGGCTGCGATTCAGAAGCGGCGTGATTATGAGCAGACTTTCATCACAGTGCTCGAAGAAGGCATTGCGCGTGGCCTGTTCCGCGCAGACCTCAGCCTGCGGATCGCCGTGCTGAGCATCTTGGGCGCTCTCAATTGGACGCCCGAATGGCTGTCGCCGACGGGCAAGCTCGTCCCCGATGCTGTCGGCGACCTGATCGCCGACACATTATTATGCGGTGTCCGGGCCTGATCGGAACATCGGCAGATCCATAAGAGTGCCATTGTTATCCTTGACTTGCTCGGTTCCAAGTCATAAAAACAAATGATTGTTTTTAGGAAAATTTATGGCTGGCCGACGGCTCTCGGACCCCCAAACCAAGTTCTTTGAGGATTTCGAACTGCGCGACTCGATGGTCACACGAGGCCGCACGGTCGACATTGGCGACATCACCAATTTTGCGGGACTGACGGGCGACCATTATCCGCTGCACACCGACGCCGCATTTATGGAAACTAGCCGCTTTGGTCAACGCATCGCACACGGGCCGCTAACCTTTGCGCTCGCGGTTGGATTGGTCGGCGGCAGCGGTTTTTACGGCGATGCCATTGTCGCACTGGTCGAAATCACTAGCCTCAAGGCCGCAAAGCCTGTTTTCGCGGGCGATACACTTCACGTCGTTGCCGAGGTGACGACGCTTGACGCCTCTGGCCCGAAATATGGCACACTCACGGTATCCTATTCAGTGCGAAATCAGTCGGGGGACGAGGTCATGACCTTCACCCAAACTATGCTCGCCAAACGGAGAGTTTGAATGTCGGAAAACTGGAAACTGCACGTCGATGCTGGACAGGATAATGACCCTGTTTTTGTCGGAGTCGGTGAAATACCAACGGGCAAATATCCTGATCGCGGGTTCATCGAAGCGCTGACCGAGGTCGCCATATTAGCGCTGAAAGACGCCGAAATGGTTCCCCGCGACATCGACACGATCCTGCTTATTCCATGCTTGCATAGCGGCGCGGACCAAGCCGATCTTGTCTTTTCGCGGATGGTCGAGGAACTCGGCATCCACGGTTCGTGCAAGTCGAGCTACATGGTCCATTCCGGAGGCTCAACAAGCGACAATGCTGTCCGCGCCGCGCACGGCCTGATCGCGACCGGTCATGCGCATAATGTGCTGGTGCTGCAATGCGAGCGATGGGGGTCGGCTGACCTCAACGAAATGATCACGATGCTTTCCAAAAACGGCATTCCTGGCGAGTGGGAATTGCCCACCGGCATTCAGTTCAACGCGATCGGCGCAATGATCATGCGTCGCTACATGCATGCATCAGGCAGCACTGCCGAGGAAATGGCGTCGGTTTGCGTGACGCTGCGCAAATGGGCGAACCTCAACGACAACGCGATGTTTTACACCAAACCACTGACAGTTGAGCAGATTTTGGCATCGCGGATGGTCGCCGATCCGCTGCACAGTTTTGAATGCCCGCCGATGGCCGATGGCGCGGTCGCCTTCGTCATGACCAGCGCAGGCGAGGCAAAGAAACGCGGGATCAGCCACGGTGTCCGCGTTGCCGGTTCGGGCGGATGCGTCAGCCATTATTGCCTCAGTCAGGAAACCGATCAGGCTGTGCTCGGCTGGCCGTTAGCAGCGGAGCGCGCGTGGAACCAGTCGGGCTGGGGACCGAGCGATGCCGACATTGGCGAAATCTATGACAGCTATGCCGCCGTCACCGCCATCGCGCTCGAAGGGATCGGCATTGCCGAAAAGGGCGAAGGCGCGCGATGGTTCGCAGCAGGTCACGGCGACCCCGGCGGCAAACTGCCGATGAACACCAACGGCGGACTGCTCTCGGCGGGGCACACCGGCGTCGGCGGCGGGACGGCGCTACTTGTTGAGGGGATACGTCAGCTGCTTCATCGGGCGCCCTCCAAGCGACAGGTCGAAGGCTGTGAGCGCGCGATCATCGGCGGGAGCGGCGGGAGCTACATGGACGCGCAAATCTTGTTGCTCGAACGCACGAAATTGGGAGCTTGAGCGATGAAGACACCTGTAATCGTTTCTGACTTCCGCGCGGGGCTAGCCTTAGGTGAACTGCTCATTCAAAATTGTGGCGATTGCGGCAAGCCCAATATGTGGCCGCGCTATGCCTGTCCGCATTGCCAGTCCGATAATTTGGGCTGGGTGAAATCGGGCGGCAAAGGCGTGTTGCATAGCTTTTGCGTTCTCCGCCAAGGCGCACCTGAGGGGTTTGAGGGTGATCTGCCCTATGCCATCGGTGTTGTGAAACTGCCTGAAGGTGTGCAGCTTCTTGTCAGACTTGAGCCCACTGGCGCGGATGACTGGTCGGCGTATCAATGCGATGACGCCGTCGAATTTGTTGCGGTCGATGCCAGCGAAATCGAGCGGCGCCCCTGTGCTACCTTCCGCCGCGCGGGATAATGAACAGCTTCGCTTTCCTTGAAAGATCCGCGCGGCAATGGCCGAAGACTGTGGCGTTATTGCAGGGCGAGGAGAGCTACACCTACGTTGAGTTTCGGGACCGGGCGCTGGCGGTTGGAGGGAATTTCCGCGCGCTTGGGTGCGAGGCAGGAGATCGCGTGGCCTTCTGTCTCGCCAATTCACCCCGGATCATGGAAGTTATCTATGGGTGCTTCGCGGCGGGGCTGGTTGTCGTGCCCGTTAACGCACGGCTCCACGCGCGGGAGATGGCTTATATCATCGAGAATTCAGGCGCGAAGATTCTGATTCACGGCCCTGAATTTGCGGAAGGAATTGCGGCACATGCCGATCTGTTCGGTGGTTTAGAGCATGAAGTATCGACCGACGATTTCGACACGCTCCTCAACCCCGCCAATGCACTCCCCCATGCGGCTGAAGCAGCGCCCGAGGACATTTGCTGGCTGTTCTACACATCAGGCACCACCGGCAAGCCCAAGGGCGCGATCTGGAACCACCGGATGGTCGCTCGCGTCATTATGAACTATCTCGCCGATCTGCATAATATCCAGCCCGGCGAGATGGTGCTGCACTGTGCGCCGATGTCGCATGGCAGCGGGATCATCGCGCTTCCCGCCGTCGCGCGCGGGGCGACCAATGCGATTACCGAGACCGCCAGCTTCGATGTCGATCATCTGCTTGCAACCGTCGCGCGGCTCAAGGTCTCCCACATTGCCTTCATGGCGCCGACGCAGATCATCAAGATGCTCGAAGATCACGTGCCGGGACGCTATGACCTCTCCAGTCTCAAGGCGATCTGCTATGGCGGAGCACCGATTTATGTCGACCAGCTGAAGCAGGCGATGGCGAGCTTTGGCCCTGTCTTCGTGCAGCTTTATGGTCAAGGCGAAGCACCGATTACGATCACAGGTCTAACCACGACAGCACATGCGGCTTTGCTCGCTGCTGATGACCCACGTATTGGTTCGGCTGGGCAGGTCCGCACCGATGTGGAAGCGCATTGTGTAGATGCCGATGACAATCCGTTGCCTGCCGGGCAAGCAGGCGAGGTTGTCGCGCGCGGCGATGTCGTCATGCCGGGCTACTGGAACGATTCCGTTGCCAGCGCAGAAGCGTTACGCGGTGGCTGGCTCCACACCGGCGACATCGGCTATTTCGATGACGCTGGGTATCTCTTCCTCCTCGACCGCGCCAAGGACATGGTGATCAGCGGCGGCAACAACATCTATCCGCGTGAAGTGGAAGAAGTGATCATCCTTCATCCTGCTGTCGCGGCATGTGTCGTGTTCGGCATCCCCGATGATTATTGGGGCGAAGCTGTCCACGCCGTTGTCGTTTGCAAAGCCGGAGAATCGCTCAGGGCACAAGACATCATCGCGTTTTGTGGCGAGCATTTGGCGGGATACAAGAAGCCCAAAGCCGTCGATTTTGTCGATGCACTCCCTATCAGCGGCTATGGCAAGATCCTCCGTGGCGAGGTCCGCGACCGCTATTGGGCCGGTCACACGAGCCGGATCAGCGGCGCCGGCGCACGGGCCGTCGGCGGTTGACGAACGTCGCCATCGCCGGAGTCGGCATGACTCCTTTCGGCAAGCAAATGGGTCGCGGTGTGCGCAGCCTTGCGCTTGCTGCTATCGAAGAAGCCGTAGCCGACTCTGGCTTGCCGATGGACCGGATCGAGCGTGTCTATTTCGGCAACGCTATCGCCGGGATCGTATCGCAGCAGGAAATGATCCGCGGGCAGGTCGCGCTGCGCCACCATCCGCTCGGGCATTTGCCGCTGATCAACGTCGAAAATGCCTGCGCTTCGGGCGGGTCGGCCTTCGCGATGGCATGCGAGGCCGTCGCCAGCGGCTGTGTTGATTTTGCTCTGGCTGTGGGTGCCGAGCAGATGAACCATGTCGATAAAAGCCGCCCCTTTAACGCCTTGCGCGGCTCGACTGACATCGGTGAAATCGGCGAAGTCGAACCCGGCACGATGAGCGCCAGCTCGTTGCTCATGGATTTCTATGCAGGTGTCGCGCAGGCTTATCTCGATGACCATGGTGCGCTGGCCGAGGATTTCGCGCGTGTTGCCGTGAAAAATCGGATGCACGCGTCGCACAATCCGCTCGCACATTTGCGAAAACAGCAGACTATCGAAGAGGTGATGGCCGGGCGCATGATTGTTTCGCCGCTGACGCTGGCAATGTGCTCGCCAACGACCGATGGTGCGGCTGCGATATTGGTGTGTTCGGAAAAAGTGGCGACCACAATTGCCCGGCCGAAAATCATGATTCGGGCGTGTCAGATCGCATCGGGTGCAGCGGGCCGTCCTGTTGGTGATGCCACGGCTAAAGCCTATGCCGTCGCATCAGTCGGTCCACAGGATTTCGATGTGATCGAACTTCACGATGCCGCCGCGCCCGCCGAACTGATGCAATATCACGAAATAGGCCTGTGTGCTGAAGGGGATGGCTTCAAACTGATCCGCGACGGCAGCACGGCATTGGGCGGCCGCGTCCCCGTCAATACCAGCGGGGGCTTGCTCAGCCGCGGGCATCCACTGGGTGCTACCGGATGCGCGCAGATTGTCGAACTGGTCATGCAATTGCGCGGTGAAGCGGGCACGCGGCAGGTCGAAGGCGCGCGCATGGCGATGAGCGTGAATGGTGGTGGCTGGCTCGACGGCGCTTATGCGCTCGCAGTCGCCACGATCCTCGAACGCGCGTAGGGTCAGACGATGAGCTATGAAACAATCATCCTGACTCGTCCGGCAGCAGGCGTTGCGCAGATTATGCTCAATCGCCCCGATCGTGGCAACGGCGTCGTTCCCGAAATGGCAGCGGATCTGCTCGACGCCTTGACAGCACTTGAGGCAGACAACTCGATCCGCGTCCTCGTGCTAACCGGCGCAGGCAAGCAATTTTGTGCCGGCGCCGATCTCGTCGAGTTCCAGAAATATCTCGCCGAAGATCATGCCGGCGCGCAGGAACCCTATAATGCCCGCGTTTTGTGGCCTGTTACACAACGCCTCGTCTCATGCAGACTCCCCGTAATTGCGGCGATCAATGGCGGCGCGACCGCTGGCGGTCTCGACCTTGCTCTCGCTTGCGACATCCGGATTGCATCGACCACCGCAAAAATGGGCGAAACCTATATCAAGCTGGGCCTCAATCCCGGCAATGGCGGTACTTATTTCCTGCCGCGGCTCGTCGGCAGCGGCATGGCGGCTGAAATGGCACTGACTGGCGACCTTTTTGATGCCGATCGGGCGCTGGCCATCGGCTTGGTCAATCGCGTCGTCGAACCCGATCAGTTACTCAATGAAACCGTTGCGCTCGCCGCACGTATCGCCGAACGTCCCCGCTTGGCAATTGAAGCAACCAAGCAGCAGCTTCGCCAGAGTTGGCATATGGACCTAGCCGGATCAATGAATGCCAGTTTCTGGGCGGTTGCTGCTCTTACGTACAGTGACGATCTGCGCGAAGGGGTCGCCGCCGCGCTGGAAAAGCGCGCACCCGTCTACAACCGGACAGATGACGCGTGAACGGCGACATGGTGATCGTCGATGCGGTCGTTCATCCGTGGAACATGTCGCCGGAAAATCAGAATCCCGACGCCCAAGCGCAGATCGACGCTGTCTATGCCTCACACAAGCTGTCTTATGATGCTGCGCACGCCGACTATATCCTGCAACCCAGCGAGTTTTTCCGCGACCTGAGCTTTGACACCATTGCGCGCGCCGAATTTGTCGAAAGCCCGGTCGATTTCGCCATCCTTCACGCGCTCCCAAACTTGGGCTTCGGCTTGGGGCACATCACGCTACCCGAAAAATGCGCTGCGTTTCGCGATCGCTTCCCGGATCGGGTGCGGGTGTATGGGACTGTCGGCACACCGATTGCCAGCACGGCAATCGAAGAAATCACGCGGCAGGCAGGCGATCTCGGCATCGACGGCGTCAAGCTCTACCCAGCTTTCTTTTACGACGGAAAAGGCGAAGGCTGGCGGATGGATGGGGCCGACTGGGCCACCCCATTCCTCGAAGCAGTGCGCAAGCTGGGCCTCACCCGCATTGCAATCCACAAAGCATTATGGCTCGAACCTGCGCCCAAATCGGCGTTCGATATCGACGATATGGCGACGCCGCTCGACCGCTTTCCCGATATGACGTTCGAAATTGTCCATGGTGGCGCCGCTTTTCTCGACGAAACAATCCGCCTGATGCAGCGACACCCCAATCTTTACCTCACACTCGAGACGACATTTTCGTACATCCTTACGCGCCCCCGTGTCTTCGCCAAAATCCTTGGTAAACTCGTAACAGAAGTCGGGTCGGATCGATTATTGTTCGCGAGCGGTAACAACCTCGCCCATCCCCGGCCCTTGATCGAAGCCTTCGATAGCTATCAGTTTCCCGAGGAATACGCCCACGAGTTCGGTATCCGCGCGCTCACTGACGAAGATCGACGCAACATCATGGGGCTTAATACGCTCCGCCTGCACAGACTTGACGCAGATGCGATTGTTGCCCGTACGCAGAATGACATTTTCGCCCAAGCCCGACAGCATGCCCTTCCCGGACCGTGGAGTGACATCCGGCAATGATCCTGATCCAAGAACATTCGATCCTTGCAGACATTTACGCGCGCTTGGCGACGATCCCAGAGCCATGCAGCCTGTCGATGCGCCGTCCGACAAACTTGCGTGACATGGGGCTGATCGACGCTGTAACATACGATGCTGATGGGGCCGTGATCGTGACGCTATGCCTGACGGACGCTGCCTGTGTGCATTTCCGTTCAATGCAGCAATATATCCGCGATGAAATCGGGGGGTTGCCTGGAGTAACATCGGTCGAGGTTCGCCAGACGCTCGACAAATTATGGACGCCCGATCGAATCCTGCGCGAACCGGCATGACAATCGAACAAACCTATCCCGGCATCCGTGTGATCGATCTTGCAACCAACATCGCCGGCCCGTTCGCTGCCATGATCTTCGGGGATATGGGGGCAGATGTTATCAAGGTCGAGCGGTCTCCGCATGGCGACGACACGCGCGGCCTGCCGCCATTTGTCGATGGTCAGGCGACCGTCTTTGCCGCCGTGAACCGCAACAAGCGGAGTATCCTCCTTGACCTGAAATCTGCCGAGGGCCGCGAGACTCTCATGGAACTGGTCGAAACAGTCGATATCGTGATTGAGAGTTTCCCGCCGGGGTTTGCCGACAAGCATGATTTTACATTCGACGATTTTCGCGCACGAAATCCGCGCATCCTATTGTGTTCAATTTCGGCCTTCGGCGATGGACCGATTGGCCGCCATATGCCCGGCTATGACGCACTGGTGCAGGCTGTTAGCGGCCTCATGAGCTTCACAGGCAGCGAAGGTGACCCCACAGTCCGCATCGCGCCGTCGGCGCTTGATCTCGGCACCGGCATGTGGGCAGCAATCGCCCTAATGGCGGCGCTCACACGACGCGGCATTCACGGCATGGGCGAACATATTCGACCCGCGCTGATCGACACGGCATTCACGTTGATGAACCATCAGTATCTAGCGTATCTGGCAACCGGCGACCTCCCCCGCAAGCTGGGCTCGGGCGCGCCAAGCGCCGCGCCCTATGGCGTTTACGCCGCAAACGATGGCGAACTAATGATTGCCACCGCTAGCGAAGCACAATTCCCGCGACTTTGCGCAGCGTTGGGTCTCGATAAAGTCGCAACGCATCCTGACTTCGCAACTATGCCAGCGCGGCTGGCACACCGCAATGCGCTCGACATGCTGATCGCTGCAAAGATCGGAACACAGACCGTCGAACATTGGCTGACAGTGCTAATTGATGCCGGCATTTCGGCGGGCCGCGTCAACTCGCTGCATGACGCCGAGAAGTTGCCGGTGGTCCGAGAGCGCGATTATCTTATGATTCCTGCAGACAAAGAGGATTCTGAAGCGATCCCCCAACTGCGCCTCCCTATCGATCCCGGCCGCACCGCGCTTCGACGGCAGCCCCCGCAACTGGGCGAGCACATAGCCGAGATTATGAACGAACTGCGGACCGTTCGATAATCAGTGCAATGCCCTGTCCGCCACCGATGCACATCGTGATCAGCGCGTAACGTCCGTTGATCCGTTCCAACTCATAAAGCGCCTTGACTGTGATGATCGCACCCGTCGCACCAACGGGATGACCGAGCGCGATCCCGCTGCCATTCGGATTGACCTTTGCCGGATCGAACCCGAGCGTTTGCGACACCGCGCATGCCTGTGCAGCAAAAGCTTCGTTCGCTTCAATGACATCGATCTGGTCGAGCGTCAGCCCGGCGCGGGCCAGAGCAATCGGCACAGCCGCAATCGGCCCGATACCCATCAGTTTGGGATCAACGCCCGCATGTCCCCAACCGACAATACGCGCCATCGGCTTCAATACCCGCGCTGCAACCACATCACCCGTCGCCAGAACCAACGCCGCCGCGCCATCATTGATGCCCGACGCATTTCCCGCCGTGACCGAGCCAGCCTTGTCAAACGCTGGGCGCAGTGCTGCGAGACTATCCATTGTCGTTTCACCCCGAACATGCTCGTCGGTATCAAACAAAGTCACGCCTTTGCGGGTTTTTATCTCAACGGGAAGGATCTGGGACGTGAACCGTCCTTCGGCAATTGCATGCGCCGCGCGCTGATGACTTTCGACTGCAAGCCTGTCCTGAGCCTCACGATCAATGCCATATTCTTTCGCCACATTTTCTGCAGTCACGCCCATGTGAAAACCCTCGAAAGGGTCGCTAAGCACTTCAAGCAGCGCATCAAGCATGACGGTATTGCCCATCTTCTGGCCCCAGCGCCCCAATTTCAGGACGTGCGGCGACTGGCTCATGCTTTCAGCACCGCCTGCAACGGTAACGCTCGCCTCGCCCAGCTGCATCATCTGCGTGGCCGAGATGATTGCCTGAACGCCTGATCCACAGAGCCGGTTGAGTGTTAGCGCAGGCACGCCCACGGGAATGCCCGCACTCAAAGCAGCAACGCGCGCCAGATACGCGTCCTTGGGCTCGCTTTGGATCACCTGCCCCATCACGACATGCTGCACGTCGTCGACCAAAAGCGCCGAACGACGAATAGCTTCTGCAATGACAAGTTGGCCAAGCTGGACAGGTGCAAAATCTTTGAGCGAACCGCCAAAATCGCCGATCGCTGTCCGCACGGCACCGACGATGAAAACATCCTGCATCATTTGATCCTTTCTGTCGGGGTGGGTGCGTGCGGTCGCAGCGTCTTGATGATCGCGGAGAAATCAAGGCTACCCGCCCCCGCTGCGGCAAATTCCTCATAAAGCGCCGCCGCACGCGTTCCCATCGGCACATCGGCGTCAACATCGTCCGCCGCCGCCATCGCGAGCCGCAAATCCTTAAGCATCAGCGCTGCGGCAAACCCGCCTTCATAATTACGATCAGCGGGCGATTGCGGGCCGACGCCCGACACCGGGCAATAGCTTGTCATTGACCAGCTTTGCCCCGAAGACACCGACGCAATGTCGTAAAAATTCTGCAGGTCGAGCCCGAGTTTTTCCGCCAACGCAAAGGCTTCGCACGTCGCAATCATCGTCGCGCCCAATATCATGTTGTTGCAGATTTTGGCCGCTTGCCCGGCCCCGGCATCGCCAGCACGGATCACGGCCTTGCCCATCGCGGACAGGATCGGTTGCGCCGCTGCAAACCCCGCATCGCTGCCGCCGACCATGAACGTCAGCGTTCCCGCATCGGCGGCGGCAATGCCGCCCGACACCGGCGCATCGACCATTGCATAGCCCGCTTTCGCCGCATCTTCCGCGACCGATCGCGCCGTCGTAACGTCGATGGTCGAACAATCGAGAAGGAACGCTGCGGTCGGTGCCTGGCCAAAAACATTGTTGCGATAAAAACCGTCGACGATCCCGCCATTGGGCAGCATGGTCACGACCGCATCGACATCTCTGACCGCGTCCGCCGCAACCCTGAACGGCGCGCATCCCTTTGCCGCCGCCGCATCAAGCGCCGCCTCGGACAGGTCGAATGCGTTGACGCTGTGTCCCGCCTTGACCAGATTCGCGGCCATCCCGCCGCCCATGTTACCGAGGCCGATAAATGCGATTTTCATGTGCCGCTCCACTTTCCGGGGCGTTTTTCGACAAAAGCTGCCATCCCTTCCTTCTGGTCCGCCGTGCCGAATAGGCCGTGGAACAACCGCCGCTCGAACAGCACGCCCTGTTGCAAGCTCGTTTCGAAGGCTGCGTTGACCATTTCCTTAGTCGCCATCACTGCGAGAGGGGCCATCCCTGCAATAGCCGCTGCCGTCTTGACCGCTTCGTCGATCAGATCAGCCGCAGGAACGACGCGCGCAACCAATCCCGATTGCTCGGCTTCGGCCGCGCTCATCATTCGCCCGGTCAGACACATTTCCATTGCCTTGGCCTTGCCGATGGCGCGGGTCAGGCGCTGTGATCCGCCCATGCCGGGGGTGACGGCGAGCTTGATTTCGGGCTGGCCGAACTTCGCGCCGTCGCCCGCGATGATGAAATCGGCCATCATCGCCAGCTCGCATCCGCCGCCGAGCGCAAAGCCGTTGACTGCGGCAATCCACGGCTTGCGCGTCGCGGTGACGCGCTCCCAGCCCGCA
>JAYWFN010000059.1:0-2328 GCA_043778785.1 Sphingomonas sp. | reverse complement strand
CGCGAGCGTTCGGGCGACCAGCCGCGTTCGGCATCGGGCGCATCGACATTATCCTTGAACGGCATTTCGAGCGTCATCGACACCGCGCCAAAGCGTTCGGCAAGCTGGTTGGTCGACATCGACAGATTGGCTTTGCCGGTGCCCGCTTTGGGATAGCCGAATTGCGTCTGGAAATCGGGGGTTTGTGCCGCAAGCCGCGACAGGAACATGTCATACAGATCGCCCTGCCGCTGGGTCCATGACGGGATGCCATGAAAGCCCGCCATGAACGCATAGGGAATGGCCTCGTCGCCGTGGATGTCCATCGAGAAATCGACGCCGGTTTCGTCCATCGCCGCGCGGACATGATAGACTTCGGGACTACGATCAACCGTCGGGGCGGCCCATTCGCGGTTCAGGTTCACGCCGACGCTGTTCGTGCGCAAATGCCCGCGCGCGCTGCCGTCTGGGTTCATATTGGGCACGACAAAGAATGTCGCGGCATCACGCAGCGCTGCCGCAACCGCGTCGTTCGACACGAGCAGATCAAGCGCGCCTTCCATCCACCATTGCGCCATCGTCTCGCCGGGATGCTGGCGCGCATAGAGCCAGATCTGAAGCGGCCCGTTGCCGATGGTGAGCAGATCGAGCGCGCGACCGTCGAGCGTTTCGCCAAGAAGACGGTGGCCGACATGCGGGATCGCCGCAATCCGGTCGACCAGCGCGGCGTGCCGGTCCATCGGATAAGGCGCGAAATAGGCGAACCAGATGCTGTCGCTGTCGGGCGTGTGGCGGATCGTCAGCACACCGTTGGCATAGCTGGTCTCGGCGCGGAGCCAGTCGCTGTTGTCGGCACTCACACAGGCGCGATAATCGGGCCAGCCGAGCGGATAGGCCGACCCCGCCGTATTGGTGATCCGCAATTCGAGCGGCTGCCCCGCCGCGCCATCGACGCGGAAATAAAACCATTGGTAGAATTCGGAGTCCTTGTCGCGGCGGATGGCGAGGTTTGCCCGCACCCCCTCGATGCTCGTTACTTCGATATTGCCGCCGTCGAAATCGCTATGGATACTGATGCTCATGGCACGCTGATAGTGCGGCCCGACTCGCCGGGGAAGTCCTTGAAGAGCGCGGCGGCCAATTTATCGGCGGCGAGGCCCGGTTGCGATGCGGGCGCGTTTGACGGCGCTTCGGTTTCGGCGCGCCCTTCCCAGATCACGCCCTTGCCGCCGCGTTCGCGCAACTGGACCGACAGGCGCGTGACAATAATTTCACGGCTTTTATTGCCGCCAAGGCCAAAACTAACGCCTGCGCCCACGCCACCACCATAGCCGCCCGTCCCGCCGCCGACCCCGATGCTGATCGGCGACCGCTTTGGCGCGGCTTCGCGGGCATCGCGTGTCACTTCGGTTGAATAGGTATAGCGCGCTTCGGTCGTCCCCGCCGCAAAGCCGAGCCGCGCCAGTTCGCGCGCAACAGCCGCGTCATACGCTGCCCGCTCCAGACTGCTGCCGACGCTGACCAGGGCCACCGGCGCGCGGACAATCTCGCTGCCCAGATGAAAGCGCGTCACTTGCACCGGGGGGATCGTCGCGGCGCACCCGCCCAGCGCGAGAGCAGTCGATAAAAGCAAAATGCGCGTCATCATGGTCCTACTCCTGACAGATCGTTGCGTATATAACTCGCGATGGACGCCTTAGTGCCGCATTCGTCTTGACTTCGCCAGCCCGCTTGCCTAGGCGCGGCGCTCGCAATTCTCCTAGATAAAGACCGCCGCCATGAAGATTCGTAACTCGTTGAAGTCCCTCAAGGATCGCCACCGCGACAATCGCGTGATTCGCCGTCGCGGGCGCACCTATGTGATCAACAAGACGAATCGCCGGTTCAAGGCGCGACAGGGCTGAGTCTGCGCGATGGCTAGCGAAGCTAGTCACGACGAAGATCAGCCCGGACGGCGTCGCTTGCCGACGACCGACGACAACACGGGCTTTGCCCGTGTAAGCCCTTCCCCGCCCATCCGCGCCGTCGTGTTCGACGTCGGCAATGTTCTCGTCGAATGGTCACCGCGCTACCTTTACGAAAAACTGATCCCCGACGCTGGGGAACGCGCGACCTTTTTGAACGAGGTTGCCACGCTCGACTGGCATTTTCAGCATGACGCCGGTCATCCCTTTGCAGAAACCAGCGCTGAAATGATCACCAAACATCCGCAATACCGCGACCTGATTTTAGCGTGGCAAGCGCGCTGGCTCGAAACGATGCCACACCTCATCGAGGGTATGGCCAAACTCGTCGCCGATCTCGCCGCCGCCGATGTGCCGCTTTACGGCATTACCAACTTCTCGGGCG
>JAYWFN010000058.1:0-5697 GCA_043778785.1 Sphingomonas sp. | reverse complement strand
CCCTCTCCCCAGCGGGGAGAGGGGGAAGTGGTTCACTCCGCCGCGATTGCGGGCATCTCGTCCTCGTCGACCTTGTCGATGCTGGTCAGTTCGACATTGAGGCCGAGTGACCGCATTTCCTTGACCAGCACGTTGAACGATTCCGGGATGCCGGCTTCGAAACTGTCGTCACCCTTGACGATGGCTTCGTACACCTTGGTGCGGCCGACGACATCGTCGGACTTCACCGTGAGCATTTCCTGCAACGTATAGGCCGCGCCGTAAGCCTGGAGCGCCCAGACTTCCATTTCGCCGAAACGCTGTCCGCCGAACTGTGCTTTACCACCCAGCGGCTGCTGCGTGACGAGGCTGTACGGTCCAATCGAACGGGCATGGATCTTATCGTCAACGAGATGGTGCAGCTTGAGCATGTAGATATAGCCCACCGTCACCTTGCGGTCGAACATGTCACCGGTGCGACCGTCATACAGATCCGACTGGCCCGACGTATCGAGGCCCGCCAAAGTCAGCATGTCGGACACGTCGGCTTCGCGCGCGCCATCGAACACCGGTGTTGCCATCGGCACACCGTTTTTAAGCAGACCTGCCATTTCGACAATGTCTTCGTCCGAACGCGCGGCGATTTCGGCGTGATATTTCTCGCCATACACCGTCTTGAGCCGCTCGCGGACCGCTTCGGGCGGTTTTGCCGCCTTGGCATCCGGATTGGCTTCACGCCACGCTTCCAGCGCATCGGTGATCTGTTGACCCAGACCACGCGCCGCCCAGCCAAGATGCGTTTCGAAAATCTGTCCGACGTTCATGCGGCTTGGCACGCCGAGCGGGTTGAGCACGATGTCGACCGGCGTCCCGTCGGCGAGGAACGGCATGTCCTCGTTCGGCAGGATGCGGCTGATAACGCCCTTGTTGCCGTGACGGCCGGCCATCTTGTCGCCCGGTTGCAGCTTGCGCTTCACCGCCACGAAGACCTTGACCATCTTGAGCACGCCGGGGGGCAGATCATCGCCACGTTCGAGCTTTTCGACACGGTCCTGATATTTGGCGTTGATGAGGCCAACCGCGTCATCATATTGCGTCTTGACCGCTTCGAGATCCGACTGGCGGGCATCGTCTTCGACAGCGAATTTCCACCATTCGAAATGCTCGACGCTTTCGAGCAGTGCGGCGTCGATCTTGATGCCTTTCTTGATGCCCTTTGGTCCGGCGCTGACAGTCTGACCCAGCAGCATCTCGCGCAGACGCGACCACGACGCCCGGTTCAGAATGCCGCGTTCGTCGTCGCGATCCTTGGCGAGACGATCCTTTTCCTCGGCCTGAATGGCGCGCGTACGGTCATCGATGTCGATGCCGTGACGGTTGAATACGCGCACTTCGACGACCGTTCCGGCAACACCGGGCGGCAGGCGCAGCGACGTATCGCGGACGTCCGATGCCTTTTCACCGAAGATCGCACGGAGCAGCTTTTCTTCGGGCGTCATCGGCGATTCACCCTTGGGTGTGATCTTGCCTGCCAGAATATCGCCAGGCTCGACTTCGGCACCGATGTAGACGATCCCGGCTTCGTCGAGGTTGCGCAGGGCTTCCTCGCCCACGTTGGGAATGTCGCGGGTGATATCTTCGGGCCCGAGCTTGGTGTCGCGCGCCATGACTTCGAATTCTTCGATGTGGATCGAGGTGAACACATCGTCCTTCACGATGCGCTCGCTGATCAGGATCGAATCTTCGTAGTTATAGCCATTCCACGGCATGAACGCGACGAGCGTGTTGCGGCCCAGCGCCAGTTCACCGAGTTCGGTCGAAGGACCGTCGGCAATGATCTGCTTGGCCGTGATCACGTCGCCGACTTTGACCAGCGGACGCTGGTTGATGCAGGTATTCTGGTTTGAACGCTGGAATTTCTGCAGCGTGTAGATGTCAACGCCCGAATGGCCGGAGTCGATTTCCCCAGTCGCGCGAATGACGATGCGGGTGGCATCGACCTGATCGACGATCCCGCCGCGCTTGGCCGCAACCGCAGCGCCCGAATCGCGCGCCACGGTTTCTTCCATGCCGGTGCCGACAAACGGCGCTTCGGCGCGCACCAATGGCACGGCCTGACGCTGCATGTTCGATCCCATCAGCGCGCGGTTGGCGTCGTCGTTTTCCAGAAACGGAATGAGCGAGGCGGCGACCGAAACGAGCTGCTTGGGGCTGACGTCCATCAGGGTGATATTGTCAGGAATCGCCATCAGGAATTCGCCCGCCTGACGCGAGGAGACGAGTTCTTCGACGAAGCCCTTGGTCGGGCTCAGTTCGGCGTTCGCCTGCGCGATCGTATGCTTGGCTTCTTCCATCGCCGACAGATAGACGACGTCGTCGGTGACTTTGTGGTCGACGACTTTGCGATAAGGCGTTTCGATGAAGCCATATTTGTTCACACGGCTGAACGACGCGAGGCTGTTGATCAGACCGATGTTCGGGCCTTCGGGCGTTTCAATCGGGCAGATGCGGCCATAGTGCGTCGGGTGAACGTCGCGGACTTCAAAGCCGGCCCGTTCGCGCGTCAGACCACCTGGCCCGAGCGCCGAAACGCGACGCTTGTGTGTCACTTCGGACAGCGGATTGGTCTGGTCCATGAACTGCGATAGCTGCGACGAGCCAAAGAACTCGCGGACTGCGGCAACCGCTGGCTTGGCATTGATCAGATCGTTGGGCATGACCGTCGAGACATCGACCGAGCTCATCCGCTCCTTCACGGCACGCTCCATACGGAGAAGGCCGACGCGATACTGGTTTTCAAGCAATTCGCCGACCGAACGCACGCGGCGATTGCCGAGATTGTCGATGTCGTCGATTTCGCCCTTGCCGTCTTTCAGGCCGACGAGCGTCTTCACGACGGCCATAATGTCTTCGCGTCGCAGTGTCGTGTGATCATCGGGCGCATCAAGTTCGAGGCGCATGTTGAGTTTCACACGGCCAACGGCCGACAGGTCATAACGATCGGCGTCGAAGAACAACCCAGCGAACAGCGCTTCAGCGGTTTCGCGCGTCGGCGGTTCGCCGGGGCGCATGACGCGGTAAATGTCGCTGAGCGCATGGTCGCGGTCTTCGGCCTTGTCGACTTTCAGCGTGTTGCGGATCCACGGACCCGTGTTCACGTGATCGATGTCGAGCAAGACGATCGACCCGACGCCTGCCTTGTCGAGTAGCTCGAGGTTCTCGGCAGACACTTCGTCGCCTGCTTCAACGTAAATCTCGCCCGTGCTTTCGTTGATCAGGTCAACCGCCGAATAACGACCGAAGATTTCCTCGGTCGGGATCAGCAGCATTTCAAGGCCGTCCTTGGCGGCCTTGGTCGCCGCGCGGGGGCTGACCTTCTGGCCAGCAGCGAACACGACTTCGCCCGATTTGGCGTCGACAACGTCATACATCGGCTTCTGGCCACGCCAGTTTTCACTGACATAAGGCACCTGCCAACCGCCGGGACCGCGCACATAAGTGACGGTGTTGTAGAATTCGGCGAGAATTTCTTCAGGCGTCAGGCCGAGCGCAAAGAGCAGCGCGGTGACCGGCAGCTTGCGCTTGCGATCGATGCGGACATTGACAATGTCCTTGGCGTCGAATTCGAAATCGAGCCACGACCCACGATAGGGAATGACGCGCGCGGCAAACAGATACTTGCCCGACGAATGCGTCTTGCCGCGGTCATGGTCGAACAGAACGCCCGGCGACCGGTGCATCTGTGACACGATAACGCGTTCGGTGCCGTTAATGATAAACGTGCCGTTGTGCGTCATCAGCGGCATGTCGCCCATGTAGACGTCTTGCTCTTTTATATCGAGAACCGAGCGGGTTTCGGTTTCGCTATCCACTTCAAACACGATCAGGCGAAGCGTCACGCGCATCGGCGCGGCATAGGTGATCCCGCGCTGGCGGCATTCCTCGGTGTCGAACTTTGGATCTTCAAGAACGTAATCGACGAAATCCAGCTCGGCGGTGCCGGCGAAATCGCGGATCGGGAATACGCTGCGCAGCGTTTTTTCAAGGCCCGAGACATAGCCGATCGACGCATCCGAACGCAGGAACTGCTCATATGATTCGCGCTGGACTTCGATCAGGTTGGGCATCGCCACAACTTCGTGGATGTTGCCGAAAACCTTGCGAATGCGCTTTGAGAAAATCGCCGGAGCCGCTTGCGTTGCCATGGTCGTTCGTCGTCCTTGTGCGTCCAGGGGATTGAATCCCCACGAAAAAGAGTGCGCGCTCCCGCTGTGGGAACCGCACTAACAGCGTATGATAACCTGTCCAAAACCCCCAATGCGTCGTGCTGAACTCCGCCGAGCCAGCATGTCCCGAGGGCGGGAAGGCGACCGTTATCGCCAAGTGGCGAGGGACGGTCGGGAATGTTGTATGATGCGCATATAGGGAGCAGGGGTGGTGTTGGGAAGGGGGTTTGTATTCAATTATTGTGGCGAGCTTCCGATCCTGCGTGCTATTACAGCCTGAACTTTGCTAAAAATTTCCTCATAGGCCGCCGAAGTTGACACGACAGTGTCTTCATCACGGTAAGGCTTGCCATTGTAGCCATAATAATAATGCTCGACGAGGCTAATACGCACTTGCGTATTGTTCTGTCCGCGCGGTTCAATGAACACCCTGACCTTGGGAGTTGTCTTACGAGAGTTTAGTCCAAGCCCTGAAACTTTCGTCAGAGTAGCAGCGCTTGCGCTGATAAAGCCAGAATCCTTGTTCGCCTCATCGATTGTGTAACCAGCATCAGTGAGAACGCCAATGACTGACGGAAAAACTGTATCGAATTCAGATTCAAATTGCCGAGTTTGCATTGACCGCAGCTCTTCGACGGTAACGGTCGGTTGGCTGCTGCGCTTAGCGATAGCTGGCGCACTTAAAAGCAATGCCCCAATCATTACGATAATAAAGTAGCGCATTCCTGTTCCCTCATTTTTGATCGTGCTCATACTCATCGATCATTGCCTTAGCTGCAGTTATCACGCCCTCCAAGTGGCGCAAAAGCGTGGCGTGATTGCTACGGAAACGCTCTGGTATTCCTGTGACTACGTCAACTTGGAATTGTTCAAATAGCTTTAGGTCGCATTCGGCGCGATCCCGGATTTCGTGAAGGGGCTTTAATCGGTCAGCCATTTTGATTTTGCACCTATTTGAGTTAAGTTCTGGAAATATATCGAGCTTGGATGCCGTCGCACAATATCGCAGTTGATAACAACGGCATTAATAACTAACTATTATCAACCCAACGTGGGCCCCATCATGGCAAGCAGCGTCAATCTCGGACCCAAGCTCGAAGCGACAGTCGATAATCTCGTCAAGAACGGCCGATACGGATCGCGAAGCGAAGTGCTGCGCGAAGGCGTGCGGCTGGTCGAGGAGCGGGAAAAAGCACTCGCGCGGTTCGATGCGGAGATCATGAAAGGCATTGACGACGCCGATGCTGGCCGCACGAAGCCAGCTGAAGAAGTTCTGGAACGACTTCATCGCAAATATCAGTCGATGGCTGCAAAAAACACACACGGCTCAGATTGATGCGATCAAAGCCGCCGTTGCTCGCGGTATTGCCGATTCAGACGCCGGACGTGTGTTTGACGTCGATGAAGCGTTCAACTCGATCAGGGCCGAGTTTCAGTCCGCGAATGCTGCCTGAGCCTGCGCCGTCATGCTGAACTCGTTTCAGCATCCATC
>JAYWFN010000057.1:0-13429 GCA_043778785.1 Sphingomonas sp. | reverse complement strand
CAGCGTTGCGCGCTGGTCGGCGGTGCGCCGGATGGGCGAACCCGTCTGCTTGATCTTGATCGTGCTCACGTCGATTACTCCGTAACCATCGCAGCATCGGCATCGGCGGTCTTCGAACCACCATTGCCGAGCAGGTCAGCGATCTTCTTGCCGCGACGCTGCGCCACGCTCTTGGGCGAGGTCTGCTCGCCCAGCGCTTCGAAGGTCGCCCGGATCATGTTGTACGGGTTCGACGTGCCGACCGACTTGGTCACAACGTCGGCCACGCCGAGCGATTCGAAGATTGCGCGCATTGGGCCACCGGCGATGATGCCGGTCCCCTGTGGAGCCGAACGCAGCGTCACGCGACCCGCACCGAAATGGCCATTGCCATCATGATGCAGCGTGCGACCGTCGCGCAGTGGCACGCGGATCATCTTTTTCTTTGCGGCTGCTGTCGCCTTCGAAATGGCTTCGGGCACTTCGCGCGCCTTGCCATGGCCGAAACCGGCGCGGCCCTTGCCGTCACCAACCACGACGAGCGCAGCGAAACCAAAGCGCTTACCGCCCTTCACTGTTTTCGAGACGCGGTTGATGTGGACCAGCTTTTCGATCAGCTCTTCGCCACCGTCGCTCGCGCCGCCACCATCGCGACGCGCGCGATTATTGTTGTCGCGACCGCCACGGTTGTTGCCGCCACCGGGGCCACCACGGCCACCGCCGCCACCACGCGGACCACGTCCACGGGGTGCATCTGCGGGGGGCGAGTCGGCTGCCGGAGCGCCGGTTACTTCGATTTCATCAGCCATTTAGAACTCCAATCCGCCTTCGCGTGCACCATCGGCGAGCGCCTTGACGCGACCGTGGAACAGGAACCCGCCACGATCGAAAACAACTTGGGTAACGCCCGCCTTCTTGGCGCGCTCTGCAACCGCTTTGCCGACCGATGTCGCGGCATCGACCGTTGCGCCGGTCTTGTCGCGCACATCCTTGTCGAGGCTCGACGCCATCGCGAGCGTCTTGCCCGCCGTGTCGTCGATGATCTGCGCATAGATATGCCGACCCGAACGATGGATCGACAAACGCGGACGCAGCGTGCCCTTGACCCGCAGCTTCGTGCGGACGCGCTGGCGCCGCTTTTCGAAAAGTGACAGCTTTGCCATTACTTCTTCTTACCCTCTTTGCGGAAGATATACTCGCCGCGATATTTGATGCCCTTGCCCTTGTAGGGCTCCGGCTTGCGCCAGCGACGGATTTCGGCGGCCAGCTGGCCAACCTTCTGCTTGTCGATACCCGTAATGTGGATCGTCGTCTGATCGGGCGTTTTCACGTCCAGGTCCGACGGCACATCGATATCGACGTCATGCGAATAACCAAGCTGCAACTTCAGCTTCGGCCCCTGCGCATTGGCGCGATAGCCGACGCCGGTGATTTCCAGCGTCTTGGTGAAGCCATCAGTCACGCCAGTGACGAGGTTCTGAACCAGCGTCCGCTGCATGCCCCAGAAGGCACGCGCCGCTTTCGTGGCGTTCGCAGGCTTTACCGACACAGCACCATCGTCGAGGCTGTAGGTAATCTCGTCGCGCATCGCGAGGGTGAGCGTGCCCTTCGGCCCCTTCATCGAAATGACGCCGTCTTCCATCGACGCAGTAACGCCCGACGGCAGTGCAACTGGTTTTTTACCGATGCGGCTCATCAGAACACCTCCGCAAGGACTTCGCCGCCAACATTGGCTTCGCGTGCTTCGGCATCCGAAAGCACACCGCGCGGTGTCGAGACGATAGTGATACCAAGGCCGTTGCGGACCCGGGGCAATTCCTTGCTGCCCGAATAGACACGGCGACCCGGCTTTGAGACGCGGGCAACATGCTTGATCGCAGGCTGGCCCTCGAAATATTTGAGTTCGATGCGGATGCCATCATGGCCCGCAACCTCTTCGGCGCTCCAGCCACGAATATAACCTTCGCGCTGCAACACATCGAGGACGCGCTGGCGTAGTTTTGAACCGGGCGTCGTCACGCTGTCTTTGCGCGCCTGCTGGCCGTTGCGGATGCGGGTGAGCATATCACCCAATGGATCGGTCAATGACATATCTTAACCCTTACCAGCTCGACTTCGTAACGCCGGGGATCAGGCCCTTATTGGCCAGATCTCGCAGCTGAATACGGCAGAGGCGGAACTTACGATAATAAGCGCGCGGACGACCCGTCAGCTCGCAGCGGTTGCGGATGCGCGTCGGGTTGCCGTTGCGCGGCAGGGCCGACATCTTGAGACGTGCCATCAGGCGCTCGCTGTCATCGACGCTTTCGTCGTTGGCAATGGCCTTCAGCGCGGCAAATTTCGGCGCAAAACGCTTGGTCATTGCCTTGCGCTTCTCGTTCTTGTTGATCGAACTTTTCTTTGCCATCGCTTATGCCGCCTTCTTTTCTTCAGCTGCCAGAGCAGGCGCCGGGATCGGGAACGGGAAGCCGAACATGCGGAGCAGCTCGCGCGCTTCGTCGTCGGTGTTCGCCGTGGTTGTGACGATCACGTCCATACCCCGGATCTGGTCGACCCTGTCGTAACTGATTTCAGGAAAAATCAGCTGTTCCTTCAGGCCACAGGCATAGTTGCCACGGCCGTCAAAGCTCTTGTCGCTCAGCCCGCGGAAATCGCGGACGCGCGGCAATGCGATGGTGATGAAGCGATCAAGAAACTCATACATGCGTTCCTTGCGCAGCGTCACCTTGCAACCAATCGGCATGCCTTCGCGCAGCTTGAATTGCGCGATCGACTTCTTCGCTTTGGTCACGACAGGCTTCTGGCCAGCGATCAGCTCCATTTCTGAAACCGCCTGATCAACCTTCTTTTTGTCCTGCGTCGCTTCGCCGACACCCATGTTGATGACGATCTTGTCGATCCGCGGAACCTGCATACGGTTCTTGTAACCGAATTTCTCGGTCATCGCGGCGACAATCTTGTCATCATAGAGCGCTTTCATCCGCGCTTTATAAACTGCCTCAACCATTGATCTGCTCCCCGGACCGCACGGCGATCCGAACTTTCTTGCCGTCTTTCACTTCAAAACGGACGCGCGTGGGCTTGCCTGTCTTGGGATCTTCGATGGCGACTTTCGAGGCGTGCATCGGCGCTTCGAACCGGTCGAGACCACCTTGCGGATTTTCCTGGCTCGCCTTGCGGTGACGCGTTGCGATGTTGACGCCCGACACAATGACCTTGCCGTCTTTTGGGAACGCCTTGGTCACTTCGCCATGCTTGCCCTTGTCCTTGCCCGACAGGACGACAACTTTGTCGCCCTTCTTGATCTTGAGCGATGCCATCACAGCACCTCCGGCGCGAGCGAGATGATCTTCATGTAGTTCTTCGCGCGAAGCTCACGAACCACGGGTCCAAAGATACGCGTGCCAATCGGCTCCTCGTTCTTGTTGACCAGAACGGCGGCATTGGTGTCGAAACGGATCGTCGAGCCATCAGCGCGGTGAATATCCTTCGCCGTGCGGACGATGACGGCGCGGTGAACATCGCCCTTCTTGACCTTGCCACGGGGGGCCGCTTCCTTGATCGACACGACGATGACATCACCGACGCCGGCAAAGCGACGCTTCGATCCGCCCAGCACCTTGATGCACTGAACGCGCTTGGCGCCGCTGTTGTCCGCGACTTCCAGGTTTGATTGCATCTGGATCATTATGCGTTGTCCTCAACACCGGTGTCGGCAACGCCACTACCGTCGATGACTTTCCACGTCTTCAGCTTGCTGATCGGCGCGCATTCTTCGATGCGAACGATCTGGCCGAGCTTGAAGGCATTGGCTTCATCATGAGCATGATATTTTTTCGTGCGGCGGATGATCTTTGCATAGAGCGGATGCTTCACTTTCCGCTCGACATTGACCACCACCGTCTTGTCGCCCTTGTCCGAGACAATGACGCCGGTGAGAACGCGCTTCGGCATTACTTCGCTCCTTCGGCGCTGCGCGCCGTCTGCCCGCTCGAAGCGGCAGCGCCACGAGCATTCTGTAACGTCTTGATTTGGGCAATCGTGCGGCGGACCACACGGACGCGCGCAGGCTTTTCAAGCTGGTTGGTCGCGGCCTGAAAACGCAGGTTGAATGCCTCGCGCTTCAGTTCGCCCAGCTGGCCCGACAATTCGTCATCGGTCTTCAATTTGAGGTCGGCAATCTTGGCCATTTTACTTGGCTCCCAGATGCGAGAAGTCACCCAAACGAGCAACAACCTTGGTCTTGATCGGCAGCTTTTCCATCGCACGACTGAACGCAATGGCCGCAATGGGCCCGGGAACGCCATCAAGTTCGAACAGGATGCGGCCCGGCTTGACTCGTGCGGCATGATATTCAATCGCGCCCTTACCCTTGCCCATGCGGACTTCGGCAGGCTTGGACGTAACCGGCACATCGGGGAATACGCGGATCCACAAACGTCCCTGACGCTTGATGTGACGCGTGATCGCACGCCGCGCCGCTTCGATCTGGCGCGCGGTGATCCGGTCGGGCTCGAGTGCTTTCAGGCCATAAGACCCGAAGTTCAACTGGGTGCCGCCCTTGGCATCACCGTGGATCTTGCCCTTGAAGGTCTTGCGAAACTTCGATTTTTTTGGTTGCAGCATCTGGGTATTCCTTAGCGGCGATCATCGCGCGCCGGGCGAACGCCCGACGTTTGCGCTTCAAGCATCAGCCGTTCCTGCGACATCGGATCATGACCAAGGATTTCACCCTTGAAAATCCAGACCTTGATCCCGCAAACACCGTAAGCAGTGTGTGCTTCAGCTTCGGCATAATCGACGTGCGCGCGCAGCGTGTGCAACGGCACACGGCCTTCGCGATACTGTTCGACCCGCGCGATTTCCGCGCCGCCCAAACGACCGCCGCACATGATCTTGATGCCTTCAGCACCGAGCCGCATTGCCGATTGCATCGCGCGCTTCATGGCACGGCGGAACGCGATACGGCGCTCGAGCTGATCGGCAATACCCTGCGCCACGAGCTTGGCATCGATTTCGGGCTTGCGGATTTCGACGATATTGAGCGACACATCGGAAGATGTCATCTTGCCAATTGTCTTGCGCAGCGATTCAATGTCCGCACCCTTTTTGCCGATGATGACACCGGGTCGCGCGGCATAGATCGAAATGCGGCACAGCTTGGCCGGACGCTCGATGACCACTTTCGAAATCGCGGCCTGTGGCAGCGACTTCATGATGAACTTGCGAATGTTCAGATCTTCGAGCAGCAACCGGCCATAATCGGCACCTTCCGCATACCAGCGGCTATCCCATGTCCGGTTGATCTGAAGCCGAAGCCCGATCGGATTTGATTTATGACCCATCTTTAGGCTTCCTGATCCTGAACTTCACGCACGACGACGCGCAGACGGCTGAATGGTTTCACAATCCGCGCCGAACGACCGCGCGCGCGGGTCGCAAAGCGCTTCATCGACAATCCCTTGCCGACGCTTGCTTCGACCACGACGAGGCTGTCGACATCGAGATTATGGTTGTTTTCGGCGTTCGCGATAGCCGAGGCGAGGCACTTGCGCACATCGATGGCCATGCCCTTGGTCGAGAACTGGAGGATGTTCATCGCGTCACCGGCCTTGCGGTTGCGGATGAGCGCCGCGACGAGGCCCAGCTTTTGCGCCGAACCACGGATCGCGGTCGACATTGCCAGTGCTTCGTTATCGGCAACCTTGCGAGGATTGACTGTCTTGGACATCAGCGCTTGCCCTTCTTGTCTGCGGCGTGGCCGGGGAAATAACGTGTGGGCGCAAATTCACCGAGCTTCATGCCGACCATGTCTTCGTTCACCGAAACGGGAACGAACTTGCGGCCATTATAAACGCTGAACGTGAGGCCAACGAACTGCGGCAAAATTGTCGAGCGGCGCGACCACGTCTTGATCGGCGTGCGCGTGCTTGTTTCTGCGGCGGTTTCTGCCTTTTTCAGCAGATGGAGGTCAACAAACGGACCTTTCCAGACTGAGCGGGCCATAGTTACCTCTTCTTCTTGGCGTGACGCGACCGGATGATCATCTTGTCGGTCGATTTATTCGAACGGGTGCGCGCACCCTTGGTCGGCTTGCCCCACGGCGTCACAGGGTGACGACCGCCCGAGGTCCGGCCTTCACCACCGCCGTGCGGGTGATCGACCGGGTTCTTGGCGACACCGCGCGTCAGCGGGCGAATGCCCTTCCAACGGTTGCGGCCAGCTTTCGCAAGATTGGTGTTGGCATTGTCGGGGTTCGACACCGCGCCCACCGTCGCCATGCAGTTTGCATGGATGTAACGCTGCTCGCCCGAGTTCAGACGGACGATCACCATGCCACGGTCACGACCGACGACCTGCACATAGGTGCCTGCCGAACGCGCGATCTGGCCACCCTTGCCGGGCTTCATTTCGACATTGTGGACGATGGTACCAACCGGAACCTGGCCGATTTCCATCGCATTGCCGGGCTTCACGTCGGTCTTCTTCGCCGCGATCACCTTGTCGCCCACTGCCAGACGCTGCGGCGCGATGATGTATTTCACATCGCCCTCTCCGTAGCTGATCAGCGCGATGAAAGCGGTGCGGTTGGGATCATATTCGATCCGCTCGACGGTGCCTTCAACGTCCCACTGACGACGCTTGAAATCGATGAAGCGATAGCTCTGCTTGTGCCCGCCGGCGATACCGCGCGAGGTCACATGGCCCTTGTTGTTGCGGCCGCCCGTCTTGTGCTTGCCTTCGGTCAGCGCCTTGACAGGGCCACCCTTCCAGAGAGCCGACTTGTCGACGAGGATCAGGCCGCGGCGTGCGGGGCTGGTCGGATTATAATGTTTAAGTGCCATGGCCTTAAATTCCCGTGGTCACGTCGATCGACTGACCTTCGGCCAGCGTCACGATTGCCTTTTTGAAGTCAGACTTGGTGTAGGGCGTGCCCTTCCACTTCTTGGTCTTGCCCTTCTGGACGATGGTATTCACCTTCGTCACCGAAACCGAAAAGAGCGCTTCGACAGCGGCCTTGATCTCGGGCTTGGTGGCGTCGTTGGCAACCTTGAACACAACCGCGTTGTGCTCGCTCATCATCGTCGACTTTTCAGTGATATAGGGCGCAACCACAACGTCATAATGACGCAGCGAAATACCGCTCTTTGCAGGCTTCTTAGCCATTAAACCGCGCCTCCAGCTTTTCAACGCCCGCGCGGGTCAAGACCAGCGTGTCGTGCTTCAGGATATCATAAACATTGGCACCCATCGCCGGCAGAACATTGATGTTGTGCAGGTTGGATGCAGCGAGCGCAAAGCTCGTGTCGACGATGTCGCCATCGATAACCAGCGCCGTGCGACCAAAGCCCAGTTTCGCAAGGCTTGCAGCCAGCGTCTTGGTCTTGCTGTCGGCCACCGCGAGGTTGTCCATGATAATAAGCGTGCCGTCCTTGATCTTCGACGACAGCGCCATTTTCAGGCCGATCGCGCGGATCTTCTTGTTCAGCGACGGATTGAAGTCACGAACGCGCGCGCCATGAGCCTTACCACCACCAATGAAAATCGGTGCGCGGCGGTTCCCGTGACGGGCAGTACCGCCGCCCTTCTGGTTGCCGAACTTCTTGCCAGTCCGCGCAACATCCGAACGCTCGCGCGTGCCACGAGCCGTAGCACGACGCTTTTCGAGCTGCCAAGTGATGACACGGTGCAGAATGTCGGCGCGCGGCTCGAGGCCGAACACGTCGTCATTCAATTCAATGTCACCTTTTGCCTTGGCGTCGAGGGTTTGAACCTTCATTTTCATGTTCAGCCCTCCTGATTTTCACTTGCTGGCGCGACGCCAGCGGGGTTTTCTGTCGCTTCGGGCGCGACGATTTCTTCTGCAGGCGTTTCAGCTGGCGCTTCATGCGCAACTGCAGCCGACTTTACCGACGCGGGATACGGCACGTCCTTGTGCGCCGGCACCTTCACGGCATCCTTGACCATCAGCCACGTGCCCTTTGATCCGGGCACCGAGCCCTTGACGAAGAGAAGCCCGCGCTCGACGTCGGTCGAGACGATTTCCAAATTCTGCTGGGTGCGCTGACGGTCGCCCATGTGGCCGGCCATCTTCTTGCCCTTGAACACTTTGCCCGGATCCTGACGCTGTCCGGTCGACCCAAGCGAACGGTGCGAGACCGAAACACCGTGGGTGGCGCGCAGACCGCCGAAGTTCCAGCGCTTCATGCCCCCTTGGAAACCCTTGCCCTGTGTATGGCCCGAGACATCGACCAGCTGCCCGGCAACGAAATGGTCAGCGGAGATTTCCGCGCCCACATCGACCAGCGCATCTTCCGACACGCGAAACTCGATGACTTTTGCTTTGGGCTCGACTTCGGCCTTGCCGAAATGCCCGCGCTGCGGCTTGGCGACGTTCTTCGCCTTGGCAACGCCCGCGCCCAGCTGGACCGCGACGTAGCCGTCACGATCCGTGGTGCGCTGTGAAATAACCTGGTTGTTCTCAAGTGCGAGAACAGTCACGGGAACGTGCCGTCCATCGTCTTGGAACAGACGGGTCATGCCCATCTTCTTTGCAATCACTCCGGTCCTCACCGGCCTTACTCCTCATGTCAGAGGCGCACGCCGGATGATCCAACGCGCGCTTGGCTTTGCCCAATGTCTTAAACGGCCCCGTCCGGGCATTTTCCTTCGTAAGAAGGAGGACGGGGACGCAGCCAGAGCAAGCTCCGCGGTATCCCTTATCTCGTCGCTGCGAATCTCTCGATCCGCTTGCAGAGCGTCGCCATTAGGCGAGCTTGATCTCCACGTCAACGCCAGCTGCCAGATCGAGCTTCATCAGAGCGTCGACCGTCTGCGGCGTTGGCTGGATGATGTCGAGCAAGCGCTTGTAGGTGCGGACTTCGAACTGCTCGCGCGACTTTTTGTCGACGTGCGGCCCTCGGTTGACGCAGAACTTGTCAATGTGCGTCGGCAGCGGAATGGGACCGCGGATCAGCGCGCCCGTGCGCTTTGCCGTGTCGGCGATGTCGCCGGTCGCCTGATCGAGCACACGATGATCGAATGCCTTCAAACGAATACGAATATTCTGCGTTTCCATGTCCACTACCGATGCGAAAGAGCCACACCCACTTTCATGGGCCTATAAATAAAGCGAACCGCCCGACTCCCTTCAAGAAGAATCGGGCGGCTCTGCAAATGTTCTTATTACTTCGTGATCGAAGCGACAACCCCTGAACCAACGGTCCGGCCGCCTTCGCGGATCGAGAAGCGCAGGCCCTGCTCCATCGCGATCGGTGCGATGAGCTTGACGCCGAGCTGCACGTTGTCGCCCGGCATCACCATTTCGGTGCCTTCGGGAAGGACAACTTCGCCGGTCACGTCGGTCGTGCGGAAGTAGAATTGCGGACGATAGTTCGCAAAGAATGGCGTGTGACGGCCACCTTCGTCCTTCGACAGGACGTAAACTTCCGAGGTAAATTCGGTGTGCGGCTTGATCGAGCCGGGCTTGCAGAGAACCTGCCCGCGCTCGACTTCTTCGCGGCCCACGCCACGGATCAGCGCGCCGATGTTGTCGCCGGCCTGACCCTGATCGAGCAGCTTGCGGAACATTTCGACGCCGGTGCAAACCGTCTTCTTGGTGTCCTTGAGGCCGACGATTTCGACTTCTTCGCCAACCTTGACGATGCCCTGCTCGACGCGACCCGTGACAACCGTACCGCGACCCGAGATCGAGAAGACGTCTTCGATTGGCATCAGGAACGGCTTGTCGAGCGGACGCGCAGGCTGCGGAATGAACGAGTCCACCGCGGCCATCAGCTTGAGCACGGCATCATGGCCGATTTCAGGATTGGTATCGTTCAGCGCGCAAGTCGCCGAACCCTGGATGATCGGAATATTGTCGCCGTCGAAATCATATTTCGAAAGCAGCTCGCGGATTTCCATTTCGACGAGCTCGAGGATTTCGGCATCGTCGACCAGATCGACCTTGTTCATGAACACGACGAGCTGGGGAACGCCAACCTGACGGGCGAGCAGAATGTGCTCGCGGGTCTGTGGCATCGGGCCGTCGGTAGCTGAAACGACGAGAATGCCGCCGTCCATCTGCGCGGCGCCGGTGATCATGTTCTTCACATAATCGGCGTGGCCCGGGCAATCGACGTGCGCATAGTGGCGCGCTGCGGTTTCATATTCGACGTGTGCGGTCGAAATCGTGATGCCGCGCTCGCGCTCTTCGGGTGCTTTGTCGATGTTGGCATAGCTGGTGTATGTCGCGCCGCCGGTTTCGGCCAGCACTTTGGTGATCGCCGCGGTCAGTGATGTCTTGCCATGGTCGACGTGACCAATGGTGCCGATGTTGCAATGCGGCTTGTTCCGCTCGAACTTTGCTTTTGCCATTATCCTACCTTCTTCTCGTCTAAATTGTTGCGAGCGTCGCCGCTTCCGGCGAGGCCCATAGTCATAAAAATTTCATTGCGCCAGACCTGCTTCGCAGCTCTGTGCGCCTCTGCTTTAACTTCCTGCGTGGATTCGGTCCCACATCAGACTCGAGTACAGTTCGAAAATATCGGACGCCACCGATTCAGCCTCGCCATCCGTCATCGCACTAAGGGTATTTTTGACGTGACCATTGTCCGTTGGCCCGTCCTTTACCGCTGTTAGCTTCTCCATAACTTTGCGATAAAGATCGCTGTTCTCTTTAGAAGTGAAATCTTCAGCTCTTACTGGATGGAACGAGAGGTAAGCACCCTCAAGTCGATCACGAATGTCGCAGGCGCTTGTTGCCATCCCATCGACAGCAACGCCAAACTTCTCGCGCGCATAATCGTCATTACCCATTCCCATAAATGCTCTCCAGATAAGCGTCGACTATGCCAGCTTCGCTTTGACTTCTTCTGCGACGTTGGCCGGAACTTCCTCGTAATGCGAGAACTGCATCGAGTATTGCGCGCGTCCCTGCGTGAACGAACGCAGCTGGTTTACATAGCCGAACATGTTGGCCAGGGGCACCATTGCTTCGACCGTCTGGGCATTGCCCCGGCTGTCGGTGCCCTGGATTTGTCCGCGACGGCTGTTCATGTCGCCGATGACGTCGCCCAGATAATCCTCCGGGGTAACGACTTCAACTTTCATGATCGGCTCGAGCAGTTTGATGCCCGATTTCTGCGCACCTTCGCGCATGGCCGCACGACCAGTAATTTCGAACGCCAACGCCGACGAATCGACGTCATGGTAAGCGCCATCATAAAGATGGATTTCGAAATCGATGATCGGAAAGCCAATGAGCGATCCGGTCTGGGCGATTTCGCGCATGCCTTTTTCGACCGACGGAATATATTCCTTGGGAATATTGCCGCCCTTGACTTCGTCGAAGAACAGCACGCCCGATCCGCGCTCACCGGGAACCAGTGTCAGCTTGACGCGGCCGAACTGGCCCGAGCCGCCCGACTGCTTCTTATGCGTGTAATCGATGTCGATTTTCTTCGCGAGATATTCGCGATATGCCACCTGCGGCGCGCCGACATTGGCTTCGACCTTGAATTCGCGCTTCATCCGATCGACCATGATCTCGAGGTGGAGCTCGCCCATCCCTTTCAGGATGGTCTGGCCCGATTCGTGATCGGTCGATACGCGGAACGACGGATCTTCGCGGGCAAGACGGTTAAGCGCCACACCCATCTTTTCCTGATCAGCCTTGGTCTTGGGTTCGACCGAAACCTCGATCACGGGATCGGGGAATTCCATCCGCTCGAGAATGATCGGCTCGGCTTGCGAACACAGCGTATCACCCGTCGTCGTGTCCTTCAGGCCCGCAAGCGCCACAATGTCGCCGGCATAGGCAACCTGAATGTCTTCGCGGTCATTGGCATGCATCAACAGCATGCGGCCGACTTTTTCCTTCTTGTCCTTGACCGAATTCTGAACCGACGAAGCCGTTTCCAGCTTGCCCGAATAGATGCGGGCAAAGGTCAGCGTGCCGACGAACGGATCGTTCATGATCTTGAACGCCAGTGCCGAGAACGGCGCATCGTCGCTTGCGGCGCGCGAATCTTCGGTCACGCCATCGAGCTTCAGACCGTTGATCGCAGGCACGTCGAGCGGTGACGGCAGATAATCGACAACTGCATCGAGCAACGGCTGCACGCCCTTGTTCTTGAACGCCGAACCACACAGGATCGGCACGAATGCCGAACCCAGCGTCCCCTTGCGGATGAGCCGCTTGAGCGTCGCGACGTCAGGCTCGGTGCCTTCGAGATAGGCTTCCATGATGTCGTCGTCTTGCTCGACCGCCATTTCGATCAGTTCCGACCGCGCGGTTGCCGCTGCCGCTTTCAGATCGTCGGGGATTTCCTGATATTCGAACTTGGCGCCCAGTGATTCTTCGAGCCAGATGATCGCGCGGTTTTCGACCAGATCGACCAGCCCCTTGAACCCGCCTTCGATCCCGATCGGGAGATACAGCACCGCCGGCCGCGCGCCCAGACGATCCTTGATCATCTGCACGCACATTTCGAAATTCGCGCCGGTGCGGTCGAGCTTGTTGATGAAGCACATCCGCGGGACGCTATATTTGTCGGCCTGACGCCACACCGTTTCGGACTGCGGCTCGACACCGGCGACGCCGTCGAAGCACGTAATCGCACCGTCAAGCACGCGCAGCGAACGCTCGACTTCAATCGTGAAGTCGACGTGGCCCGGCGTGTCGATGATATTGATCCGGTGATCGTTCCAGAAACACGTGGTCGCAGCACTCGTGATCGTGATCCCGCGCTCCTGCTCCTGCTCCATCCAGTCCATCGTCGCAGTGCCTTCATGCACTTCGCCGATCTTGTAGGATTTGCCGGTGTAATACAGAATACGCTCGGTCGTCGTGGTCTTACCCGCGTCGATGTGCGCCATGATCCCGATATTGCGATACATGCTCAATGGATGGCTGCGTGCCATGTCGTGTGTCCTTACGGTCTAACGGTGAAGCTGATCGCGAACGATCAGGGGAAAAAGAGTTTAGCGACGGCGGCTCCGGCACCCAGCAGGGCGGCTGTTGCCAACATAGCCTGAAAAATCATCGCACGCGGCATCAAATCCGTATCGCGACGCAGCTTAGCTTCCTCGGCCATAAGCTTCTTCTGCTCTGCCAGGAATTTCTCAGCTTCTTCAATTGCGCGAACGATGCGTACGCGTTGCTCTTCAAAGTCGAAATTGTCTCGCGGAGTGGTCGCCATCGCCGTGCCTTTCGCCCCCTATATAGCAGCTACCAGCGATAATGCGAGAAGGCGCGGTTGGCTTCGGCCATCCGGTGCGTGTCTTCACGCTTCTTGACGGCGTTGCCACGGTTGTTGGCGGCATCCATCAATTCGCCCGAAAGACGCGCGGCCATCGTGTGCTCGCTGCGGTTGCGCGCCGCTGTGATCAGCCAGCGGATCGCCAGCGCCTGGGCGCGAACGTCGCGGACTTCGACCGGCACCTGATA
>JAYWFN010000056.1:0-2351 GCA_043778785.1 Sphingomonas sp. | reverse complement strand
CCGGCGAAGCCGAAACCCGCGCGCGCTCGCTTCGTCATTGCGAGCGCAGCGAAGCAATCCATGCTGCCGCGCGACCGTCGCTCTATTGCCGCGTCGCTCGGCTCATCGCAATTACGTCGGGTTCGGCTATATTGGCTCCCTGCAAGGAGGATCGACATGACTGAAAACGTCACGAACGACTTAATTTATTCAGTGTTGCAGAAGATGCAGCAGGATATTGCTGATATCAAATCGGACGTTCACGATCTGAAAGTGCGCGCGACGGCGGTCGATGAGCATTTAGGCGGCATGTTTATCAGCCTTTCGGGTCTCAATAACCGCATGGACAAGTTTGACGAGCGGTTGGCGCGTGTGGAGCGCAGACTTGAATTGTCGGAAGCGCGCTAGTTCGTGGCCGAAGCTCCCCACATCCCCAACGAAGCCGAAACCCGCGCGCGGTGGGGCAAGTTCGCGTGGAGCAAGGCGAATGCCGCGACCGCGAAAGAAATCATCGCGCGGTATCCGCCGGGGCGGCAGCAATCGGCGGTGATGCCGCTGCTCGACCTCGCCCAGCGACAGGTGGGGGCGGAGACGAATACGCAGGGCTGGCTGCCCGTGCCGGTGATCGAATTCGTCGCCGCGCAACTCGGCATGCCCTTCATGCGCGCCTATGAAGTCGTCAGCTTCTATACGATGTATAATATGGCTCCGGTCGGCCGTTATCATGTTCAGGTGTGCGGGACGATGCCGTGCCTATTGCGCGGGAGCGACGATGTGCTCGCCGCCTGCGCGAACCGGGGAATGGCGAAGGGGCGGACGACCGCCGACGGCCTGTTCACGCTGACCGAAGTCGAATGCCTCGGCGCGTGCGCCAACGCGCCGATGGTCCAGATCAACGACGATAATTTCGAAGACCTGACCTATGACAGCATGGAAGCGATTCTGAGCGCGCTGGCCGAAGGGCGACCTGTAACGCCGGGGCCGCAGATCGCGCGGCAGGTGAGTTGCCCCGAGGGCGGGCCGACAACGTTGCTGGAGATGGTGAAGTGATTGCGACTTTCGCCGCGCCAGCGCCAACCCCCTCCTTCGCGCCTTTCCTGTCTTCTTCGCGCCTTTGCGTGAACCCACTTCGCACTCTGGCAGCGCGTGCGATGAATCACGGTGAAAGAGGTTCACGCAAAGGCGCAAAGCAGAAGGAAGGCGCGAAGAAGGCTTTTGGCCTGCGGCGCTTTGGAGTTTATTATGCTTGCTGATCAGGACCGGATTTTCACGAACCTTTATGGTTTTCAACCGTGGAATCTGTCGTCCGCCATAAAACGCGGTGATTGGGATGGCACCAAGGCGCTGATGGCCAAGGGGCAGGACGCGATCATCGACGAAATCAAGGCGTCGGGCCTGCGCGGGCGCGGCGGGGCGGGGTTCCCCACGGGGATGAAGTGGAGCTTCATGCCCAAGGCGCCGACCGAGGGGCGGCCAAACTTTCTCGTCATCAACGCCGATGAGTCCGAACCCGGCAGTTGCAAGGACCGCGAGATTATCCGCCACGATCCGCACAAGCTGATCGAAGGCGCATTGATCGCCGGTTACGCGATGCGCGCGCGGGCGGCCTATATCTACATCCGCGGCGAATATATCCGCGAGGCCGAAGTGCTGTTTGCGGCAGTGGCGGAGGCTTATGCCAAGGGCTATATCGGCAAAAATGCCTGCAAATCGGGCTATGATTTCGATGTGTTCGTCCACCGTGGCGCGGGTGCCTATATCTGCGGCGAAGAGACCGCGATGCTCGAAAGCCTCGAGGGCAAGAAGGGCCAGCCACGCCTGAAGCCGCCCTTCCCGGCAGGCGCAGGGCTTTATGGATGCCCGACGACCGTCAACAACGTCGAGAGCATTGCCGTCGTGCCCACGATCCTGCGACGCGGACCAGCCTGGTTTGCGGGGATCGGCAATCCGAAGAATGAAGGGACGAAGCTGTTCCAGATTTCGGGTCATGTGAACAAACCCTGCGTGGTCGAGGATGCAATGGGCATCCCGTTTCGCGAGCTGATCGACAAGCATTGTGGCGGCATTCGCGGGGGGTGGGACAATCTTCTCGCGGTTATCCCCGGTGGATCGTCAGTGCCGCTCGTGCCCGCCGCACAGATCATCGACGCGCCGATGGACTTTGACGGCTTGAAAGCAGTCGGCTCGGGCTTGGGAACCGCTGCGGTTATTGTGATGGACAAGTCGACGGACATCGTCCGCGCGATTTCGCGGCTGTCCTATTTCTACAAGCATGAGTCCTGCGGCCAATGCACGCCCTGCCGCGAAGGCACCGGCTGGATGTGGCGCATGATGGAGCGCCTGCGGACGGGCGATGCGGAAGTCGAGGAAAT
>JAYWFN010000055.1:0-2356 GCA_043778785.1 Sphingomonas sp. | reverse complement strand
AGCGACTGCCCTAAAGCCGGTTCAGCCGGTTACGCTCACTCGCCCGCATGCCGCATCGCGTGCCGCCCGCTTCTTCGTTGAGAAGTTTCCGGGACGATCGATCTATGCGGTGAAGGCGAATCCATCGCCCGACCTGCTGACAATCCTGTGGAACAACGGCATCACGCATTATGACGTCGCTTCGATTGCAGAAGTGAGACTTGTGGCGGAGACTTTGCCGCAGGCTACGCTGTGCTTCATGCACCCGGTAAAAGCTGAAGAGGCCATTTCGGAAGCTTATTTCGACCACGGTGTCCGCACTTTCTCGCTTGATACAATGGAGGAGCTCGAAAAGATCGAACGCACGACGAAGGGTGCGACTGACTTGACGCTGTGCGTGCGTCTTCGGGTCTCGTCGGAGCATTCCAAGCTCAGCCTTGCTTCGAAGTTTGGCGCCGAACCGCATGAAGTGCGGCAACTTCTGATTGCGACGCGTCAACTGGCCGACGCCCTCGGCATCTGCTTCCATGTCGGCAGCCAAGCGATGTCGCCCGCCGCTTATTCCGAAGCAATGCAGCGTGTCCGCACGGCGATCGTTGATGCTGGTGTCACTGTCGATGTTGTCGATGTTGGTGGCGGCTTTCCTTCATCTTACCCGGGCATGGAACCGCCGCCACTCGAAGCGTTCTTCGACGTCATCCACAAATGCTTCGAGGATTTGCCCGTCAGCTATTCGTCCGAATTGTGGTGCGAACCCGGTCGTGCGCTTTGCGCCGAATATTCATCGCTGGTCGTGCGCGTCGAGAAGCGGCGCGGTGAAGAGCTTTATATCAACGACGGCGCTTATGGCGCGTTGTTCGATGCGGCCCACATCGGCTGGCGGTTTCCGGTTGAACTGCTTCGCGAGTCCGATTCGAACGCAAAAGATATGGCGTTCAGCTTTTACGGCCCAACGTGCGACGACATGGATCACATGGCGGGACCGTTTTATCTGCCTGCCGACATGAAGGCGGGTGATTACATCGAAATCGGCATGCTCGGCGCGTATGGCTGCGCGATGCGGACGGGATTCAACGGCTTTGGGTCGGTTGAAACGATCGAAGTGACCGACGAACCGATGATCTCGCTTTACGTTGAAGCAGAACAGCGGTTGCCGTCGAACGTCGTCACGCTGTAACGCCAATCCATAACAAGAACCGTTAGCCCTGAGCTTGTCGAAGGGCTGTCCTTTTTTCCGAGGACAGATCGAGACAAGGACAGGGCTTCGAAAAGCTCAGCCCGAACGGGTTGGGGACAAGGAGCCTATCGAGATGACCACCCCCCAGATCAATGCCCAGCGCAAAGCCGAACTGCTCTCCACCACCGTCGAACATATCGACATCACCAGCTTCGACGCGCGGCCGATTATCGATGCGATGGGCAAGATGAGCTTCACGAGCCGCGATCTTGCGCGCGCGACGGGCATTTATAACCAGATGCTCGAGGACCCTGATTGCTCGATTTTCCTCGTCATTGCAGGCTCGACAAGCGCGGGCGGTTGTATGGACCTTTACGCAAAGCTCCTCGAATCGAACATGATCGATGGTATCGTCGCGACCGGGGCCAGCATCGTCGACATGGATTTCTTCGAAGGTCTTGGCCACAAGCATTACCAAGCGCTTGATGTGCCTGATGATGACACGCTGCGTTCGCTGCTGATCGACCGCATCTACGACACATATATCGACGAGGAACAGCTTCAGGATTGCGACCATACGATCCTGAAAATCGCTGACAGCCTCGAACCAAAACCCTATTCGAGCCGCGCGTTCATCCGCGAAATGGGCAAATATCTGGTCGAACACGGCAAGAAGGATAACAGCCTCGTCAAACTCGCTTATGAGCATGACGTGCCGATCTTCTGCCCCGCTTTCGTCGACAGCTCGGCCGGATTTGGCCTCGTCAAGCATCAGGTTGACCGTGCAAAAGAAGGCAAACCCTATATGGTCCTCGATGCGATTGCTGATTTCCGCGAACTGACAGACATCAAGATCAAAGCGGGGACCACCGGCCTCCTCATGATTGGCGGCGGCGTGCCCAAAAATTTCATTCAGGACACTGTAGTCTGCGCCGAAATCTTGGGACACGATGATGTTCAGGTCCACAAATATGCCGTGCAGATCACTGTTGCCGATGTCCGCGATGGCGCGTGCTCATCCTCAACGCTTCAGGAAGCAGCGAGCTGGGGCAAGGTTAATACCGGCATCGAACAGATGGTGTTTGCCGAAGCGGGATCCGTCATGCCGCTCCTTGCCAGCGATGCCTATCATCGCGGCGCCTGGAAAACGCGGGTAAAGCGCAAATGGGGCGCAATTTTCGACTGAGGGTTGCATACGGC
>JAYWFN010000054.1:0-2357 GCA_043778785.1 Sphingomonas sp. | reverse complement strand
GATGAAACTCGCCAAGCCGGTTGCCACGTTGATCGAGTAAAGCGCGTCGCCACTCGTCGCACCGAACCCGGTCGTCGTGTTACCATAGAGCGTATTGGTCAGCGTGTTGAAAGCAAGCGACGTGATCTGACCCGAGCGCGTCCCTGTCACGGCAATGGACGAAAGAATCCCGCCCGTCGTCGGGTCAATCGTCACGAGGTTGTTGGTCGTCAATGTAACGCCGAACAATGTGGTCGCATTTGACGCCAGATCGCCAACGTTGCGCGTCGTGCCACCGACGGCGGTTAACGCACCCGTGCTTTGGTTCGCTGTATAAAGTGTTGTGGCCGAGCCAAAATAATCCGACGCAAACAGCGTCGATGCGTGGGCGGGAAGCGTGGCTGCCGAAAGCAGCGCGCCCGCAAGAGCAAGTTTCATTTTCATCGAATGTCTCCCAAGTGGTTGAGGTGCAACGACGATTTTTGAATCATCCGGTGCTGCGACCCTTGGGTGAACAAGACGTTAACGAAGTTTAACGTTTGCGGCAAGTTTCGAATTTACGCGGCCTCAATAAGGCGGCCGATCAAGCCCCTTCGGGCTTTTCGTAAATATCTCGCACCCCGTCTCAGTAATCCCGACCGAATGTTCGAACTGCGCCGACAGCGTCTTGTCGCGCGTCACCGCAGTCCAGCCGTCTTCGAGCATTTTCACATCGGGGCGGCCGATGTTGATCATCGGTTCGATCGTGAAGAACATGCCAGGCTTGAGCTCCGGCCCCGTCCCCGGACGACCCGCGTGGACCACTTCGGGCGCATCATGGAACAGGCGACCGACGCCATGCCCGCAGAAATCACGGACCACGCCGTAGCGGTTTTTCTCGGCATGGCGCTGGATCGCGTGGGCAACGTCGCCCATACTGTTTCCCGGCCGCGCTTGCTCGATGCCCAGCATCATGCATTCATACGTCACATCGACCAGCCGCCGCGCCTTGATCGGCACATCACCGACGAGGAACATCCGGCTGGTGTCGCCGTGCCAGCCATCAACAATCGTCGTCACGTCGATATTGACGATGTCGCCGTCGCGCAGGCGTTTGTCGCCGGGTATGCCGTGACACACGACATGGTTGATCGATGTGCAGCAGCTATGCGTGAACCCGCGATAGCCGAGCGTGGCCGGGATCGCCCCTTCGCGGATCATATGCACACGGACCATATCGTCGAGCTCGCCCGTGGTGACGCCGGGCACCACATGCGGGATCAGCGCATCGAGCACGTCAGCCGCGAGTTTCCCCGCCGCGCGCATCCCCGCGAAACCCTCGGGGCCGTGGAGCTTGATCGTGCCATCGCGCGAGGCGCGGCTTTCGGCGGAAGCGGTGACATAAGTGGTCATTATACTGTTATAGAAACCTCAATTTGAAAACTCCACCGCTTCCCTGAGCCTGTCGAAGGGCTGTCCTTCTGCGCGCGCTCGGTTAAAGGGATGGACAAGGCTTCGACAAGCTCAGCCTGAACGGAGATAGTTTGACACCCGATCGTATCTACACTGCCGCGCTCGCCATAATCGGCGACGAAATCCTGTCCGGCCGCACGCAGGACAAGAACATCGCGCAAGTCGCGCTGTGGCTCAATCTTCAGGGTATCCGCCTCGCCGAAGTCCGCGTCGTGCCCGATGTCGAGGACGCCATCATCGAAGCGGTCAACCAGTTGCGTGCGCGCAATGATTATCTGTTTACAACCGGCGGCATTGGGCCGACGCATGACGATATTACGGTTGATGCGGTTTCCAAGGCTTTGGGCGTCGCGGTTGTCCACCATCCCAAAGCCGTCGAAGTCCTGCAAAGCTATTATGAAACGCGCGGCGGGGCGACCGAGGCGCGGCTGCGCATGGCGCGTGTGCCCGAAGGCGCGACGCTCATCGAAAATCGCATGTCGGGCGCGCCGGGCATCCGCCACGGCAATGTTTTCATCATGGCGGGCGTGCCGCATATCACCTCGATGATGCTCGAAGCATTGTCGGGAACGCTTGAGGGTGGCAAGCCTTTGCTCAGCGAAACCGTGGGCTGCTGGGTTGCCGAAAGCGAAGTGTCGGACCTGCTGCGCGAAACCGAAAAAGCGCATGAAGGTTGCCAGATCGGCAGCTATCCGTTTTTCCGCGATGGCAAAGTCGGCGCAAATTTCGTGGTGCGGTCAACCGAGCAGGATGCGCTCGCGGCGTGTGTCGTCGCGCTTCAGGCGGGCCTTTTAGAGACGGGCCGCGAAAGCATCGTCGGCGGGATTTAATCGCGCGCGAAAATTTCCGCGTGCGGCAGGGTGATGCCGAGATCGGCGATGGGCACGTCTTGACCTGAGGATAGGTCACCGTCGCTCCATGCCGCG
>JAYWFN010000053.1:0-13550 GCA_043778785.1 Sphingomonas sp. | reverse complement strand
GTGATCTTGGCCTTGGGCGTTGCGCCATTGACGACAAACAGCAGCGGCTTGCCTGCGCGGTCGCACAAATCGACAGTCGCACCAACAGCACGCAAATCATGCGGGCTTGGTCGCGTCGGAATGACGATCAGCTCGGCAACCGCAATAACGCTCTGGATTGCCATCGTGATCGCTGGTGGCGTATCGATGACCGCCAGGCGAAACCCCTGCTGTCGCAACATTTCGAGATCGGACTGAAGACGCGCAACCGTTGTCTGCGCAAATGCAGGCAGCTCGGCTTCACGTTCATTCCACCAATCGGCCAATGACCCCTGCGGATCAATGTCGATCAAGACAACGGGACCGGCCCCTGCCAACTGTGCTTGCACCGCGAGGTGTCCGGATAGGGTTGTTTTCCCTGATCCCCCCTTTTGCGAAGCCATCGCCAATACGCGCATCTGGATTCCTTGGATAATCGTGCGTTCCGGCATGTCAGTGCCACGATCGGACCTAAGATAGGGTTAACATTGCGCCATGGAATTGAACGACAGTCGAGTGGTCAGCGCCAATGACATGCTAAGCGCGCGTTAACCATTTCCATGGCAGAGATCGCGCGGGTAAGGGAGTAGCATGATGCAGGGTCGCAACACACTGATTTCGGGCGCAATCGTCGCACTGATGCTGGCTTCACCGGCCTGTGCCGACGTCAAGACAGGGATTGATGCCTATACCCGCGGTGACTTTGCGACAGCGGTCAACACCTGGCGCCCGCTGGCAATCGCGGGCGATGCCGATGCGCAATATAATCTCGGGCAAGCGTATCGGCTTGGTCGCGGCGTTCCGGACGATCCGCAAATGGCCGAAAGCTGGTTCAAGCAAGCAGCGGATCAGGGGCACGAGCGGGCGCGCAATGCCTATGGCCTGACGCTGTTTCAAAATGGCCGCCGACAGGAAGCGATTCCCTATATCGAGGAATCAGCGGGCAATAATTTCCCGCAGGCGCAATATGTTTTCGCGACATTGCTGTTTAACGGCGACATGATCGAAAAGGACTGGGTCCGATCTTACGCCATGATGACGCGCGCGGCCGCAGCCGATGTGGCCGCTGCGAAAGCGGGCCTCGAACAGCTCGACAAATATATTCCGCTCGAACAGCGCCAACGCGGCCTTCGGCTTGCCCAAGTGTTCGACAATGCCGCAGACCGAGGAACCGATCCAGTCGGCACAGCGATTGCGGTAGCACCCGTAGCGCCGTCGCGTGTCGCGTCACTACCCAAGCCGCCCCTAGTCAAACCGCCTGTCGTGAAGCCACCTGTCGTTACCGCCGCTGCGCCACGGCCCGCAATTGACGGCAATTGGCGTGTCCAGCTTGGTGCCTTCAGCACCGCATCCAGCGCATCGGCTTTGTGGGGCACGCTAAAGGGCCGTGTCGCCGCACTCGGGCCTTACCAGAACTTCATTGTTCCCGTCGGTGCCATAACCCGTCTTCAGGCCGGGCCGCTGCCAAACCGCGCCGCTGCCGACCAGCTGTGTGTGGCCGTCAGGGCAAGCGCTAATGCCTGCCTCGTTGTCGCGCCATAGCCCATCAAATCGTCGGAATTTCTTACATTCGGCGCACTGGTTAATTATCGTGAACCATCGTCAAGCGCGCAAATCGGCGATTGACACAAACTGGCACGGCACCTGCATCTATGATTGTGTCCCAACGGCGGTGTCCCCCGCCTGATAGAGTGGCGGGTCAGTTTCAGCTTTCCCTGGTCTCGCAAACTGACCCGCCCTCACCCGACATATTTCCAAAAAACGATAAGAGCTTACGCCGCGTTTGTGGCGGTCAGCCTGCGGCTGCTCAAGCGACGCTCGAGAAACGCTCTCAATTCGGGTTCGGCCCGCCGCGTTATCCAATAAGCAACGCCGATCATCAGCGCCACTATCGGGATGGGGAGCAATTCGTTGGGTATCTGCGGTAGAGTACGCTTCAGCAAAACGAGCAGACCAAAGCCGATGGTCTCATGAATCAAATAAAGCGGATAACTGACAGTGCCGACAAGGAGCAGCGGTCGCCACTCGAGCAGCGTCTGCAGCGCTTGCCACCGCTGAGCGACGGCAAACAAAACAAGCGCGGCAATCATCGGATATCGATCATCCCACGTCAGGGGAATCGGAAACGGACTGACCAGCAAAGCGGCAGCCAACCCCGTCAGAATGGCAAGCATAAAGAGTGGCGTGCTCGATTGGCTCTTGGCCTTGGCAAAAAAGATCCCGCTCGCAAACCAGAGGTAAAATTTAATACCGAGCCAATCGAACGGCTCCACCAACCTGAGCCCGACACCCGAAACACCGAGCCGCATCAGAATTGGCAGCGCCGATAAAATAGCGACGGCAAACACCAACAGCAGCAATGCCGCCCGTTTCCATCCCATGAAAAAATAGGAAATCCCAAAAACAACGTAGAAACCGACTTCGACATACAGAGTCCAGAATGAACGATGAAGCGAATCGATGTCGATCTGAAATATGATCTGCAAAAGCGAAGGCGAGACGAAGATCAAGCCAGGGATCGCATCATACCACGGCGTATTGTGAAACTTTTCAATCGGCTGGATGGAATAGTTGAACGCCACGGTCAGTGCGGTCGCAATCGCCATCGCCGGAAACAGCCGCAGCCAGCGCTTGTAAATAAACTGTCGTGCGCTTGTGCATCGTTCGATTGTCATCAGGATCACAAACCCTGAAATCAGAAAGAACAACTGGACGCCAACCCACCCCTGCCGGACGGGTCTCAACGATGCTACGGACTCGCTGACCGTTAGGTTCGTCATCCACTGGGAACCCCAGTAATGACTGAAGATAACGAGCATGATCGCCATGCCGCGCAGGCCATCAAGATATTTTATCCGGCCTTGCGCGTCGGACATCGTTACGGCCCTCCCGCCCCGCGCACCGATGCGCGAGCCATCATGTTGCGGCAGCGGCAACGTTTCGCCGACTGACCATATTTTCCAGTCGGTTTTTCAACACCGGCTCGACCTTGCGTATAATCCAATAGGATAGAGCGATCATCAACACCAAGGTCGGTACCGGCATCAATGCATCGGGAATTTGGGGGAGATACCGGTGGGTCAATACGACCAGGCCCAAACCGACCGTTTCATGAACCAGATAGAGCGGATAACTCACAGCGCCCAACAACAGCAATGGTCGCCATTCGAGCATGTGCTGAAGCACTGACAATTTTTGCGCGACCGCGAACAGAATGAGCACAGCAATCATTGCATAGCGATCATCCCATTTCAGCGGCGCTGAATTCGGACTCACAAGCGTCGCAGCCACCAACCCCACAGCGCAGGCCAAAGCAAATATCCGGTCGTCGTTCAGCGTTTTTGCTCTGGCAAATAATATGCCGCTGGCAAACCACACATAGAATTTGATGCCGAGCCAGCCAAACGGTTCGACGATGCGGAGGCCGGAACCGGAGACACCAGCCTGCATCAAAATTGCGCTGCCGAACACCACGAGGAGGCCAATGATCGCAATTGCCAGTGTTGCTCTTTTCCAGCCCAGAACGAAAAATAGAATGCCAAACACGATGTAGAAACTGACTTCGGTGTAGAGCGACCAGAATGACCGGTGCAGCGAGTCAATGTCGACATCAAATACCATATGATAAAATGATGGCGGGAAAAACGTCAGACCGGGCACGGCGTCATACCAACGACTGTTCGCAAACTGCTCGACTGGTTGAATCGACCAATTAAATGCCAATGTCACAATCGTGACGATCAGCATCGCGGGAAAAAGCCGCAGCCATCTTTTGTAAAGAAACTGCTTGAGGTCGACACAACGCTCGATTGTCATCAAGATGACAAAGCCCGAGATCAGAAAGAACAGTTCGACACCCACCCATCCCTGCCGGATGACTCGTATGGATCCGAACCTGTCGCCAAACGGCAATATTTCGGTCCATCCCAAGCCCCAATAATGGCTCAGAATAACCAGCATGATCGCAATGCCGCGCAGGCCGTCCAGATATTTTATCCGGCCTTGCGCACTCTGCATTGCATTGCCTCCCCCAGGCTTTTCAGATTTCAGGACGTCGCCAGTGCATCCTGCAGTTCGCCAGCTTCATACATTTCCATCATGATGTCACTGCCACCCAAAAATTCGCCTTTGACGTAAAGCTGCGGCACGGTGGGCCAGTCGCTATATTCCTTGATGCCCTGGCGGATTTCCATGTCCTGCAGCACATCGACCGTCGCATATTCGACATTCAGATGGTCAAGGATCGAAATCGCTTTCGATGAAAAACCGCACTGGGGAAACAGCGGCGTGCCTTTCATAAACAGGACGACATTGTTTGTCGTCACCAGTTCGGCGATGCGGGCGTGAACGGCGTCTGTCATTCTATCAATCCTTCAAAAACAAACCCGTTCGGGCTGAGCTTGTCGAAGCCTTGTCCTTCTTTTCGACCCTGTCAAAGAAAAGGACAGCCCTTCGACAGGCTCAGGGTAAGCGGAGAAAAAATCATTCCACAGCGGTGGTCAGCTGAAGCGCGTGGAGCACGCCGCCCATCCGCCCGCCGAGCGCGTTGTAAACCGCCTGATGCTGGCGGATGCGCGGCTGCCCCCGAAATGTTTCGGAAACCACACGCGCCGCATAATGATTTTCATCCCCCGCGAGGTCGGTAATCTCAACCTGCGCGCCGGGAATGGCCGCAACAATCATCGCTTCGATCTCGGCGGCGGGCATGCCCATTATTGCGATTCCATCAGTTGGCGGCGCGCTTCGACTGTTTTTTCTGCAAGAATAGCCGTGATCGCAACGACATCGGTTTCGACTCCAGCCGCGCTCAAATCACCGACAATCTTGCGGACAACATCGTCATCGCCCGCTTCCTCGAAATCGGCTTGGACGACAGACGTTGCATAAGGCGCTGCTTCCGCTGCTGTCAGGCCCATTTTCTCGGCAGCCCATAGTCCCACGAGCTTGTTGCGGCGTGCGGTAATGCGAAACTGCATTTCTTCGTCACGCGCGAATTTGGTTTCGAACGCAGCTTCGCGGTCACTGAAATTGGTCATGACGATTCCTCGGCTATCTCGACTGTTCAGATAGGCGGCGCGCGCCTAATCGGCAACCTTCACGACAAGCTTTCCAATCGCGGAGCGGTTGCCCAGCGCCGCAATCGCGTCGCCGCCACGCTCGAACGGGTAGATATGCGTCACGACCGGCTTAATCTTGCCGTCCGCCCAAAGGCGAAACAGCCGTGCAATATGCGCTGCATTGGCCGAGGGATTGCGCGCGGCAAACGCACCCCAGAAAACGCCGGCGACGTCGCAGCTTTTCAGCAAGGTCAGGTTGAGCGGCAGCTTCGGAATACCCGCCGGAAAGCCGACAACAAGATAACGCCCTTCCCACGCAATCGAACGCAATGCCGGTTCGCAATAATCACCACCGACCGCATCATAAATGACATCGGCACCGTCGGGGCCCACCTTTTCCTTGAACGCATTGGCCAGTGCCTTTGACGCGTCCTTGTCGAATGGCGCATGGCCATAAATGATCGTGTCATGCGCCCCCGCCGCGCGCGCCGCCGCTGCTTTTTCTTCGCTCGAAACCGCCGCGATAACACGGGCACCGAATGCGACACCAAGTTCGACCGCCGCGAGCCCAACGCCGCCCGCCGCGCCGAGGACGAGAAGCACATCGCCCTCTTTCAACTTGCCCCGATCCGCGAGGGCGTGAATCGACGTGGCATAGGTCATCAGCAACGCCGCACCGTCTTCAAAGCTGCGGTCGTCGGGCAGCTTATAGGCCGATGCTGCCGGAACCGCGATCTTTTCGACCAGACCGCCATGCCCCGTGACTGCGATCACCCGATCACCGACCTTGAAGCCGGTCACGCCCTGCCCCAGCGCCTCGACCACACCGGCAATTTCGCTCCCCGGCGCAAAGGGCCGCGCAGGCTTGAACTGATATTTGTCTTCGATGATCAGGACGTCGGGATAATTCACGGCACAAGCCTTCACCGCGACGAGCAACTGACCCGGCCCTGCGACGGGCGCATCGATCTCACTCAGCACCAGCGTTTCGGGTCCACCCACCGCAACCGACAATAATGCCTTCACGCCATCACCCCCTTGTTCAACCAGGGCCGAGCCGACCCCATCTTCTGTTCATACGATGCGATCTTCGCGCCGGAAGCAAGTGTCAGTGCGATCTCGTCCGTGCCATTCAACAGGCATTGCTTCCGGAATGGATCGATCTCAAAGCGGAAGCGGTCCTGAAACTGCGTCGTCACCGTTTGATCACTGAGGTCGATGTGGATCGGGTCCGTCCTTGCAACGTCCATAAGCCGGTCGATGGCCGCTTGCGGCAGGACGACCGTGAGAATGCCGTTCTTGTAGGCATTACCCGAAAAAATGTCCGAAAAGCTCGGCGCGATGACGGCTTTTACGCCCATATCATCGAGCGCCCAGGCCGCATGTTCGCGGCTCGATCCACAGCCGAAATTGTCGCCCGCAATGATAATCGATGCGCCCGCATAGGTCGGATCGTCAAAAACATTGCTCGCCTCTGCGCGCACCGTTTCAAAAGCGCCCTTCGCGAGTCCCGCGCGCGTCACGGTTTTCAGCCATTTTGCGGGAATAATGACGTCGGTATCGACATTCTTGCGCCCGAATGGATAGGCGCGGCCCTCGATGGTGGTGACGGGTTGCATGGCAAAGCGATAGACCGTTGGATCGATCAACGTCAACGATGCCCATCGACCGGGCGGATTTGGTCCGGTATCGGCAACAGCCTCACGCAGAATCATCAGGATCATCATGTCCAGCGACGGCACCATCGGCATCAGAGTCAACGGCGAACATCGGCGCATCTTTGCAGGGAAGAGCGTTGCCGATCTGGCGAACGAACTCGGGCTGAATCCGGCCAAGGTTGCGGTCGAACGCAATCTGGTGATCGTACCGCGCTCGACGCTGGCGGATGTCAACGTCGAGGATGGCGACGAGATCGAGATTGTAACCTTTGTCGGGGGCGGCGATCATGATGATAGTTGCCCAAAAGACACCTGGAGCGTTGCGGGTCGGACGTTCCAGTCGCGACTGATTGTGGGCACAGGCAAATATAAGGATTTCGAACAGAACGCTGCTGCCGTTGCCGCCTCGGGCGCGGAGATCGTCACCGTCGCCGTTCGGCGGGTGAACATCAGTGACCGTAATGCGCCGATTCTGATGGATTATATCGACCCCAAGAAGATCACCTACCTGCCCAATACGGCGGGCTGTTTCACCGGCGAGGACGCGATCCGGACGCTGCGGCTGGCGCGCGAGGCGGGCGGTTGGGATCTGGTCAAGCTCGAAGTGCTGGGCGAGGCGAAGACGCTTTATCCCGACATGGTCGAAACGCTGCGCGCGACCGAGATATTGGCGAACGAAGGTTTTCACCCGATGGTCTATTGCAGCGACGACCCGATCATGGCCAAGCGGCTCGAGGATGTCGGCGCGGTCGCGATCATGCCGCTGGGCGCGCCGATTGGCTCGGGGCTGGGCATACAGAACCGCGTGATGATCCGGCTAATCGTTGAGGGCGCGACCGTGCCTGTGCTGGTCGATGCCGGGGTCGGCACCGCATCGGATGCGAGCGTCGCGATGGAACTTGGCTGCGACGGCGTGCTGATGAACACCGCGATTGCCGAAGCCAAAGACCCGATCCTGATGGCGCAGGCGATGAAGCTGTCGGTCGAAAGCGGCCGCATGGCCTACCGCGCCGGGCGGATGGGATTGCGACGCTATGCCGATCCGAGTTCGCCGCTGGCGGGGTTGATCTAGGATTTACGCAAAAGTGCGAAAAAACCGGCCTTAGCTTCACTAACTTCATAGGGTTGGCGCATCGCGTGTGAAGTTAAGCGACGGCACTTCGGACAGCAATTTTACGGGTGTTGTTGTCGACAGCTTGAAAGAGCCGGACCAACTATTGCACATGTCCCGACCTGTAGGACAGAGACGATAGCATGGTGCCCAAAACCGTCTCCCCCTACGCCCGATCCGAGCGCGCGACTTGCGGGGCTGACCTGAACTTCGTATACACATGGTATGACAAGGGTAACGACGAAGACATTCCGTAGCGGCAATAGCGAGGCCGTGCGCCTGCCCAAGGGCATTGCGTATGGGCGCGACATCGAACTCGAGGCGACGCGATCCGGCGACACGATCATTTTGCAGCCCTATAAGAAGCGTCGGACGCCGGCGGAGACGGTTGCGTTGTTGCGCGCCATGCCCCGACCAACTTATGTTCAGGATCGTGACCCGTTCGATTGGCCTGAGCGCGCCTGAATGCTTCGGCTTCTCGATACGAACATTCTTATCGGTATTCGCGATGACGATCAGGCAATTATGAGTCGATATGCGATGCTGGAAATGCGGCCCGTGATGTCGGTCGTGTCACGTATCGAGCTTGAAAACGGGATTGCCCGCGATCCCGCTGAAGCGCCGATGCGGATTGCGGCGCTCGACCTGATGCTGGACGATATTGCGGTGCTCCCCTTCGACAACCGCGAAGTTGTTCAATACCGAAAAATCGTTGCGGCAACGGGTTATGCGCGGGGCAAAACGCTTGATCGGATGATCGCGGCACAGGCCCTGTGTGCTGATGCTGTTCTCGTCACCGCCAACATCCGCGATTTTCGCGACATCCCCGGGCTAAAGATCGAAGACTGGTCGCAATAACTATCGACTCCGCAACGTGCTGATCGTTGTCCCAGCCGAAATCCGCTCCACATCCGTCTTCAGGTGAAGCAACTTTAACCCCTTCTGCTTCAACGCCCGATCAAGCGCGGGGGCAAAGTCCTTGGTCGTCTCGACTGTTTCCGCCCATCCCCCGTATGCCCGCGCCAGTGCCGCGAAGTCGGGATTGTTGAGCGCCGTTCCGCTAACCCGCGACGGATATTCGCGTTCCTGGTGCATGCGGATCGTGCCGTAAGCGCCATTGTCGACAACGATCACCAGCAGGTCCGCGCCATATTGTATTGCGGTCGCCAGTTCCTGTCCGTTCATCAGGAAATCGCCATCGCCTGCCACCGCGACCACTTTACGGTCCGGATAACGGATCGCAGCCGCCACCGCCGCCGGAACGCCATAACCCATCGCCCCTGCGGTCGGGGCGAGCTGGCAGACCGGCCCGCCATAGCGCCAGTAGCGATGCCACCAGCCGCTGAAATTGCCTGCGCCATTGCAGATGAAAGTGTCAGCGGGCAGCCGCTCGCGCATCGCCGCGACGCACATCCCCAAGTCCAGCTTGGTGTCGAACGGCGCGGGCGTTGACCACGCCAGCCACTCCTTGTGCGCCTCGCGCCCGTCTTTGAACGGGATGACATCGTCGGTCCACAGCGCCGCCATTTCGGCGAACTCATGCGGATAGGCGCAAATTGGGAGATCGGCGCGGTAAACGCGGTTGAGTTCGGTCGGATCGGGGTGGACATGCACCAGTATCTGGTCGGGATGGTCGGGCGTGATTAATGTATAGCCATCGGTCGTCGCTTCGCCGAGCCGCGCGCCGACGCACAATATGACGTCCGAATTCTTGATGCGCTCAACCAGTTTCGGGTTCGGACCATAGCCGAGATTGCCCGCCCACACCGGCGAGGCATTATCAATCGCATCCTGTCGCCGGAATGCGCCCGCGACAGGGATGCCCAAGCGCCCGGCAAAAACGCTGAAATAATGTGCGCAGCCGATATCCCATCCACCGCCGCCGACAATGGCAATGGGGGCCACGGCATCTTTCAATAACGCAAACACCGCTTCCATCGCCGCGCCATCGGGGTCTTGCTCGGGCGGATTGAGGCGCGGACGGTCGAGCGCTTCGACGACATCGCACAGCATATCCTCGGGCAGCGCAAGCACCACCGGCCCCGGTCGGCCCGACATCGCCACGGCATAAGCGCGCGCGACATATTCGGGGATGCGGCGCGCATCGTCGATCCGGCTCGCCCATTTGCAAAGCGGCGAAAACATCGCAGTCAAATCGACTTCCTGAAACCCCTCGCGGTCGCGCATTCCGCGGTCAACGTCGCCGATGAACAGGATCATCGGCTGGCTGTCCTGCATCGCGACATGGACGCCAATCGAGGCATTGGTCGCCCCCGGCCCGCGCGTGACAAAGGCAACGCCGGGTCGCCCGGTCATTGTCCCGTCGGCACAGGCCATGAACGCGACGCCACCTTCCTGACGGCAAACGACTGTCTGGATTTGCGGCGTGTCATGCAGCGCGTCGAGCACGGCGAGGAAGGACTCACCAGGGACGGTGAAAATCCGGTCGCATCCCTGGAGGACGAGTTGATCGACGAGAATGCGGCCGCCGGTGCGTTGGTTGGTCATTGTTTCCGCATAGCCCGATTTTCCGGCGTGTGAATACAGGTCATCGCAAAGTGGACCGGATGGCTCGCAATGACTAACTAACACGAATGGAACCAGAAGCTCTTTATCGTCAACTTGGCGCACTTATGGCTGATCCGCCCAATCTGCGGTCGATCACCGATACATTTGAAACGCCTCCGATAACGCTGAAATGGCTAGGTCGCATTTCGGCGATAGTAGAACAGTCCGGCAATTTTGCAGCTGCAAGCGAGCTCAACATCGCCACTCAAGGGCTACTACGAACACAGGGCGGAAGCACTTATTCCTCGCAGATTTGGCTATGTTTGAACAAAGAGTTGGCTCGTTTAGAACTCAAAGTTCCAGCCTCTGCGTCGGGAACATTTGTCGCGTCTGGGTCCGCCTACGATGCTGCCGCCGCAATAAGTCGCGTTTTGTCGTTGGCCAAGTTGAGGGTGCTTATCGTTGATGCTTATATGAGCGAGACCGTTTTGAGTGATTTTGCGGTTTTGGTGCCCGAACGTGTCGAAGTTGCGCTCCTGACTGATAGCGCTTCAGTAAAGCCAGGGTTAGAACCGATGGCGGCACGATGGATCACTCAGCACGGTGATGCGCGACCATTGTCCGTGCGTCTAGCGTCGCCGAAATCGTTGCACGATAGATTGATCTTCTTAGACGATACGGATGCTTGGATACTCACCCAGTCCTTGAAGGATTTCGCTAATCGATCTCCGGCAACAATCCAGCGAACAGACCCCGACCTCGCGAAACTCAAACTTGAGGCATATTCCAGTTTGTGGAACGCAAGCGCACCCCTAGCTTAACCGCATAAGTTATGCGGACATCACACGATTCACGCCTGATGGATCGCCTTCACGACCATATAGCTATCCAGCCCCTCGCTCCCGCCTTCGCTGCCGAAGCCGCTTTCTTTCACCCCGCCGAACGGTGCATCGGCGACCGAGATGGCGAAGGTGTTGATGCCGACCATCCCGCTTTCGATCGCGTCGCCAAGCATGTTGGCCCGCCGCCCGTTTTCGGTGAAGGCGAACGCTGCCAAGCCGTAGGGCAACCGATTCGCCTTTTCGATGGCGTCATCAACTGTCTCGAACCGCGCCGTCACCGCGACTGGCCCGAAGGGTTCGTTGTTCATGATGTCAGCGCTGTCGGGCACATCAGCAAGCAGGGTCGGCTGGAAGAAAAACCCGTCGTTCCCGCGTTCGCCCCCTGCCATGACGCGGGCACCCTTGGCGCGGGCATCGTCGACCAGCGCGCCGATTGCCGAGGGTCGGCGGACGTTGGCGAGCGGGCCCATTTTGGTATCGGCGTCGAGACCACTGCCGGTTTTGACGCTCGCTGTCCGTTTCGCAAACCCCTCGATAAACGCATCGTAAATCGCGTCCTGCACATAAAAACGCGTCGGCGACACGCAGACTTGCCCCGCGTTGCGGAACTTCTGCGGCACGACCATGTCGAGCGTCTTTTCAAGATCGCAATCGTCGAAGATCAGCACCGGCGCATGGCCGCCCAATTCCATCGTGACACGCTTCACGCCGTCGGCTGCGAGTTTCATCAGATGCTTGCCTACGGGGACCGATCCGGTGAAGCTGACTTTGCGGACGACCGGCGAGGCAATCAGGTGGCGGCTGACCGTATCGGGCACGCCGAACACCATCTGGCACACGCCGTCGGGCAGGCCCGCGTCAATCAGGCAGCGCATCAGCGCGCTGGTACAGCCCGGCGTTTCCTCGGGCGGTTTGGCAATCACCGAACAGCCAGCAGCAAGCGCGGGCGCCAGTTTCTTCGCCATCAGGTAAACGGGAAAATTCCACGGACTGAATGCCGCGACCGGCCCGACGGGTTGCTTGATGACGATCGACCGTTGCCCCGTGGGACGCACCAGCACTTTGCCATAAGCGCGCTTGGCTTCCTCGGCGTACCAGTCGAACATCGACGCACTGCCCGCCACTTCGCCGCGCGCTTCGACCAGCGGCTTGCCCTGCTCGGTGGTCAGCATCCGGGCAATGTCTTCGCTGCGCTCGCGCATCAGTGCTGCTGCTTTGCGGAGGATGCCGCCGCGCGTTTCGACATCGGTGGCGCGCCACAGTCTGAAACCTTTGTCCGCCGCGTCGAGCGCTTCGTCAAGATCGGCGGCGCTCGCCAGCGGAACATCGGCAATGGCGTTGCCGGTCGCGGGATTGACGACGGCCTGCGCATCGCGGCCCTCCCCCACCCGCCAGCTGCCGTTGATGAAAAGGGCAAGGTCGGGAGCGTAGGATTCTGACATAAAAGACTCGTTTCAGACTGGAGGGCTTGCGCTCGCCATAGGATGATCCATGATCGCAGGCGATAGAAAATCGAGGGGCAGGATGGCGGATTGGGAAACAATAACAACCGGCCTGCAGTTCCCCGAGGGGCCGGTGGCGTGTGCCGAGGGCAGCGTGATCGTGACCGAAATCGCGGCAGGCCGGATCACGCGGTGTTTGCCTGACGGCTCGACGCAACGCGTGGCGGAAACCGGTGGCGGACCCAACGGCCTCGCTTTCGGACCCGATGGCATGCTTTATTGCTGTAACAATGGCGGTTTCGATTATGTCGATACGGGTGGCCTCTTGATCCCGCACGGCATTGCGAGCGATTATTCGGGCGGACGGATCGAGCGGATCGATGTTGCGACCGGCAAGGTCGAAGTGCTCTATAAATCGGGCGACTTCGGGTGCATCCTGCGCGGACCGAACGACATCGTCTTCGACACCGCAGGCGGCTTTTGGTTCACCGACCACGGCAAGACCGATTACACTGCGCGGGCGCGCGACATCACCGGCATTTTCTATGCGAAAGCCGATGGCAGCTTCATGGCCGAAGTCGTCTGGCCAAGCGAAAATCCCAACGGCGTCGGCCTCTCGCCCGATAGCAAGACTTTATATGCTGCCGAAACCTACACGTGCCGGTTGATGGCATTCACTGTGACCGCGCCGGGCAAAGTCGATCTGACCGCTGGATTGGGCGGTGCCGGCGTCCCGCTGTATCGCCCTGCGGGATATAAATATTTCGACTCGCTCGGCGTCGAGGCTGGCGGCAATATCTGTGTTGCGACTATCGGCGAAAGCGGGATCAGCGTGATATCACCATCGAGCGAACTGGTTGAATTCGTCAGCACCGATGATCCGTTCACGACCAACATCTGCTGGGGCGGCGCGG
>JAYWFN010000052.1:0-13588 GCA_043778785.1 Sphingomonas sp. | reverse complement strand
CGCGAACCGTCCTTCGACAGGCTCAGGACTGCGGAGTCAACCTGCGATATTCAACGAAGTTTCCCGCGACGGATGAGATTGATGATGCCAAGCAGCAGCAACGCCCCGGCAAAAGCAGTCAGGTAACTGCCAAGCGCGCCGATTCGCAGGAAAGGTGCCACGAATATGCCGCCGATGTAGGATCCGCTGACGCCAACAATGATATTGGTCAATATGCCCTGCGGCGAGTCGGTGCGCATCATCACACTGGCGAGCCAGCCGACGATGCCGCCGATGACCAGCCAGATTATGATCCCGAATACCATGCTTGCCTCCGCGTGCGCCGCATCGCCCGATGCAGCGCACGCGACGGGGCGTCAATATTTCTGCTGGCGCTCGTAAAGCGATTTATAATGCTGGATGCGAGTGACGCGCAGGCCCGGCATGCCCGAACGGTCGATGGCGCGCTGCCATCCGGCGAATTCTTCGACGGTAAGGCCATAACGATCACAAACGTCGTCAACCGACAGCAGTCCGCCATTGACGGCCGCCACGACTTCAGCTTTGCGACGCACGACCCAGCGTGTCGTCCCCGCCGGTGGCAGGGTCGCAAGTGTGAGGGGTTCGCCCAACGGCCCGATGACTTGTGCCGGGCGGATTTTCTGGTTTTCGATCATTTATGTCCTCACAGGCACCAACGGGTGCCAAACGCTCATTCGATTTAAGCGGTCTAACAGCGAGGGCTTGAAGATACGCTGAAACGCCAAGGTAAACGCGCTGGTCATTTTAGTTTACGCGGAATTACGGGATTTGCGATCTGGTCGCTGAATTGGTGCGTCGTGACGGGCGAGCGCCCGACGGGCGCGAAAATGTCTACCAGCGGATCGGCCACCACAGAATGAACCGGCGATTGCCCATGCGACTGTAATATCGCGGTGCGGCTTGATCCCTGCCGCGCGCTCATCTCTGCCAGCAACACCGACAGGTCGGGCGTCGTGTTGTCCGGTTTAGCCTTGCGGCGGCGGGCGAAACTCATGTCCATGACGTCCGCTATGCGCATGATATGGTGAAGACAGGGTAAACCATGACATTTTTGCGCGCAGCCGCTAAAGGCGCGCCGATGGATGATCTGTTTCAGCTCGGCAGCCTGACCGGCAAGCGCATTGTTGTAGCGATGTCAGGCGGCGTCGATTCGTCGGTTGTTGCCGCGCTTGCGGCGCGGTCTGGTGCCGAAACCATCGGCGTGACGCTCCAGCTCTACAATCATGGCGAAGCCGTAAAGCGCCCCGGGGCCTGCTGCGCGGGGCAGGACATTCGCGACGCGCGCGCGGTCGCCGACAAACTCGGCATCGCGCATTACGTCTTCGATCACGAAAGCCGCTTCCGCGACTCAGTGATTGATGGCTTTGCCGACGAATATCTGGCGGGACGCACGCCGATCCCATGCGTTCGCTGCAACATGGGGGTGAAGTTCACCGATCTGTTCGCGCTGGCCAAGGAGCTGGGGGCCGATTGCCTTGCCACCGGCCATTATGTCCGGCGCGTTATCGGGGACGACGGTCCCGAACTGCACCGCGCGATCGACCCGGCGCGCGACCAGAGCTATTTCCTGTTTGCAACCACGACGGCACAGCTCGATTATCTGCGCTTTCCGCTCGGTGGTATGGAAAAGCCCGCCGTCCGCGCAATTGCCGCCGAACTGGCGCTGGGCGTTGCGGCCAAACCCGACAGTCAGGACATCTGCTTCGTGCCCGATGGCGATTATGCCGGCCTTGTTAAAAAACTCCGGCCTCAAGCGGCAACGGAAGGCGATATTGTCGATCAGGCGGGACGCGTGCTGGGCCAGCATCAGGGGATCGTCGGGTTCACCATCGGCCAGCGGCGCGGGCTTGAAGTCGGCGGACAGGCCGAGCCGCTTTATGTGATCCGCGTCGAACCCGAAACGCACCGTGTGGTCGTCGGGCCGCGCCGCGCGCTTGCTGTGGGTTCTGCGCGGCTTTCCGAAATCAATCTGATCGGTGGCGCGTCGTCAGGATCGCTGAGCGCCAAGGTCCGGTCGATGGCAAAACCCGTTCCGGCGCGGCTTGACGGTGACTGGCTGTCGTTCGACGCGCCCGAATATGGCGTCTCGCCGGGGCAAGCCGCTGTGCTTTATGCCGGAGAGCGCGTGATTGGCGGCGGATGGATCGAGGAAACCGTGGCAGCCGAAATGGCCGAAGCGGCATAACGTTTCCGCAGTCCTGAGCCTGTCGAAGGGCGGTTAACGCAAACCGTGCTTCGACAGGCTCAGCACTGCGGTCAAAGGGTAAACACGCCTTCGATCACGGTCGTGCATTGTCCTGACAGGACCACACGATCACCCGACAATTGGCACCCGACATGCCCGCCGCGCGCGCTTGCCTGATACGCTTTCAAACCGGTGCGCCCCAAACGCTCTGCCCAATAGGGAACCATCACGGCATGCGCCGAGCCCGTGACCGGATCCTCGGGAATGTCGAAATGGGGTGTAAAGACGCGGCTGACAAAATCGACGTCGGTGCCCGGCGCGCAGACGATGGCGACGATCGGGCCAAGCGCTAGCAGCGCGTGCATATCGGGCCGCAACGCGCGCACGTCCGCTTCACTGTCAACGATGATCAGCGCGTATCCGCTTTCATGCCACAACGTGGCCACGGGCGATGCAATGCCGAGCGCCACCGCAATCGCTGGCAGCGGTTTTGGCTTTGCCACCCAAGCGGGCAGATCAAGTTCATACCCTGCACCGGCGCGCGCAACCGTCAGCACGCCCGACTTGCGCGTCCTGAACGTGACGCGCGCGCGGTGCGCATCACGGCCAAGCACATAATGGCCGCTGGCCAGCGTCGCATGGCCGCACAGCGCTACTTCTGCCGCCGGCGTGTGCCAGCGCAACTCATAGTCCGCCGCACCGCTCGCGTCGGGGATGATAAACGCGGTTTCGGACAGATTATTTTCCTGTGCGATGGCTTGCAGCACATCATCGTCGAGCCACGCATCAAGCGGCATCACGCCCGCCGGATTGCCGGTAAAGGGCCGGTCGGCAAAGGCGTCAATTTGCGCAAATGGTATCTTCATCGTGTCGGTTCCTCGGCAAGATGGCTGGGCAGGACGCCTTCCCTGTCCACTTGCCCTTCGGGATCGATGTGGATCAGGATTTCGGTCGCCGGAAACTCATGCGCCAGCTTGTCCTCGACCTCGTCCATCACGCGGTGCGCGTCTGCCACCGTCATGTTCGGATCCATCCAGACGTGGAACTGCACGAAATCCTGCGTTCCGCTCGTCCGCGTGCGCAAGTCGTGGATGCCCGCAAGCTCAGGGTGGCGAGCGGCCACGCGCAGGAAATGCTGGCGCTTTTCCTCGGGCCATTCGCGGTCCATCAGCTGATCGATCGCTTGTGTCGACGCGCGCCACGCGCCGAGCATCAAAGCCGCCGCGATCCCGATGCCGAATACCGGATCGGCCCATTTGATCCCCGCATATTGATCGAGCGCCAGCGCAGCGATGACCGCTAGGTTAAGCAGCACGTCGCTCTGGTAATGAACATGATCCGCTGAAATCGCGACCGATTTGGTCTTGGCGATCACATAGCGCTGATAAGCGAGCAGACCGAGCGTCGCGACAATCGCAATCACCGAGACACCAATACCATATTCGGCATGCGCGGTGACTTCGCCCTTCATCAGCCGTTCGATGGCGCGGTAGAAAATGGCCAGCGCTGACAGTGCGATGATGAACACCTGAAACAGCGCGGCGAGCGCTTCGGCCTTGCCATGGCCAAAGCGATGCTCGCTGTCGGCGGGCTGCGCCGCATAGCGGACACCATAAAGCGTTGCGAGCGATGCCAGCAGATCAAGCCCGGTATCGGCGAGCGAGCCGAGCATGGCGACCGAGCCGGTCTGCCACACCGCATATATCTTCAGGCCAAGCAGGAACAATGCCATGCCGATGCTGGCAAAGGCCGCGCGCGTCGTCAGCGTCGAGCGGTGTGCATGGCTGTGCCCGTGATGATGCGCGCCACTCATGGATACATCAGGCTGGTCGTCCAGCGCTCCCCAGAGCGGACGAACAACTCGCGGTTGTGCAGCCGGTGCTCGCCGTCCCACCAGAATTCGATTCGCTCGGGCGCGACGCGATAGCCCGACCAGTGCGGTGGACGCGGCACATCACCACCCTCGAACCGCGCGGTCACGTCAGCGAGCTTGGCCTCGAGCGTGGCGCGATCAGGCAGCGGCCGCGACTGGTCCGACGCCCATGCCCCGAGCTTCGAAATCCGCCCGCGTGTGGCGAAATAAGCATCGGCCTCCGCATCACTGACAGGCGTCACGGCCCCTTCGACGCGCACCTGTCGCCGCAGCGTCTTCCAGTGAAACAGCAATGCCGCACGGGCATTGGCGCCCAGATCATCGGCTTTGCGGCTCTGCTGGTTGGTGTAGAACACGAACCCTGCGTCGCTCAGCCCCTTGAGCAGCACCATCCGCACCGCCGGTTGCCCCGCCGCGTTCACCGTCGCCAGCGCCACGGCGTTCGGGTCATTCGGTTCGGACGCTTCGGCTTCACGCAACCAGTCGGAAAAGCGGGCAATCGGATTGATACTCATCAGACCACCCTAAAGCGTGACCAGCACAAATAAAACCTCGTGCGGCGCAATTGTTGCAACGCAATACGGTTCTGGTGTTATGCAAGCGGTGACAAAGGGGATGACAACAATGCGAGCTGCCCTTGGCTAGCCCCGCACCCGATTTGCCCGCCTTCAGCGGCGCGGCGTGGCTTGACGCCTATGGCGCGCAGGCCGCGAAGGGCGATGTCGTCCGCGAAACGAGCAATCGCGGCATGTGGGCCGCCATGGCCGATGAAGTTGCGGTGGCCAGCGGAGGCGATCTGGCGCAAGCGCGCGCCCGCATCCAGCGGCAGGCCGACGAGATCGGCACCGGCTTTCGCATGCCCGGCGACAGCGACGAGCGAAAATGGCCATTGTCGCCCATCCCGCTGATGATCGACGCAGGCGAATGGGCGGGCATATCCGATGCCGTTGTGCAGCGCGCGACGCTGATGGAAGTGCTGCTCGAGGATATTTACGGGGCACAGCGGCTGATGGGCAGTGGCCTGCTCCCTGCTGCCTTGCTCAATGGCAGCCCGCATTTCCTGCGCCCGATGGTCGGCTTGCAACCGCCGGGCGGGCACCAGCTTCATTTCTATGCTGCCGATATCGGGCGCGATCCCGATGGCAAGTGGCGCGTGCTCGCCGATCATACGCGGACGCCGACAGGCGCGGGCTATGCGCTCGAAAACCGGCTTGCCGTTTCGCGTGTCCTGCCGGGATTGCAGGCGCGGCTGAATATCGAGCGGTTGGCGCCGTTCTTTGCCGATGTGCGCGCCGGGATTGCCGCCTCGTCGCGCCGCGCCGATCCGCGCATTGCCCTGCTGACGCCAGGCCGCTTTAACCAGAGCTATGCCGAGCAAGCCCATCTCGCGCGCTATCTCGGTATGCTGCTCGTCGAAGGCGAAGACCTCGCGGTGCATGACGATCATCTTTACCTGCGCACCATTGAGGGGATGAAGCGCGTCGATGCGCTGTGGCGGCGGATCGATCCGCGGCTGATTGATCCGCTGGCGTTTGATTCGCGCTCGCGCATCGGCGTGCCGGGGCTGATCGACGCCATGGGCGCGGGCAATGTCGTGATCGCCAATGCGCCGGGCGCGGGCGTGCTCGAGTCGCCTGCGTTCGCCGCCTTCATGCCGCGCCTGTCGATGCGGCTGACGGGCGAGGATCTGCGCATGCCCAACATCGCAACCTGGTGGTGCGGGCAGGATGGCGAGCGCGAGCGGGTGATCAGCGGGCTCGACACGATGCTGATCAGCCCAGCGTTCCCGACCGAGCCGCGCGGCTTGCCCAGCGGCCCGATGATCGGCAGCGACCTCGATGCGACAGCCCGTGCTGCGCTGATCGATGATATGGGCAAGCGTGGCATCGATTATGTCGGGCAGGAACTCGTTCGCCTCTCGACCTTGCCGACAGTCGGCGCGAACGGGCTTGAGCCGCGCCCGTTCCTGCTCCGCGTTTTCGCCGCGCGCGATGCGCAGGGGCACTGGAGCGTCATGCCCGGCGGCTTTGCGCGGATCGGCGAACATCTCGATGTCCGCGCCGCACTGATGGGCGAAGGCGCATTTTCCGCCGACGTCTGCATCGTCAGCGAAAAGCCGGTGACCGCGATCACGCTGATGTCCGCCGCAGAGAAAGTCACCATCCGCCGCAATCCGGGGACGCTGCCCAGCCGCGTTGCCGACAATCTGTTCTGGCTCGGGCGTTATCTCGAACGCGCCGAAGCCGTGCTGGGCCTGGTCCGCGCGGCTGTCGGCGGCTCGATCGATGTCGATGGCGGTGCCCCGCTTGCCACCGATACCATCGCCAGACTCGGCGGGCTGCTTGCCGCCAGTGGCGCCGCAGCGAACCGCGCACGCAGCCGCGATGCCGACATCATTGCGCTTGCCCGGGCCGCGCTCGACGATGCCACCGAAATGTCGAGTGTTCGCAGCATCTTGCGCAGCGCGCGTGCCATCGGCGAAGGATCGCGCGAACGGCTTGCCACCGATGTCTGGCGTCTGCTTGATGCCCCCTTCCCCACCCGCGATTCGATCGCGATGCGCGCAGCGCAGCTTCACGAGCGGTTCGCCGCGCTCGCCGGATTGTCGGCCGAAAATATGGGGCGGACAGCGGGATGGCGCTTCCTCGATCTCGGGCGGCGGATCGAACGGGCGATCACCGTCTGCCGCCTGCTGCGCGCGCTGGGCAGTGATGCGGCGAGCGCCGACGACCTTTCCGCGCTGCTCGAGCTTTCGAACAGCGCGATCGGATACCGCCAGCGATACCCGACTGGCCTTGCGCCAATTGCCGTGCGCGATCTGATTGCACTCGATACCAGCAATCCGCGCAGCCTCGCTTTTCAGGTCGAAGCGATTGCGGGGCATCTTGCTGCGTTACCACGATTGTCTGACGATGGCATGGCCGAAGAACAGCAGCAGCTCGCCAATGCGCTCGTCGCACAGCTGGCCACCTTGTCGGCTGTCACGCTCGACGATTATGCGGTCCAGAGTCTCGAAAACCGTTTGCTTGCAATCTCCGACGCCATCGCCAACCGGTTTTTCCTGCGCGGCGGCGAACCGTTGCGTGCGCAGGGTTTGACGCTGGCGTGATGATTTCTTCCTTTTTTCGTCATTCCCGCGAAGGCGGGAATCCAATGCCGAATGTCGAGCCTCGGGTGTTGGACCCCCGCCTTCGCGGGGGTGACGGGGAAGGCGTATGAAATACCGGATCATCCATGAGACGCGCTTTACCTATGCCGTGCCGGTGCGCTTTGCCCGCTGCAACCTGCGCCTGAAGCCGATCATCTGGTCGGGGCAGACGCTGATCGACCATAGCCTGGCGACCATCCCCTCGGGCGAGTTTTCGTTCGGGCGCGCCGATGCGTCGCTGGCCAATGTGACACGGCTGGTGATCCCCGACGCTGTTACCGACCTCCGCATTGTCAGCCACGCGGTCGTCGACGTTGACCGCGACATTCCCGACATCCGCAGCGATGATCCCGACCTCGCGACCGTGGCACGCCTTGCCCGCGAAAGCCGCGATGTCTCTGCCGCGTCGCCCGCCAATTATCTGTTTCCCTCGCCGATGATCGCGCTTGATCCGGCGATTGCGGCCTATTGCGCGACCAGCCTCGATCCGTCGCGCGGGTCGCTTGATGCTGCCATCGATCTCGCCTGCCGCATCCAGCGCGATTTCGACTTCAACACCGATGCGACGAAAACCGACACGCCCCCTTCCGAAGCCTTCGCCAAGCGCGGCGGCGTGTGTCAGGATTTCGCGCAGATCATGATTTCGGGGTTGCGCTCCGCCGGGCTGCCCGCCGCTTATGTCTCGGGCTATCTGCGCACCATTCCGCCGCCGGGTCAGGCGCGGCTGGTTGGTGCCGACGCAACCCATGCCTGGGTGCTGCTGTGGTGCGGGCCGGATCGTGGCTGGGTCGGCGTCGATCCGACCAACGGCATCTGGATGGCGGGCGACCATATCGTCATGGCGATTGGCCGTGATTATTCGGAGATTGCCCCCATCGACGGCATCTTTCTTGGCTCGGGCGCGCGGACGATGAAAGTGTCGGTTGACGTTGAGCCCTTGCTAGAGACGGTTCCAGCCCATAACTGACGCGGCATGGCAGCAGCAGATCCCTATTCAACGCTCGGCGTCGCGCGCGGCTCGAGCGAAGCCGACATCAAGAAAGCCTATCGCAAGCTCGCCAAGGAACTGCACCCCGACACGAACAAGGACAAGGCCGCCGCCGAACGTTTTTCGCGGGTAACGGCCGCCTATGATTTGCTGTCGGACAAGGACAAGCGCGCGCGCTTTGATCGTGGCGAAATCGATGGCGACGGCAATCCGGCAGCGCCGTTCGGTTTTGGCGGTGGCGGCGGGGGGTTCAATCCTGGCGCAGGTGGTGGCGCTGATTTCGGCGATATTTTCGAAGGCCTGTTCGGCGGACGGGCGGGACGATCTGGTTTTGGCGGGCGCGCGGCACCGCCGCAAAAAGGCGCAAATGCCGCCTATCGCCTTGCGGTATCGTTTGAAGATGCAGCCGCTGGCCGCCCCCAGCGCATCACGCTGGGCGACGGCAAGACGATCGATTTGAAGTTGCCCCCCGGTGTCGAAAACGGGACGCAAATGCGCTTGTCGGGCAAAGGCGAACCCGGCCCCGCCGGCAACGGCGACGCGATTGTGACGATCCAGATCGGCAGCCATCCCTTTTACCGTCGCGACGGCGATGCCGTGCGGCTCGACCTGCCCGTGACACTGGCCGAAGCGGTGCTGGGCGGTCCGGTGCGCGTCCCCACTGTCGATGGGCCGGTTATGCTGAACGTCCCTGCCGGGACATCGTCGGGGCAGACGATGCGGCTGAAAGGGAAAGGCTTCACCGGCAAAAGCGGCGCGCGCGGCGATCAGTTGGTAACAATCGAGATTGCACTCCCTGCCAAGGACGAGGCGTTGCACGCATGGGCCGAAGAAAATCGTGCAACGCTCGGAAACCCGCGCGAGAAACTCGGCGTTTAGCGCTGCATGCAGGACGTCTCCCCCATATCCCCCGAGGAGCGTCGCAAACATCCGATCGGCCGTGCCCTCGATCAGCTTGGCCCGGGGTCAGCCATTTACGAAGTCGTGCACCGTGTCATCGTCGGCGTGTTCAAGGATGGGTTCATCCATGCCGGTAACCTTGCCTATCTGACGCTGCTGACGCTCTTTCCCTTTTTTATCGTGACAGCGGCGCTGGCCAGCCTGTTCGGGCGCGGGACCGATACGATACGCGCGGTTGCCTCGTTCCTGAAAACGATGCCGCCGGTGGTGCAGACGCTGCTTGAAAAGCCGATCTACGATGTGCTGACAGCACGCACCGGGGCGCTGCTCTGGCTCGGTGCGGTTGTCGGTCTGTGGACTGTTGGAAGCTTTATCGAGACAATCCGCGACATTTTGCGCCGCGCTTACGGTACGCCGTTTTCAAACCCGTTCTGGCAATACCGGCTGACGTCGATGGCGATCATCATCCTGTCGGTGATCCTCGTCATGCTGGCCTTTTCGGCGCAGGTCTTCCTCACGGCGGCCGAACAGTTTGTCTATCGCCTCGTCCCGATTGCCGATGATGCGGTGGTCTGGATCGGGCTTTCAAAACTCATCCCGCTCTTCATCATCTGGTTCGCGCTCTATCTGCTGATCTGGTCGCTGACGCCCAGCCGCTACCGGTTCGGCAAATATCCCAAATGGCCCGGCGCGCTGTTCATTGCCCTGTGGTGGTATGGCGCGCTGACATTGCTGCCGGTCATCATTGCGCGGTTCAGCGATTATGCGCTGACCTATGGCAGTCTGGCGGGCGTCATCATTGCGCTGATCTTCTTCTGGTTTATCGGGCTCGGCATTGTGATCGGGGCGCATTTGAATGCGGCACTGGCGGAACCCGTCCCGAAACGCCTAAAGGGGCATGACAGTGATGTTACGGAGAGTTGAATGACCGGCTTGATGACGGGCAAACGCGGGCTGATCATGGGCCTAGCCAACGACCGCAGCCTGGCGTGGGGAATCGCACAGAAGCTCAGCGAAGCCGGGGCCGAACTCGCCTTCAGCTATCAGGGCGAAGCACTTGAAAAGCGGGTGCGGCCACTCGCCGAAAGCCTGGGCAGTAATTTCCTGATCGACTGCGATGTGTCGGATATGGCCGAGCTCGACAAGACATTTGCGACGCTCGGCAGCCGCTGGCCGACGATTGATTTTGTCGTCCACGCCATCGGCTACACCAACAAGGATGCCCTGCGCGGGCGATATTGCGATGTCGATCTCGACACGTTCCTGATGACGATGAACATCAGTGTCTATTCGTTCACGGCCGTCGCCCAGCGCGCGGCCGCGATGATGCCCGATGGCGGATCGATGATCACGCTGAGCTACTTGGGCGCCGAACGGGTGATCCCGCATTACAATGTGATGGGCGTGGCCAAGGCAGCGCTTGAGGCCAGCGTCAAATATCTCGCGGTCGATCTGGGTCGCGACAATATCCGCGTCAATGCGATTTCGGCGGGCCCGATCAAGACGCTCGCGGCCAGTGGCATCGGCGATTTCCGCCTGATCCTGAAATGGAACGAGCACAACAGCCCGATGAAGCGCAACACGACGATCGAAGATGTCGGCGGCGCGGGGCTTTATCTGCTCAGCGATTTGTCGAGCGGCGTGACGGGCGAGACGCATCATGTCGACAACGGCTATCATGTCGTCGGCATGAAAGCCGAAGACGCGCCGGATATTGCGCTTGCGTGATGCCTAACGTCTTTCGAGATCGCGGTTTGAGGTTCTTCTTCTATTCCGATGAAGGCAATCCACGCGAACCGGTCCATGTGCATGTCAAGCGCGATGCGACTCAAGCCAAGTTTTGGGTTGGTGACGAGATTGTGATGGCATATAACGACAAGATGAGCCGTCGCGACCTTGCGATGGCGATGTTAATCATTCGGGCACGCAAGCGCGAAATTATGGAGGCGTGGCATGACCACTTTCGTTAGTCCAACGTTGGCACGCTGCGACGACGACACGCTTTGGGTCGATCTTGACGATGGCCGGACAATTGGCGTGCCGCTTGCGTGGTTTCCAAGACTGATGTTTGCAACCCCCGAACAGCGCAGCAAGGTTGAACTGAGCGGCATGGGTCTTCATTGGGAAGAACTTGACGAGGACATTTCAATCCAAGGCCTGCTGGCCGGACGTCGGGATATGACCACGTATCCGTTGAAAGCGGCGTGAAATCCGAAAACGCGCGGGACAATGGGTTGGCGTGACTGACACGATTAACCGGACCACTTCGATTGGTCTCTATAGTTTCGGAGTGGCGTACTTAGATACGGCTCGTGCCGCCGTGACCAGCAATGCACGCATCAGTTTTCACGCGCCCGTAGAGTTTCTATGTGCGCATGGCCTAGAATTGATTTTTAAGGCAGACCTTACTCGTTTGAGAGTGTTGGACGACGTTCGAAAACAGCACGGGCACGATCTATCCAGCTTGTTCGCCGAATGCAGTAGAGAGTTGAAGCATCACTTTAATATGGACCAGGCGTTTCAAGAGGTTGTAGAATATTTGGCAATTGGACATAGCCAATTGCCATTTGAAAATCGCTACCTCATCACTGGTTTTCGCCAGGTGATCGAACCGGCCGTTATGTTGACCCACTTCGCTCGACTCAACCCCGACAATAGGCAATGGTTGATCCAACATTTCGGGGGCGCAATTTGAGCCACAACAGCTTCGGCCATCTGTTCCGCTTCACGACATGGGGGGAATCGCACGGGCCTGCGCTTGGCGCGGTCATGGATGGCTGTCCGCCGGGGCTGGGGCTGAGCGAGGCCGATCTCCAGCCTTTCCTCGACAAACGCCGTCCGGGTACGTCGCGCTTTACGACGCAGCGGCAGGAGCCTGATCAGGTCCGCATCCTGTCGGGCGTGTTCGAGGGCAGGACGACGGGCACGCCGATCAGCCTGATGATCGAAAATGTCGATCAACGGTCGAAGGACTATAGCGAGGTCGCGGCCGCCTATCGCCCCGGCCATGCCGATTATGCGTATGACGCCAAATATGGCTTTCGCGACTATCGCGGCGGGGGGCGGTCGAGCGCGCGCGAGACGGCAGCAAGGGTGGCAGCAGGGGGCGTCGCGCGGCTCGTCATCCCCGACGTTTCGGTGATCGCGCATGTCGTCGAAATCGGCGGCGACAGGGCATCGACATTCGATGCGAACGAAATTGATCGCAATCCCTTCTTCTGTGCTGACCCTGCCGCCGCCGCGCGGTGGGAAGTGCTCGTCGATGAGGCACGCAAAGCAGGGTCGTCGCTGGGGGCGGTTATCGAGTGCGTTGCAACCGGCGTTCCGGCGGGATGGGGCGCGCCGCTTTACATGAAGCTTGATGCCCAACTGGCGAGCGCCTGCATGAGCATCAATGCGGTCAAAGCGGTCGAGATTGGCGATGGCTTTGCCGCCGCCCGGCTGCGCGGCGAGGACAATGCCGACCGGATGCGACCTGGTGAAGGTGGCCCCGCATTCTTGGCGAACCACAGCGGCGGCATCGCGGGCGGGATTTCGACGGGGCAGCCCGTGGTCGTGCGCGTCGCGTTCAAACCGACGAGTTCGATCCTGACACCCGTCGAGACCATTACCCGCGAAGGGACCGCCACCGACATCGTGACAAAGGGGCGTCATGATCCCTGCGTCGGCATCCGCGGCGCGCCCGTGGTCGAAGCGATGGTCGCGCTGGTGCTTGCCGATGCAAAGCTGATGCACCGGGGGCAGTGTGGCTAAGCTGCACCGCAGTCCTGAGCCTGTCCAAGGGCGGTTAACGCGAACCGCCCTTCGACAGGCTCAGCACTGCGGGTCAAACAGCCCATTCGTCAAACCATAAACGGCGGGTCGGGAATTTGCGTGCGCGCTTCGTTGAGCAAGCGGCCCCATGTCGCACTCAATTCGTTGAAATAGGCGTCGTCGTCCTCAATCCGGCGGCGGATCGTCGGCTTGGTGGCATCGGTCGGCACCTCAATTAAATCCAGCGGCCGCCCGACCGACAGGTTCGACCGGATCGTCGAATCGAACGAAATCAGCGCGACTTTGACCGCCTCGTCGAGCGGCGATTCCCATGTCAACGTGCGGTCGAGGATCGGCTTGCCATATTTCAGCTCGCCGATTTGCAGAAACGGTGCATCAGGCTGGCATTCGATGAAATTGCCCTCGGCGTAAATCTGATACAGCGTCAGCGGTTCATCACAGATGCGTCCGCCCAGCAGGATCGACGCCGAGGCGTTGATCGTCGTCCCCTGCAATGTCGCGCCGATGGCACGCCTGGCAGTCGAAAGCGCCTCGCCCACCAGCAAGGCCGCGCGGAACATCGTCGGCGCAGTGGCAAGCGTGCGCGGCGGATCACCCTCATGATAGCCCGGCAAGCCTTCCTCGATCAGCGACAAGGCCGATTGCGTGACCGACAGGCTGCCCGCACTGGCGGCAACGATCAGGCGGTCCTTTTCGTCG
>JAYWFN010000051.1:0-5769 GCA_043778785.1 Sphingomonas sp. | reverse complement strand
CGGCCGCGGCGCGCAGCGATCCGATAAAACCAGTTTGAAAGTCGGGCGGGGTCGACGAAGACTTGCCAATCTTCACGACCGGCGCGCTGCCGTCGTCGGGAACCTTAAGCGCAACACAGTCGGTAAATGTGCCACCGATATCCACGCCCACAATGTATCGCACGATCGGCCCTCCTACGTTCCACTTCAAATTCTTTTTGGTCCGACAATTAGACAAATGACACTGTGGTCGTTACGTTGGGGTCTGTCAAGCCGGTGAAATGGGTTTGGAAGCATTTGGGATAGATGGTGTGGTGGTTCAAACGAAGGCGAGGCGCGCGGTTGCTTCATTGCAGGGACGAAAGTCACAGCGCGTGCTGTTCCGATAATGGCGCGCTGGATCGACGCGATCGAAATCGTGGATGTTTTGCCTGCTGACGGATTGACTCTCGTGTCGGGCTGCTCTGCTGAAAGTGCGCCTCTTGCGGACGCTGTTGAGGCAGCTGGAGTTGCATTGGGAAGAATGATCTTCTGCGGCGTATTCGTGGGTGGCCTCAACCGGAGGGTTTGGCAAGCCAATGCGGATAGTCGTGTGCTTACGTTTTTTCAGACGCCGGAACTGCTCGCCGCAGGCCCGCGCACCGAGTTTTTGCCGCTATGCTATCAGGATGCGCTCGCCGAGCTTCGTCGGCGCGCGCCGCGTGCTGCCCTGTTCATGTGTACACCGCCCGATGCCGACGGTTGGTGCAGTTTCGGCACGGAAGTATCGTTCATCGCCGATCTATGGCGCGACATCTCCGTTCGGATCGCACACATAAATCCGGCGATGCCGCGCACGCGCGGTGATCGTGGGATACCGTTTGACGAACTCACAGCCTGCTTCGATTTCGAGCAACCGCTCCTTGCCCTTCCCGCTTTCGGTCCCAACCCCATCGCTCGAGCCATCGCGGCCCATGTCGCGCCATTTGTTCGAGACGGCGACACGCTACAGACCGGTCTTGGCAAGATTCCCGATGCCGTCGCCCATGCGCTGTCGGATCGCAAACACCTGAAGGTCCATACCGGTCTGCTGGGCGACGCGCTGATGAGCCTGATCGCCAGCGGCGCGGTCGATCACGCGATTATCGGCACCGCCATTGGCACTGTGGACCTTTATAAGCAGCTCGACCACCCTGCGCTCGAATTCCGCCCTGTATCGATCACCCACGATCCGCGCATGCTCGCTGCCATTGATCGTCTGGTCACGATCAATTCCGCGTTGCAAGTGGATCTGTTCGGCCAAGCGTATGCCGAAACGACAGAAGATGGCTTCATGTCCGGCCCCGGCGGCGCGTCCGATTTCGCCCGCGGCGCGCGCGGTGGTGGCGGCGTTCGCATCGTCGCTCTACCAGCGACAACCGGCATTGCCAGCCGGATCGTTCCGCCAGGGCAAGGCCGGGGGCCAGTTTCTCTGTCGCGTTTTGATATTGATGTGGTCGTGACAGAGTATGGTGCCGCTGATTTGCGTGGCCTCGATCACGCTACTCGCGCCGCAGAGCTAATCTCGATTGCGTCGCCCGCTCACCGTCACGCGGTTGCTCGCGCGTGGGACAATTATTTGAGAAGGTAGTGGAAGGGCTACGCTTGGTCAGGCAATCAAAGCATCCAGCGCACCATCGACCACGATGACCGAGCCGTTCATGAACGATCCCGCATCGCTTGCCAGCAAGACGACTGGCCCGATAAGCTCCTCGATCATGCCGAGACGTCGCGCAGGCATCCGTGCGATTTTTTCCTGTCCCACTGGGCTATCGAAAAACGCGTCGTTCAGTTCGGTCTTGAACCACCCGGGCGCCAGCGCGTTGACCCGGATCCCGTGCTGCATCAGGTCGATCGCCATCGAGCGGGTGAGCTGGATGACCGCGCCCTTCGACGCGCAATAGCTGGCAAGCCCTGACTGAACGCCAAGGCCCAGTACCGACGCGACATTTATAATCGAACCTCCGCGACCAGCACTTACCATTCTGCGCGCCGCCGTCTGGCCGACATTCCAAACACCGTGAAAATTTGTGTCCATCACGAAGTCCCGCGCTGCGGCATCGACTTTCAGAAAGTTGCGCGCGTCGCTGATACCGGCATTGCTGACGACAACACCAACGGTGCCGAACGCTTGTTCTGCTGCGTCAAAAGCACGCTCTATGCTTTGCATATCCGTCACATCGGCCTGAACGGCGATGGCTGTGCCACCCTGCCCCTCGATCTCGCGGACAAGATCCTCAAGGCGCTCCGCCCGGCGTGCAACGGCGGCGACCCGTGCGCCCGCCGCCGCCAATCCCTGGGCGAGAACGCGACCAATGCCGCTCGACGCTCCCGTGACCAGCGCGGTGCGGTCCCGCAGTGAAAACATGTGGGCACTCACATCTCTCTCCCTATTGGCACTTGGCCTGCCACCTATCGCGCGGCGAGCAATCGGATGGCCGCTATTGCGCCGTCGATGCGCACCATGCTTCCGTCCGACAGTTGCCCGACGATTTCCGCAATCCTGGGGTCGCCGTTATCGCGCACGAATGCGGCGACCAGATCAGCAACATCGTTGGCCAGTCGCATTTTGTCATTCTTTGGTGTGGCATAGGGCGCTCCCGAGTGAGGCACTGCGAACCGCTCCTCGATCGCCTCTGCCAGCGCCGCCACGCCTTCGCGATTTAGGGTCGATACCTTCAGCGCGACGCGCGTCTCTTCATGGCCGCGATGATGCAGCATCGCTTTCAGGTGGTTCGCCGTGCGGTCGGCGTCGGGCAAGTCCGACTTGTTCACGACAATCAGGTCGGCGATCTCTAGCACCCCGGCCTTGATCGCCTGCATCTCATCGCCAAGCCCCGGTGCACAGACCACGACCTTGACGTCGGTCAGTCCAGCCACCTCGACTTCGGACTGGCCTGTTCCGACGGTTTCCACGATCACAAGACTCATACCGCCTGCGGCAAGCAGGTCGATCACGGCTTTGGTCGTCCTCGTGACCCCGCCAAGATGGCCCCGGGCGGCCAGCGAGCGGACGAAGACGTCTGGATTTGCGCTATGCGCGGCCATTCGCACGCGGTCGCCCAGCACGGCTCCGCCGCTGATGGGGCTCGACGGATCTACGGTCAGAATGCCGATACGCGGGTATCGTGACAACAGTTCGCTGACGAGCGCGTTGATCAGCGACGACTTTCCGGCCCCAGGTGGACCGGTGACGCCCAGCGTCTGACAACGAACGTTAAAATCGCCGACAAGCAGACCCAATTCGACGCCCACCGTTGTTCGATTTTCTATGGCCGTGATCGCCCGTGCGATAGCAAGCGTGTCGCCGCTGCGGACGGCCGCAAGCAGCGCGGGTGCGTCCGGCCCATCGCGAGCGGTGCTCAAGCAAGTCCCCTGTAGGCACGCGACAGCCGCCCGAATGTGGCCACGACATCAGCGAGCGGCGCGCCGCCGCGAAAAATTTCGCGGACGCCGGCCGCCTCCAGCGGTGCCACGTCGAACGGTCGGATGATTCCGCCGACCACCACCGGCAAGCCGGCGAGGTCGCGACGCTTCAGTTCGGCGACAATTTTCTCGGTGGTCTCGACTTGGCCCCCTGACATGAAGCTAACCCCGATGACATCAACGTCTTCCTGTAGCGCGACAGTCACCACGTCTTCGGGTTGTTCGTAATCGATCAGAACCACTTCCATCGCGGCATCGCGCAACGCAAGCGCAATCGTCGCAATCGCGCGATCATGGCTGTCGATGAAGCTCTTGGTCAAAAGGATGCGCGGTGCAGGTGCGGTGTCTTGCGTCGACATGGGATTCCTATTTGTTGCGGCCGAACACGTCGTGAAGGACAATCTGCATCTCGCCGAGCGTGGCATCAGCCTCAGCTGCGGAGACCAGATTGGCCATGACCGACCCGATTGCCCGGCCTTCTTTCACTTCGACCGCAGCGGCGCGAAGCTTTTCAAGGGCAGCTATGCAGCGCGCATTGTCGCGTTCCGCACGGTGCCGCTCAATATCGGCGATCGCCAGCCGCGCAGCCTCCGGATCGGGTTGAAACACCGCATATTGTTCGGGCTCGTCGGTCGTATATTTGTTGACGCCGACCATCGTCCGCGCGCCGCTCTCTATTTCTTGGCGCCATTGATAGGCTGCTGCCGACACTTGCTGCTTGATCCAGCCGGACTCGATGCAGGCGATTAGCCCGCCCCGCGCGTCGATGTCGGCGATAATCTCGAAAACGCGGCGCTCGATCTCGTCTGTCAATGCCTCGACATAATAAGAGCCACCCATCGGATCGGACACGTGAACGGCCCCGGTTTCCTCGGCGATGATCTGGCTCGTCCTGAGCGAGAGCGTCACCGCCTCCTCGGTCGGCAGGCCGAGCGCCTCGTCATAGGCATTGATCGTCATACCGTTGACGCCCGACATGACGGCTGCAAGCGAGCCATAGGCATTGCGGACAAGATTGTTCAGCGGCTGTTGCGCGGTCAGCAGCGACCCTGCCGTTTGCGCATGGATCCGAGCTTGCAACGAGCCGCTCTTTTTACAGCCGAAGCGTTCCTTGTTGATCTTGGCATAGACCCGCCGAAGCGCGCGGGTCTTCGCCACCTCCTCGAAAAAATTCTCGCCGTAACGGACATGGAACCCGAAACGCGGCACCACCGTATCGGGATCGATGCCGAGGCTGACGCATTCCTCGTTCACCGCGATGATTGCCGCCATCGAGTAGGCGACTGCCTGCACATTGGTGGCACCGGCCTCGCAGATGTTATGCTCGCTGATCGTCAGCGTATTCCAAAGCGGTACATGCTGGGCACAATAGGCAGCGATGTCGGCTATCAGCCTGTAGCTTCCTCGCGGCGAGAAATTCGTGCCCCCGCTGTGGCCGAAAAAGTCCCAGATATAATTGGTGACGTTCCCGCCCAGCTTGTCGAACGCAAACCCGCGTCGCTTCGCCGCCGCCAGATAAAGCCCAAGCATTCCCGGCGAGCCTGCGTTGAGAACCATCGAAACAGTCGTCTTTTCGAGGTTCTTGCCATCAAGCAGGATCTCATAATCACTCGCCTTGCACACCGAGATGCCGCAATCGCCGATACTGCCGCCAACCCCGGGATGATCGGGATCGTATCCCATCGATGTCGGCATATCGAAGATGAAATTATATGCTTCGCGGTCAAAATACCCTTTCGAGCCGCCTTTCTGCAGGAGGAGATCCATCCGCTCGCGCGTTTGCGCCGGCAGGCCATATCCGATGATCTGCAAATCCATCCACGGCTGGAACTGATAATGGATTGGATAAATGCCGCGGGTGTAAGGGTACTGACCCGGCATTTCCGCGTCGTTGCCCGACCGGTCGAGGCCTGCATACACAGGGTTGAGTTCCATCCCCGACCGGTTCCGCGCAATGAATGATTGATCAGCATAGCGCGTCGCAACGGTGCGCTGCCAAGTTGCAAAAGGGCTTTCGACCGAATTTTCATCGCTGGCATTCATGAAGCAATGTTCTATGGTCTAACAATTGGATTGTCCACATCGAAGTGTTCGACCCGGTCATTCGGGTAAGTATGCGCGAATTCTGTTCTTACGCAGCGTCTGCCCGTGCACCTCTCGATCAATCAGCTGCACGCTGGATGCCACGGGCATTGAACTTTTGCCCGTCAGCCGCCAAAGTTGCAGCGCAGCGCGGTGAAACCCGCATGTGAGGCTTAGTAACCTCGGAACCTCGCGACCGGTCAGCTTCGCTGGCCGGGTGGCTGTCGCGCATGTCCAAGGCTCTGCCCAAAGGCGGCAGCGCCT
>JAYWFN010000050.1:0-5782 GCA_043778785.1 Sphingomonas sp. | reverse complement strand
GCAATCATCACCAGCCCGGCTTTGACGAGCATCCCCACGCAATATGTCATTGCTTACTGCTCCTGCGCCACGCGGACGTCGACATCGAGTTCTTCGATCCCGCCGCCCCGCCGTGTGCCCGATACCGGAGCAACGTCTGACCCGTCGAGCCCCACGGCAACGCGGACATAGCTTTCATCGGGGCATGCGCCCGAACAGGGATCAAGCCCGACCCAGCCGATCCGCTTGACGTGGATTTCGGCCCAGTAATGCGCCGATTGCCGCGCGCCGCGATCCGGCCCGTGCAGCGAATGACCCGCGACGATCCGCGCCGGAAAGCCACACGCGCGCGCGACCGCGACAAGCAGATGGGCAGCATCGCGCACCGAACCGCTGCCGCTGTCGAGCACTTCGGTCGGCGAACGCCCCGGCTTGCCACGGCCGCCAACAATCTTGATTGCCCCGCCGACCAGCGCATTGAGCGCGTGCGCCTGTTCCAGACTGTCCGAACTGCCAATACTGCGGGCGAGCGCCGCGATGCTGGCGTCCACGGCCGTTTGCGGGGTTGACCGCGTATAGAAGAGTGGCGGAAGCGTTTCGGTGATGCCATTAACGACGCCCGCCATATCGTCGGTCAGCACTTGGCCACGCACGGTCAGCGCGATTTCGGAAATCGGCCCGTCGACATAAAGCATTGTCGTGGCATTGCCGTATCCGTCACGCCCCGTGCGCAGCCGGGCGTCGCAATCAACGTCGATCCGCCAGTCGATCACGGTTTGCGCGGCATAGTCAGTCGGCGTGACGCGCAGCAGCTGAACAACGCGGGCCTGCGGCTGGCTGAACCGGTAAATCGTATGATGGTCGATGCTTAGGCGCATGTCATATAAACCGGAACTGCCGCGAAATGGCGGCGTTAAGTTCGGCGTTTTCGGCCAGAAATTCTTCGAGATACTGGTGCAGGCCGCGCTTCATCACCGCATCGACCCGCGTGTCGCCAAGCCGCGCATGGCGCAGCCGCGCCAGCCGGTCGGCCTCGCCCTGAAATCCGGTCTGCTTGCCCAGTGCTGTCAGGTGCAGCACGACTTCCTCGGCACTGGCTGCGAGCGAGCGCGGCAATTCGCGGCGGAGCATCAGCAGTTCGGTAACCAGCGCGGGCTTCAATCCTTCGCGATACAGCCAGCGATAGGCGTTTACGGCGGATACGGTTTGCAGAATCGTTGTCCACTGGTCGCGATCCACAGTGCCGCCCACCCGCTCGCCCTCGGGCAGCAGGATATGATATTTGACGTCGAGCAGCCGCGCGGTGTTGTCTGCCCGCTCCATCGTCGCGCCAAGACGGATGAACCAGCTCGCGGGATTGCGCAGCATCCGCCCGATGGCCCCTTCGAACCCGCGCGTTTCGGCCTGCGCTTCATCGACGAGGCTGAGCGTCGCTTCAGTATTGCCAGGACTCGTGCGGTTCTGGAACAGCAACCACGCGCGGTTCATGGTCTGCCATGCCTCGCGCGACAGCGCCGTGCGCACGGCCTTGGCATTGTCACGCGCACGGTCAAGGCAGGCAACGACCGAGCCGGGATGACCGGTCGAGAGCGTCAGGAACCGCGCGACATTACGCGGCGTCAGCTTTTCACCGGTCTTGGCAAAGGCCTTGTTCGCTTCGATAACCGACAGCGCACTTTCCCACGCCGCCTCGCCCGCGGGGCGCGAGGACATCGCGTCGAGACGCACCGTGGCTTCGACCAGCCGCGCGGTAAATTCCGCGCGCTCGACGTAGCGACCGAGCCAGTAAAGCGAGGAGGCAGTGCGGCTTAGCATGACCCCTCCCCCTCATTCGCCAGCACGAAACTGTCCTTCGTTCCACCACCCTGGCTTGAGTTGACCACCAGCGATCCCTGTTTCAATGCCACGCGTGTCAGGCCGCCGGGGACGATCTTCACGCCGTTCGTGCCCGTCAGAACAAAGGGCCGGAAATCGACATGACGCGGGGCAATCCCCTCGTCGCAAAGTGTCGGCACGGTCGATAATGCCAGCGTCGGTTGTGCGATATAGCGTTCCGGCTGGGCAATCAGCGCGGCGCGGAAATCCTCGATCTCTTTCTTGCTCGCGGTCGGCCCGACCAGCATCCCGTAACCGCCCGATCCATCGACCAGCTTCACGACCAGTTCGGGCAGATGCTCGAGCACATATTTCAGCGCGTGTTTCTCGCGGCAACGCCACGTCTCGACAATCGGCAGCAGCGGCTCGCCGCCCGAATAATAGCGGACAATGTCGGGCATGTAACTGTAGATTGCCTTGTCATCGGCAATCCCGGTGCCCGGCGCATTGACGATGGCGACATGCCCCGCGCGATAGGCCGCGATCAGGCCGGGAATGCCGAGCATGGAATCGGGGCGGAAGACAAGCGGGTCAATGAAATCATCGTCGACCCGCCGGTAAATCACATCGACGCGAACCCGCCCCGTGATCGTCCGCATCCAGACGAAGTCATCGTCAACTTCGAGATCGACGGCCTCAACGAGTTCGATGCCCAGACTGTCGGCAAGGAAGCTATGTTCGTAATACGCCGAATTAAACCGCCCCGGCGTCAGGATCACGCAGACCGGGTCCGCGCCTGCGCCAAACGGGGCCACACTGCGCAATGTCTCGAGCAGCATGTCACCATAGCTGTCCACGGGTAGCACATGATATTGGCGGAACAATTCGGGACACAGCCGGATCATCGCCTCCCGGTTTTCGAGCATGTAGCTGACGCCCGACGGCGTGCGCGCATTATCCTCGAGCACATAGAAATCATCGGGACCGGTGCGCACCAGATCAATGCCGCAGATATGCGACCAGATATTATGCGGCGGTGCGGAACCGACGATTTCAGGGCGGAATTGCGGATTGGTCAGGATGATTTCGGGCGGCAGGACACCGTCGTCGAGGATCTTCCGCGCGCCGTAAATGTCGGTCAGGAACGCGTTGATCGCTTCGACCCGCTGGACCAGCCCCGCCGACAGCCGCGACCATTCGGATGCGGTGAAAATACGCGGGACGATGTCAAACGGAATGATGCGTTCGGCGGCATCGTCATCGCCATACACCGCAAACGTGATACCAAGCTGGCGGAATGTTGCCTCCGCCGATGCTTGCCGCCGCGCCAGTTCGCTCTGTGGCGTATCGGCCATCCAGCGCCCGAGTTCGGCAAAGCATCCGCGCGCCTGCCGGTCGCGACTATTCCCCCAGATTTCGTCGAAGACTTTTTTCGCCATTTCACATAGACTGCGCGGAAATATTGCGATGCACAAGAGCGGGGGAAGTCATGAAGCGACCTTTCGATGCGATCCAAAGCGAAATCCTCGAGAAAATTGCCGAGGCGCTGTTCCATGATGTCGAGATGGTTATCACGCCCGACCAAGTAGTCGAAAATATCCAGACGCAATTCGGCCTCATCGAAGGCGACAAGCCCGGCCAGATCCGGTTGCTGATCACGGCGGTGTTCATCGTTCTGGGCGGTCCGCTATTCCTGCTCGACAGCGTGGCGGGCCGCGCAGACACCATCCGCAAACGCCTTCAGGAAACCGACATCGACTTTCTTCAGGATTTGGCGCGCATCCGCACCATCATCTACGCGGGCTATTACGGCCACTGGGACGGCATCACACAGGACGACAACGAACATAATCCGGTGCACCGCCAGATCGGCTTTACCCTGCCCAAGTTCCGCAATCGCACTGGCCCGGGCGAAGTGCCGATCACGCTGGTCGACGGGCGCGATCTGACGCATGAAGACTTCATTGGCCATGATAATTGCCCCGCCAGCGCGGGCATCATTGTCATCGGATCGGGCGCGGGCGGCGCCGTGGCGGCGTATAATCTCGCCGCGCGCGGTCATGATGTCCTGATCATCGAAGCCGGACCGCATGCCCCGTCACAGCGGATCACGCATGAAGAACGGCGGATGACTGCCACACTGTACAAGGATGGCGGCATCCAGACGAGCCGCGACAATGACTTTGTCGTGTTTCAGGCGCATTGCGTGGGCGGCGGGACGGTCATCAACAATGGCATTGCGCTGCGCGTTGACCAGCCGGGTATGATCCACCCGCAAGCCCCCGACGTCCTCGACAAATGGGCAAGCATCGGCGCGCCGATCGACCGCGCGGCATTCGACGATGCCTATCTCGCAGTTGAAACGCATCTGGGCATCGCGCAGATCGACCCGATCATCGGGCGCAACAACGGGCAGCATATTCTCGACGGGTGGAAAGCCTATGCCGCGTCCACCGGCGATCCCGTCGATCTCGCGTCGCCCACCACATGGTTTCGCAAGAACTGGGGGCCGAAAAGCGCCGGCGCCGAATGCGCCTATTGCGGCTATTGCAACACCGGCTGCCCCTATGGCCGCAAGAACGGCATGGCGCAGTCCTACCTGATCGACGCGCGGCGCAAAGGTGCCCACATCCTCGCCGATGCGCGCGTCAACCGCATCCTGTGGCGCGACGATGGAAAGACCGCAGACGGCGTCGAACTCACGCTGGCCGATGGTCGCCGCCGGACGATCAAAGCGCGCGAGGGCGTGGTCGTCGCGGCAGGCGCGATGGCATCGAGCCGCATCCTCGACGCGAGCGGGATTGCGGGGACGGGCGAAGGCATTTCGCTCAATGTTGCCAGCCCCGTCTCTGCCCTGATGCCGCGCGAGATGCGGACGTGGGACGAGGACCAGATGACAACCTATGTCGACCACGGCGATTACCTGATCGAATCGCATTTCCAGTCGCCGCTGAACATGGCCACATTGCTGACCGGCTGGTTCGGCGAGCATGCGCGAAAGATGCAGAATTACTCGCGCCTCGCCTCGGCCGGGATCCTGTTCCCCGCCGACCGCAAGGGGCGCGTGGTCGGCAAGCAGTTCAGCTTCAAGCTCGACATCGAAGAGGACATTCCGCTGATCCGCCGCGCGGTCGGCACACTGGCGCGCGTTCATTTTGCCGGTGGCGCGACCGAAGTTTACCCCGGCCTGACGCGCGGCGGGACGATCACGCCTGATATGGACATCGACGCGTTCCTGCACGACCGCATCCGCGAGGCCGACGACATCGTCCTGTCAAGCTCGCACCCGCAAGGGGGGAATGCGATGAACGAAGATGCCGCGCTCGGCGTGGTCGACACCGGTTGCCGCGTGCACGGGACGACCAATGTGATGGTCACCGATGCCAGCGTCTTTGCGAGCTGCATCCGCGTCAACGCTCAGCTGACGACGATGGCGATGGCGCATTATGCGACGCGCGGGGGCGGCGTTTTCGGCTGAGTTTTGCAGGGTCAAAAAATATTTGTTTCGGCTGTGGACCTTTTTTTCCGACGTCTGGTTTGCCCCTCGTGACCTCTCGGATCGTTCGCGTTGGACGATCCACCCCAAACTCAGCCCGGCCTTCACAAGAGGCCGGGCTTTTTTTGGGCGCGGGCGGCGGCGGGGTAAATTTCTCAAACCTCACCCATATCGCGCACGGGCGCGGCGGGGCGAAGTTTACGAAGTTGACACTGGTTTCCTATTCGACGCGTGGCGGCGAACGGGGTGCGCGGGATCGACGGTATGAAAGAGCCGGGACGAGGTTAGCGCAGTATCAGGCGTGTAGGACAGGGATTTCTAAGGGCCTGCCTAAATGAGGAACCAGCCCGCCGTAGCGGTTCCACCAACGGCGTGCACGATGGCGATACAGCGCAAAAAGCTCGAGAACGGTTCCTTGCGCGTTTTGTGGCGAAAGAAACGGCGTCCGGCGAAAGTGCCGATGCTCCCGCCGACAAAGGCGAAGCTCAGCAA
>JAYWFN010000049.1:0-13703 GCA_043778785.1 Sphingomonas sp. | reverse complement strand
GCATTTTTTCGCGCCCGCCGCTGCTGACGGTCGAGGCTCGCTAAACCGAGCGGCGATGCGGTCGTTCCTGCAAACCATGAAGACCACAAAAAAATTGGCAGAAGCCCGCGCCGCCTATCGCCGCCGTGTGAACATCCGTGCGCTGGTTCGGGAAGCCGGGACAGCGCGGGTTGACATCGACCTCGTCGATCTGTCGGCCACCGGCTTTCGTTTCGAGAGCTATTATGGATTCGCGGTTGGCGCTCGCGTTTTCCTCACTATCCCCACCTTGCAGCCGCTCGAAGCGGTCGTCGCATGGCGTGGCAGCCATGCGTTCGGCTGTCACTTTCTCGCCCCGCTGCACCCAGCGGTGTTCGACACGATTGCGGCTCGCTTTGAGTGACGTGCCGTTCTAAGTAGGTTGTCACGTCGATATTAAGGAAAAGCTCATGGCCAAGAGCCAGAAAAAGACCAACAAGGAAACGCGCAAGCCCAAGGCCGACAAAGCGCCGAAGCAGAATGCATCGAATCCTTCGACCAAAAGCAATCCTGTCGGCATCACCACGATCAAGGGCTGAGGTGCGCACGGCGCTGCGTTTTATACTCGCGGTGATCTATTTTATCGCAGGTGTGGCGCACATCCGGTCGCCCGCCGGTTTTGTCCAGATTACGCCCGATTGGGTGCCCGCGCCGCAGTTTGTCGTCCTTGCCACGGGCCTGTGCGAAATCGCCGGGGCCGTTGCGCTGGCATTTATCCCGCGCTTGCGGCGGGCGGCGGGAATTGGTCTTGCCGCTTATGCAGTCTGCGTTTTTCCCGCCAATATCAATCATGCGTTGAACGACATCGCCGTCGGTGGTGTTCAGATGAGCTGGTGGTATCACGGGCCCCGCTTGCTGTTTCAGCCCGTCGCGGTGTGGTGGGCATTGTGGGCCGGCGGCGTGACCGACTGGCCATTTGGAGCAAAACGATGAGTGACGACCTCGATGACCGGATGATCGATACCCCCGACGGTCCGATGACATGGGCAGCGTGGAAAAAGAAAAACCCGGTCCAGGTGCCCTCGCGGCGGACGAAGGGCAAGGATTTGCCGGTCAAGGTCAAGCGCTTCACGGACAAGAAGAGCTAGAATCTCAACCTTTAGCACGGCATAAGCGCGATTATGCTCCTCGCCATTCTCTCCGCCGCTGTGATGACCATCATCGTCGGCGTGCGCTATCTGCTCGTCAGTGGTGTTTTTGCCTTTGCCACCGGCAAAGTCCGCCCCGGCCTCTACACCAATCTCGATCCGCAGATTCGCCGCGAAATCCGGTGGAGCCTGCTGAGCGCGGGCATCTACGGCGCGCCCGCTGGGATTGTCGCGTGGGGGTGGCAGCATCATGGCTGGACGCGGGTCTATACCAACCTTGCCGATTATCCGCTCTGGTATCTCCCCGTCAGTGTGCTGCTCTATCTGCTTGCGCACGATACATGGTTTTACTGGACGCACCGCTGGATGCACGGGCCGAAAATGTTCAAGGTTGCGCACGCAGTGCACCATGCCAGCCGACCGCCGACCGCTTGGGCCGCCATGTCGTTCCATCCGTGGGAAGCGCTGACCGGCGCGATCGTCATTCCCGCGCTGGTCTTCGCAATCCCCATTCACGTCGGCGCATTGGGGGTGGTATTGTCGATCATGACGGTTATGGGCGTCACCAATCATATGGGGTGGGAGCTGTTTCCAAAGGGCATCGTTAAGGGGCCGTTAGGGAATTGGCTCATAACAGCATCACATCATCAACGTCATCACGCTGAATATAGGTGCAATTATGGGCTCTACTTCCGCCACTGGGATTATGTTTGCGGCACCGACAAGGGGCTTGGCCGCTTTGATGATCCTCGCGGGGTTGACGGGGACCGTCGCACCGGGATCGCTTGACGCGGGCATTCATGGGTTCCGGAGTGATAAGGGTCAGGTCATGGCCTGCCTCACGACCCGCCCCCAGAATTTCCCCAATTGTCAGGATGATCCGAACGCGCGCCGCATGACCGTGCCGACGCGGCTGGCTGGCACATTGGTGTTCGACGATCTCCCCAGCGGTACGTACGCACTTGCGCTGATCCATGATGAAAATGGCAACGGCAAGCTCGACACGATGATGGGCATTCCCAAGGAAGGCTTCGGTTTTTCGAAGAATCCCGCGATCCGCTTCGGCCCGCCCAGCTTCAAATCGGCGGGTGTCGTGATTGTCGGCGGCCGGGCAGACGAAAGCGTGAAGATGAAATATCTGTTCTAAGGCGGGCGGAACCCCTGATCGTGTCGGGCAGTTATCGTCCAGTCGTTTCGGGAGCATATTGTGCGTTTAACATTTGGTTTGCTTTGCCTTCTGGCGCTTAACACCCCTGCTTTTGCGCAAGACGTGGATACGCAACCCGCCGCTACATCCGACTATCGTGATCGCCTGACCGTCGGTCTCGCCGTTGCTGTTTCGCCGAGTTACGAAGGGTCGGACAATTACCGGCTCAGCCCCGGCGGCTTGCTTCAGGGGGAAGTCTCGGGTTTCAGCTTTGCTGCGCGCGGCACGAATTTTTACGTCGACCTGATCCGCGAAGCGCCACGCAGCAAGATCGACATCGTTGCCGGGCCCGTCGTTCAGCTCCGCCTCGAACGAAACGGCAATATCCGCGATCCCCAGGTCGCCGCGCTCGGCAAGATCAAACCGGCACTCGAACTCGGCGGCTATGCCGGTATCGGCATGTCGGGCTTGATCAACCCGTTCGACAAACTCCAGTTCGACGTCAGCTACCGCGCCGATGTCAGTGGAATCCACAACAGTGCGCTGATCTCACCGACGATAAGCTATGTCACGCCACTCTCACGCCGCACCTTGGCTTTGCTTGCCGTCTCCGCCGAACATGTCGGTCGCAAATATGGCCAGACCTATTTTGACGTGCCAACCACCGCGAACGCCAGTGGCCTCGCGCCCTATGCTGTGCAGGGTGCGGGCTGGAAAAGCGCAGGCGGCAATCTGCTCCTCGTCCAGTCGCTCGGCCCCGACATCCGCAAAGGGTGGAGCGTGTTTGCGTTTGGCGGCTATTCAAAGCTCCTTGGTCAATATGCCCGGTCACCCATTGTCGCCAATGCTGGGTCAGCCGATCAGTTTATCGGCTTTGCGGGGCTGGCGTATAGTTTCTGACGCCGTTACATTGCGTGCATTCCCCGAGGAGTCGTGTGACTGAGAGGCAGGTGTAACGACCTGCGACCCGCTGAACCTGATCCTGTTTATGCAGGCGTAGGGAGGGAGCGGTTTGGTTTTCCGCGCTCTCCCGACCCGAATGGAGAGCACCAATGGCCGATTATTCCGCACCAGTTTCCCCGATTTCTGGTCCAAAAGTAACCACCGGACCCATCCGGGGCAGCCGGAAAATCCATGTCGGCCCGCTAAAGGTGGCGATGCGCGCCATCGACTTGGAACCCTCGTCGGGCGAGCCGCCGCTCAATGTCTATGACACCAGCGGCCCCTATACCGACGTCGCGGCGACGATCGACATTGCCAAAGGCCTCCCCGAACTGCGCGCCGACTGGATTCGCGCGCGCGGCGATGTCGAAGACGTTCTCCAGCGCGAAGTGAAGCCGGAGGATAACGGCCAACTTGGCCCCGACCGCAGCGGCGGCGTCGATCCCTTTCCCAATGTGAAGCGCACCGTGCTCCGAGCGAAAGCCGGAGCCAATGTTTCCCAGATGCACTATGCGCGGCAGGGCATCATCACTGCCGAAATGGAATATGTCGCGACCCGCGAAAACTTGGGCCGTGCGCAGCTGAAAGAAGCTGCCGCCCGCGACGGCGAGGACTGGGGCGCCGAAATCCCCGATTATGTCACGCCCGAATTCGTCCGCTCTGAAGTCGCTCGTGGCCGCGCGATCATCCCCAACAACATCAACCACCCCGAATCCGAACCGATGGCGATCGGCCGCAATTTCCTCGTCAAGATCAATGCTAACATCGGCAACTCGGCCGTCGCGTCCGACGTTGCGGCCGAAGTCGACAAGATGGTCTGGAGCATCCGCTGGGGCGCGGACACCGTCATGGACCTCTCCACCGGCCGCAACATCCACGACACGCGCGAATGGATCGTCCGCAATTCGCCGGTCCCGATCGGCACGGTTCCGATCTATCAGGCGCTCGAAAAAGTCGGCGGCGTCGCCGAAGACCTGACGTGGGAAATCTTCCGCGACACCCTCATCGAACAAGCCGAACAGGGCGTCGATTATTTCACGATCCACGCTGGCGTCCGCCTCGCTTATGTCCCGCTCGCGGCGAAACGCGTCACCGGCATCGTCAGCCGCGGCGGCTCGATCATGGCGAAATGGTGCCTGTTCCACCACAAGGAGAGCTTCCTCTACGACCATTTCGAAGACATTTGCGAGATCATGAAGGCGTATGACATTGCCTTCTCGCTGGGCGATGGCCTCCGCCCCGGCAGCATCGCCGACGCCAATGACGAAGCCCAATTCGCCGAACTCTACACGCTGGGCGAACTGACCAAGATCGCGTGGAAGCACGATATTCAAGTCATGATCGAAGGGCCGGGCCACGTCCCCATGCACAAGATCAAGGTCAACATGGAAAAGCAGCTCGAAAGCTGCGGCGAAGCACCCTTCTACACTTTGGGGCCGCTCACGACCGACATCGCGCCGGGGTACGACCATATCACGAGCGGTATTGGCGCGGCGATGATCGGCTGGTTCGGCTGCGCAATGCTATGTTATGTCACGCCCAAGGAGCATCTTGGCCTGCCCGACCGCGACGACGTCAAAGTTGGTGTTGTCACCTACAAACTGGCCGCCCACGCAGCGGACCTGGCGAAAGGCCACCCGGCAGCGCAGATGCGCGACGACGCCCTAAGCCGCGCCCGCTTCGAATTCCGCTGGCGCGACCAGTTCAACCTGTCGCTCGATCCCGACACGGCTGAGCAATATCACGACCAGACGCTGCCAGCCGAAGGCGCCAAAACCGCGCATTTCTGCAGCATGTGCGGCCCGAAATTCTGCTCGATGAAAATTTCGCAGGAAGTGCGCGAATTTGCGAAATTGCAGAATCAGGGGAGCGAGGGATTCATCGCTGCGGACGAAGCCGAAAAGGGCATGGCGGAGATGAGCAAGGTCTATGATGCGACCGGGCGGGAATTGTATATGGGCGCTGGGGACCGGGAGCGGGATTGACGGCGGTTTTGAATTTGGAGGCTATTGCACCGGCACCGTAATTCAAAGTTTAAAGAAGAAGGCGACGAGCGGAATTTGCCTGCTGAATAGGGGACGCACAACGTGAGGCTTCGAAATATTAGAATCTATAACTACAAGGGCTTTCGAGACAGCGGCTTGTTAGAACTTGCGCCGGATTTTACGGTTGTTGTTGGCAAGAACAACTCCGGAAAATCGGCATTGCTTCAGAGTTTTCGTCTTCGACACACTGCTTGTAAACCACATCGTTCGCCATCGATAGCGCGCGACGTTCCGCCTGACCCGGCATCACGGTTCGAGCTTCAGGTAGAATTCGATTGGAGAGAAATCGAAAGTCTTGCTGGTAGGCACGGCACGCACATAGCCTTTCCGATCAACCAGGCAGAAACGGACAAAATTGATGACCTAAACGCAAATTGGAGAGCATTTGTTTCACAAAGGCCCGTTTGCCTAGAATTGGCTTGTTCAAGCAATCTGGCAACCACCATCGCGACGAGAATTCCTTCGCACGGACAGTTCACGGACCTCGGCCAAAGTAATCGAAGAACATTGATGCTTAGTTTTCAGCCGAATACGGGTCAGTGGGTTTTCGGTGGAATCGTGGGCAACGAGGAAAACCTTGCTCAAATTGCCGGGCATGGGTTGGACGTGCATATCTTCGTCTTTGACCCCGAACGACTGAACATTGATAACTCCCCGCCGGGGAGTGGGCAGACGCTGGCTTCCAATGCTTCCAATCTGCCGACTGTATTGCAAGAAATGGAAGCCAACCCAGCGCGCTGGCAGCTCTTCAAGCAGCACGTAACTGAGATTTTTCCTTCAATAACTTCGGTCACAATACCGCCGTCGACCGATGTGGGAGGACACGTAACTATATCTATTTGGCAGGTGGATACAGCGACGATGCGGGATGATCTGGCGACACGGCTTAAAGACTGCGGCACGGGGATCGGACAGGTCCTCGCCATCCTTTACGTCGCTATGACGCGGGTCGGCAATCTGATTGTTATTGATGAACCAAATAGCTTTCTCCACCCAGGCGCATCGCGCAAACTTATTGAAATCCTTAAGCTGTATGACAAAAACCAATACGTCATATCGACGCATTCCGCTGATCTCATCTCGGCGATCCAGCCTGAAATTATTCATCGTGTGCATTGGGACGGCGACAATGGAGAGAGCAGGGTTGAGCAAGTCGATCTCGCAAATCTAGACGAAATGTCGGGCATATTGGATGACCTAGGGGTTCGGCTATCGGACGTATTTGGAGCCGATCAGGTCATTTGGGTCGAGGGTCAAACGGAAGCGAAGTGTTTTCCCATTCTTGCAAGACAAGTTGCCCCCCCGCCACCCTCGGGAACAGTCTTTGCCCACGTCCGTGCGACTGGGGATTTCGAATCAAAATCTCCCGATGCCAAGCAAGTTTGGGACATCTACAAGCGGCTCAGCGAAGGAACTGCACTGCTGCCGCCGGTCATAGCCTTCAGTTTTGACCGCGAGGACCGAAGCGACAAGTTGATCGACGACCTGCAAAGAGAGTCTGGTGGGCGGGTTAGCTTTCTACCTCGAAGACTATTAGAAAATCATTTCCTGCATTGTGGTGCCATCGCTCATGCAATTGACGAAGAATTCAGCCTTCACGCTATCGATTCAAAGCCGATCACTCCCGAAAGTATCGCTACAAAGATTAGTGAACTTTCAAACAGCAGTGACCTGCGAAACACGGATGTTGATTGGCAATCCGACAAGGATTGGATAAACAAATGTCATGGAGCGAAGACGCTTGCGGCAGTGTTTGAAGCCCACGACCTCACTTATTCCAAAATTCGGCACGGCGAGCAGCTTTGCAAGTGGATAATTGCAAACGACCCTGATCATTTACACGAACTAATAGAATATTTGAGTTTACTTTGGTCTGCTAAGGAATGAATTTATCAGTGCTATTTCTCTGACAGCTCTCCCTTTGCCCTTTTCATACCTAATCGAACAAATCCTCAAGAAACGACTTCTTGCGCTTGCCGTAAGGATATTTGGACGGCTGGGTATAGCCATAGCCGGGGTTGGCATAGCCTGAGGGCGGCGGGGCCATTTGTTGGGGCGCCTGATGCGCCTGCGGTGCCGCGACGGGCGCGGGCGCATTCTCATTCGCGCTGCGTTCGATGATCTTGTCGAGCTCACCACGATCAAGCCACACGCCGCGGCATTGCGGGCAGTAATCGATTTCGACGCCCTGACGCTCGCTCATGGTCAGCGGCACTTTGCACACGGGACACGGCATTCCGACAGCAGCATTGGTCATTTCGAACTCCTCTAAATGGTGCAGTCCGACATCACCGCTGCAATGCAACGATCAGAGGGGCCCGGTCTACACAAGCAAGCTGGGCATGTTGCGCCGGGCTTTCAAGAGCGCCGATCAACCTTGGGCGCGAGCGGATCGGCTTACCGCCTCGTCGGCACGGGCACCGAAACCGGTGCCGCCGGCGTATCGGGGACGAGCTCCATCACGTCGATCCGCGCGTCCTTTGACTGCCACGGGCTGACGAGGCGCCAGCGGAAATCGCCGACGCGTTCGACAACACCGCTGCGGTCGCGCGCCGGGTCGGCACTGTAGGCGAGCGCCGGTGCCCCCAATTTGGCCGCTGTTGCGCCGAGAAAGACCAGACGGGTTTCGCCATCTTCCCACAAGCGTCCGGCGGGCAGGTCGCTGCCCGTCGCCTTGATGAAGACCAGCAGCGTGTCCTCGACCGAGACAAAGCAAGTGAAGGGCTTGAACGACTGATACGCGCTGCCGCGCCCGCTTGCGCCAAAGCCCAGCTTGATCACACGGCAGCGATAGGTGCCCGGTGGCATTGCGGGCCGGGGGAGCGCTCCCGCCGGGTCGAGCAATGGCCCCTCTTTTTCAATCTCGCTCGTGTTTTTGCGCGCGCGTGCTTCGGCCAGGCCCGTCGTCCATGCGGCATCGATCCGGCCGATGCGGTCGAGATCGGCTTTGGTCGCCACCTGCTTCCAATCGGTCGGCAGAACTCGCGGATCGGGCGCGGGAACGACTTCAACCGTTGCCCCCAATGCCTGTGGCGACGGCGTCCGCACGCATCCCGCCAGACCCGCCGCGAGGAGGAGGACAGCACCGATTTTTGAAGGGCATTTCATCACTATTCTCCACTTGATTCAGTGCAACAAGCGCGCATCCAAACCTTAACAAGATGTAAATTGTAAAAGTTAACGAAAGGTTATCAGCGTTGATCGGTTCACGTGTCGAGCCAAGCCTTCACGCGCGCGGCGATGGCGTTGAAAGCCTCAGCTTCGGGACCATCTCCTGCCGCCGGGGGCGTCCCTGCATCGCTCGCCATCCGCACGCTGATGTCGAGCGGGATTCGCCCGAGGAAGGGGCGGTCCATCGCGGTCGCGGCGGCTTCGGCCCCGCCATGCCCGAACGGATCGCTGGCCGTGCCACAATGCGGGCACAGGTACCCGGCCATATTCTCGACAATGCCGATAATCGGGACGCCCGACTGATCGAACAAGTCGATAGCGCGCGCCGCATCGATCAGCGCGAGATCCTGCGGCGTGGACACGATGACCGCACCGGCGGGCTTGTGCTTGGCGATCATCGAGAGTTGCACGTCGCCGGTGCCCGGCGGCAGGTCGACGATCAAAATGTCAGTGTCGCCCCAGTCGGCATCGATCAGCTGGTTGAGTGCATTGCCCGCCATCGGCCCGCGCCACGCCACGGCTTGCGTCGGCTTCACAAGATGCCCGATCGACAGCATCGGAATGCCGAATTTCGTGGGCACCGGCTCGAGCTGCTTGTCTTTTGCAGTCGGGCGCATCCCTTCGGTCGCCATCAGCTTGGGCTGCGAGGGGCCGTAGATGTCGGCGTCGATCAGGCCGACTTTCATCCCCATTCGTGACAGCGCAATCGCGAGATTGGCCGACAGTGTGGACTTGCCCACACCGCCCTTGCCACTGCCCACTGCGATCAGGCGACGGCCCGTGCGCTCGGCGGTGAGCGCGATACGGACGGTCTCGACACCGGGGACAGCCATTAATGCTGCTTCGACGTGCGACTTCAGCGCGTCGCGCGCGGCAGGATTGAGGCCGGTCACATCGAGGATCAAGCTCGCTCGACCCTCGGCAAGGCGCGGCGGCGCCGCGCGGCCTTTGGCGGCGGGAACAGTGGCGATGGCAGCAGCAAGGTGCGAAATATCAGTCATAAATGCGCCATAGACGCGGAGATTGCAGATCGCCCACTGTAAATCCGCAAAACCGCTCTTATAAAGGTTAGATGGACAAGATGCATGGGTGGCGGGGCATTATTGCTTCGCTCAATGAAAATGGCCCTTGGGGTAACGGCGGCGGGCGTAGTGGCGGCGGAAGCGGCGGGGGCGATGATGGCGGCGGCAAAGGCGGTGGCCCGCGCAATCCGTGGAGCTTTCCGCCCGGCGGCGGCGGCAAGGGCGGCGGCGGTCGTGGACCTTCGGCGCTCGACCAGCTGTTTGGCCAGGCAAAAGGCAAGTTCGGTGGTGATCTGCCCACAGGATCGCCCAAATTGTGGAGCTATGGCGTGCTCGCGCTGGCCGTCGCGTGGCTGGTATTCACGAGTTTTCATGTCATTGATCCGCAGGAACGCGGGGTTGTCACGCGGCTTGGCAAATATTCGCACACTCTCGAACCCGGTGTTAGCATGACGATGCCTGCGCCCGTCGACCGCGTGCAGAAAGTCGATGTCCAGAATATCCGCAATGTCGACATTCCGAGCGGGGCCGGCGAAAAGCTTGTTCTGACGGGCGACAAGAATGTCATCGATCTCGATTATTCGATCCGCTGGAATATCAAGGATCCCGAGCTTTATCTGTTCCAGCTCGCGCAGCCCGACCAGACAATCGAGGCTGTTGCCGAAAGCGCGATGCGCGCCGCCGTTGCCAATGTGTCGCTGAATGATGCGATTGGTTCCGGACGGACGGGCATTGAAACCGAAGTCACGCAGCGGATGCAAGCGCTGCTCGACAGATACCGCTCGGGCGTAAAAATACAGGGGGTCGCGATCAAGCGCGCTGACCCGCCCGAAGCTGTCAATGATGCGTTCAAGGAAGTGAGTGCTGCACAGCAGGCGGCGCAGACCAGCGTCAATCAGGCCAATGCCTATGCCCAGCAGATCGTTGCCAAGGCGCAGGGCGAAGCTGCGGCATTCGACCGCGTCTACATTCAATACAAAGCGGCACCCGAAGTGACGCGCCGCCGCATGTATTATGAAACGATGGAACGCGTGCTTTCGAAAGTCGACAAAACCATCGTTGAACCCGGCGTGACGCCCTATCTGCCGTTGCAGGGGACGCGACCGACTCCGCCCGCCGCGCAAACGGGAGGCGGACAATGATCGACTGGGGGCGCCTGACGCGCAATCCGCTGTTCTGGGGGCTGGCAGCGATTGCGCTGATTATCCTCATCACCAGCACATTTTATGTGGTGCCCGAAACCAAGCAGGGCGTTGTCCTGCGCTTCGGTCAACCCATCAAGACAATCAACCGGTATAAGTCGGGTGAACAATTTGGTCAGACCGGTGCCGGTCTGGTTGCCGTGTTGCCATTTTTCGAACAGGTCGTCTGGATCGACAAACGCGTCCGCGATGTCGACATGGAACGGCAGCAGGTTTTGTCAACCGATCAGCTGCGCCTGAACATTGACGCTTTTGCCCGCTTCCGGATTGTCGATCCCTTGAAAATGGTGATTACCGCGAGGACCGAGAATAATGTCGCGGATGCACTGCGCCCGATCCTGGGGTCGGCGCTGCGCAACGAGCTGGGCAAGCGCCAGTTTGCCGCTTTGCTGAGCCCGGAACGTGGCGATGTGATGAATAATATCCGCATCGGGCTTGACCGCGTGGCGCGGCAATATGGCGCAGAAATCGTCGATGTCCGGATCAAGAAGGCTGACTTGCCCGAAGGCACGCCGCTCGACTCGGCTTATGAAAGCATGCGCACCGCGCGCAAGCAGGAAGCGCTGACCATTCAGGCGCAAGGCTTGAAAAAAGCGCAGATCATCCGTGCCGATGCCGATGCCTCAGCGGCGGGTGTCTATGCAGGTGCGTTCGGGAAGGATGCGGATTTCTATGATTTCTACCGTGCGATGCAGAGCTATGAACATACGTTCGGCGTCGACGGCACGACCGCGACGGGTCAATCGTCCATCATCCTGTCGCCGAACAATGATTATCTGCGCGAGTTCAGAGGCCGACGCTAAAAGAGGCTGATGTTAACCGGGGTCATTCAAACCCCGTTCAGCCGCCCGAAAGCATTGCGGGCGTGACAAGTTGATTTTTGAAGAGGATATGCATCCGTGCGTTACGCCTATGCGATTACCACCGCGCTTCTGATTGGCGGCACTGCCGCGACGATGACGCTCCAGTCGCCATCCAATGCTCAGGTTGCGCAGAACGAGCCCGGCGCGATCACGGTTGCCGGTGCGCCAAAACCGGGCGCGCCGCTGAGCTTTGCCGATCTTGCGGCGAAGCTGCAGCCCGCCGTCGTCAACATCTCGACCAAGAATCAGGTCGAGGTTCCGCAGAACCCGTTTGCAGGCACGCCATTTGGCGACCTGTTTGGTGGCGGACAGGGACAGCAAGGCGGCGGCAGCAACAATGGCCGCCCCGTAACACGTGAAGCGACCTCGCTTGGTTCGGGCTTCATCATTTCCGAAGATGGCTACATCGTTACCAACAGTCATGTTGTGTCGGGCGGACGTCCGGGCAATCCCGCCGTCGGCCAGATCACGGTCATCATGCCCGATCGTAAGGAATATGCCGCAAAACTTGTCGGTCGCGATGCGTCTTCAGATCTTGCGGTGCTGAAGATCGAAGCCCGCGGGCTGCCCTTCGTAAAGTTCGGCGATTCGCAGCAGACGCGTGTCGGTGACTGGGTTGTTGCGATCGGCAATCCATACGGCCTCGGCGGATCGGTGACGGCGGGGATCGTTTCCGCGCTTCACCGCAATATCGGTTCGGGTCCGTATGACCGCTATATCCAGACGGATGCTGCGATCAACCAAGGCAACTCGGGCGGGCCGATGTTCGATTTGAACGGCAATGTTATCGGCATCAATTCGGCGATCTTCTCGCCAACCGGCGGTAATGTCGGTATTGGCTTTGCCATTCCTGCCGAACTCGCCAAGCCGATTGTCGATACGTTGCGCGGCGGCGCACGGGTGAAGCGTGGCTACCTCGGTGTCCAGATTCAGCCGCTTGATGCTGATTCGGCGGAAGCGCTGGGTCTGGCGAAGAACCGTGGCGAGTTGGTTGGTCGTGTCGAGCCTGGTCAGGGCGCGGCAAAGGCCGGTATTCAGCAGGGTGATGTCATCACCAAGGTCAACAATCGTGAAGTGACGCCCGACGAGACATTGTCTTACATCGTGGCGCGGCTGCCCATCGGCTCGCGGGTGCCTATCGAGCTTTTCCGAGCGGGCAAGCGCATGTCGGTCACAGCCGTTCTTGCCGAACGCCCGACCGACGAGGCGCTCGCGAGCATTATCGGAAATGAAAATGGTGGCGGTCTTGGCGATGAAGATGCGACGTCGACCGGCAATGCGGCGCGCGAAGCATTGGGTCTCGCTGTGCAGGGACTGACACCCGACATTGCCCGGTCGCTCAATGTGCCTGCGGGAACGCGCGGCGTCGTTATCGGCGCGGTTGATCCGTCGAGCGATGCGGCGGGCAAAGGTGTTCAGCGTGGCGATGTCATTACGTCGGTCAATCAAGCGCCAGTCGCTACCGCTGCAGACGTCGCGAGCGCGGTGACTGCTGCACGGACAGCCGGGCGCGGCAGTGTGCTCGTGCAGATTCAGCGTGGTGCCGGTCGCGGCGTGTATGTGCCGCTCAAGCTGAAGGCCAAGTAACCGCGAACCTGCCCTTTCAGGACGGACCATCTTGCGCTAGGCAAATCCACAACGTGGAGGGTTAGCGTATGGCAGACGATCTTGATCTTGGCGGCATTTACATTGGCACGGCAGCAGATGGCACGCGCCAGTCGATCAATCTGAAACGCGCCAACCGCCACGGCCTGATCGCGGGTGCCACCGGCACCGGCAAGACCGTGACGTTGCAGGGCATCGTCGAAGGCTTTTCGGCCAACGGTGTGCCGTGCTTCGTGGCCGATGTGAAAGGCGATTTGTCGGGTCTTGCGATGGCCGGATCGCCGACCGGCAAGATGCACGAAATCTTCGCCGCGCGCGCCGCCGAAATCGGCGATACCGCATGGGCCTATAAGGATTGCCCCACGCAATTCTGGGACTTGTTCGGTGACGCAGGCCACCCGATCCGCACGACAGTGTCTGAAATGGGGCCGCTGCTGCTCGGGCGGCTGATGGACCTGAACGAAGTTCAGGAAGGCGTCCTGACCATTGCCTTCCATGTTGCGGACAAGGACGGTTTGCTGCTGCTCGACCTTGACGATTTGCAGGCGATGCTCGTCAGCTGCGCCGAACGCGCGGACGAACTGACGATCGCTTACGGCA
>JAYWFN010000048.1:0-2388 GCA_043778785.1 Sphingomonas sp. | reverse complement strand
ACGGGAAAGACCTATCTCGCGGTGGCGCAGGCTGTGGCGCAGTTGATCACGGGATCGGTCGACCGGCTCATCTTGTCGCGCCCCGCAGTCGAAGCGGGCGAGCGGCTCGGGTTCCTGCCTGGCGACATGAAGGAAAAGGTCGATCCCTACCTGCGCCCGATTTACGATGCACTCTATGATTGCCTGCCCGCCGAGCAAGTCGAGCGGCGCATTGCCAGCGGCGAAATCGAAATCGCGCCGATCGCGTTCATGCGCGGGCGGACGCTGGCCGAATCCTTTATCATATTGGACGAAGCGCAGAACACGACGCCCGCGCAGATGAAGATGTTCCTGACCCGTTTCGGCCAGAACAGCCGCATGGTCGTGTGCGGCGACCCCAAGCAGAGCGATCTGCCGACGGGGCATGTGTCGGGGCTGAACGATGCGGTTGCCAAGCTCGAAGGTGTTGAGGGAATTGAAATGGTACGTTTTGGCGTTGGCGATGTCGTGCGGCATCCGGTGGTCGGGCGGATTGTGCAGGCGTATGAGGGTAGCGATTAGCGCACATTCGCGCTATAAAGCGATGTATTAGCGACGGAGGTCGATATGGAAGTGTCAGTTGGCGACCGCTGGGGCGCGTATCTTGAACAATTGGTGCGCGACGGACGCTATCCATCTGTTGATGCGGTGATCGATGACGCGCTGACATTGGTTGCGGATCGCGAGACCAAGTTCAACGCTCTCCGCTCGACACTCGCCGCATCGGTCGAGCGTGGTGGCGAAAACTCCATGGATGATGTGAGGGCAGGCGTGAAAGCGATGCTCAATCAGATGGAACAGGCAAAGCGCGCCGCTTGACCCGTCGTCTCAATGTCACAGACAATGCTCGACGCGATTTCGAAACGATTTCGGCGTATGTGTTCAGGGAGAGTGGCAGCCGCGAGGTTGCGGATACTTTCATCGAGCGACTGACCCGAAGGTGTGAGTATCTGGCCGGGCTGCCAGGCATTTTGGGCACGGATCGAACGACGCTCGGGACCGGTTTTCGCAGTATTTCGGTCCGTGGGTATCTTATCTTTTTCCGGTATCGTGACGATGTTATGGAAATTATCCATGTTGTGCGTAGTTCGCGAGATTTAGCTGCGTATTTCAGCGGTGACGACCAGGAATGATCGAAACTGCCTTGCTTTCGGAATTGTCCTGGCCTTCGTTCGATTGGCAATCCCTCGCGACCCGCGCCGTCAGCACCACAATCGCCGCGACCCCCCACGCTGGCCTTGCCACCACAGCGGCGACTATCGAAATCTCCATCCGGCTCACAGCCGATGCTGAAGTCCAGACGCTCAACCGCCAGTATCGCCAGCAGGACAAGCCGACCAACGTCCTGTCTTTCCCGATGGTCCAGCCCGACCTCATCGACGCTCTGGCGAACACCGATGACGGCGAAGTCCTGCTCGGCGATATCGTTCTTGCGGATGGCGTTTGTAAACGCGAAGCCATCGAGCGTGGCGTGTCAACGCAGGATCATGCCATGCACCTCATTGTGCACGGCGTTCTCCATCTGCTAGGCTATGATCACATGACCGATAGTGAAGCCGAAGCGATGGAAGCGATTGAGCGTGATGTTATGGCGTCGCTCGGCCTGCATGACCCTTATCCGATACAGGACTGAATTCCCATTATGAAAGAAGGCGATAGTAGGAGTGAGGTTGGCCTCTTGAGCAACCTGCGCGCGATGCTGTTTGGCGGGGCCAGCGAGCCGACGCTGCGCGACCAGATCGAAGAAGCGATTGCCGACCATGAGGAAGAGCCCGGCCCCGATGCCGAAGGCGATCTGTCCCCCGTAGAGCGGCAGATGGTGCGCAACCTTCTCCACTTTGGCGAATGCACGGTCGACGATGTCGCGGTGCCGCGCAGCGATATTCTTGCCGTTCCCGAGACGATTGGCTTTGCCGATCTCGTCGCGCAATTTGCCGATGCTGGGCACAGCCGTCTGCCGGTTTATCGCGAAAGCCTCGATGTCGTCACGGGTATGGTCCACATCAAGGATGTGTTCGCGATCTTGGCGCAGGCCGGGCCGCATCCCGACGGGATTGCCGCGCTGATCCGCCAGCCGCTTTACGTGCCGCAATCGATGGGTGTCCTTGACCTGCTTGCCGAAATGCGGCGGCAGCGGGTGCATCTGGCGATCGTTATCGATGAATATTCGGGGACCGAGGGGCTCGTCACGATCGAGGACTTGGTCGAGGAAATCGTCGGCGATATCGAAGACGAGCATGACGACGCACCCGAAGCCCTGATCGTGCCGCTCGAGGACGGACTATGGGAAGCCGATGCGCGTGCCGAGCTGGAGGATGTAGCGACGATGATCGATGCACGGCTGGGCGAGATCGACGAGGATGTCGACAC
>JAYWFN010000047.1:0-13783 GCA_043778785.1 Sphingomonas sp. | reverse complement strand
CCGGATTTCGCCGATGCTCTGGCTGTCAGCCGTGCTTGTGCTCGGCTTCGGCGGGCTGACGCTCTGGCTGCATGACCCCGTTCTCATTCGTTACAAAGCGACTGCCGTTTACGTCCTGCTCTCGAGCCTATTGTTCATCGGCTTGGCGCGCGGCAAACCACTGCTCAAATACGTCCTCGAAGCTGGTTATGACGGTCTATCTGATCGCGGCTGGATGATCTTGTCGCGCAACTGGGCGTTTTTCTTTGCCGCATTGGCCGCCGCGAACCAAGTGCTAATTTACCTGAAAGTATCGGACAACACCTACGTCAACGTAAAAGTCTGGGGCTTTATCGCTGTGACATTCATATTTGCGCTGGCGAACATTCCGGTGCTGACCAAGCATGGATTTGGGGAAGAAAAGTCCGCCGATTAAGCTGCTTTCTTTTCGAGCATGCCGTGTTTGCGCAGGCAGTGGCGCAATTGATCGTAGGAAAGCGACAGCGCCTTGGCCGCCTCGCGCTGGTTGAAGCGACAGCGAGCGAGCGTTGCTTCAAGAATAGCGCGTTCATGGGCCTCGACCGAGGCGCGGAGGTCGGAAACTCGTTCTAAGCCCTCCCCTTGAGGAGAGGGGTGGGTGGAGTGGACGGCGCCCGACACTTGAGTGCCGACGCACGCAAGGGCGAGCTCCCCCGCCCCTGGCCCCGCCCCGCCGGGGAGGGGAATATTCGACCCCGCTGGCCGCCACGGCGATGCAAACGGATCAAACTCGATCACATCAATCGGCCGCATCTCGTCGGTCCAGCGATAGACAGCGCGCTCGATGACATTCTTCAATTCACGGACATTGCCCGGCCAGTCATATCTCGCGAGCACATCGCTCGCTGTCATCGAAAATCCTGGCCATTCGCGCCAGCCAATCTCCGACGCCATCCGCCGCCCGAAATGATCCGCCAGCACGGGCACATCGCCTTCGCGTGCGCGAAGTGGCGGCAGCGTGACGACTTCAAACGCCAACCGGTCGAGCAAATCCGCACGGAACCGCCCCTGTTCGACCAGCCCCGGCAAATGCTCATTCGTCGCCGCGACGATACGGACATCGACCTGCAACGGCTTGTTCGCGCCGATCCGCGTCACTTCGCCATATTCGACCGCGCGCAACAAGCGTTCCTGCGCACCCGCTGACAAGGTTGCGAGCTCGTCAAGAAACAGCGTGCCGCCATCGGCTTCCTCGAACCGCCCCTCGCGTGCCTTGGTGGCGCCGGTAAACGCGCCGGCCTCATGCCCAAACAGCTCGGCCTCGATCAGTGTTTCGGCCAGCGCCGCGCAGTTCATCGTGATCAATGGCCCGGCCCAACGCGGGCTCAGGCGATGCAAGCGTTCGGCAATCAACTCCTTGCCGGTTCCCCGCTCGCCGATCACCAACACAGGCCGGTTCAGCGCCGCCGCGCTGCTCGCGCGCTCGATGCTGTCCAGAAAGGCATAAGACTGCCCTACAACCTGTTGCGAACGATCCATTCCTGATAGTTAGTGTATTTTTCCAACTGTTGGCAAGTATAATCTATGCATGAAAAACAGGAATCCCCGTTTTGTGCCATTTTTCAAACTGGCACGGTTCCTGCAAAACTATTCATGTTCCCGCCGGACGGTCCGTCGGGAAGACAAATTATCCACCCCAAGTCAGGGAGACTATAAATGACGAACGCAAACACAGCTCGCAAATCCGCCGTCGCCGCTCTGGCACTCGGCGTTGTCCTCTTCAGCTTCGCCGGGCTCGACTCGACGCTGAAGCCTACGAATTTCGCGGCCTCCGCGACAACCCAAACGACCGCACAGGCTTGAAGCAGGTGCGCATCGTGACCGGGGCGGTCCGCCCCCTTGCTAGGACCGCCCCGGCGAACGATCTAAGGTTTCACTCAGGAGTTTTAATGATGGGCATTTTCTCGCGCACCCGCGATATTATCGCAGCCAACATGACCGACATGCTCGATCGCGCGGAAGACCCGGCCAAGATGATCCGCATCATCATCCTCGAAATGGAGGAGACCCTGGTCGAGGTTCGTGCCGGCGCCGCCCGCACCATTGCCGATCAAAAGGAAATGCGGCGTCACATCGACAAGCTCGCCACGCTTGAGAGCAACTGGCAGGAAAAGGCCGAACTCGCGCTGTCGAAAGGCCGCGAAGACCTCGCCAAGGCCGCGCTTGTCGAAAAGGCGAAGGCAACCGACATGGCCGACCAGATGTCGAACCAGATCAAGGTTCTCGACGACGCTCTGCGCGCGTCCGAAGCCGACATCGCCAAACTACAAACCAAGCTGCGCGAAGCCCGCACGCGGCAGAGCGGCATCGAAACCCGTATCGACAGCGCCAACCAGCGCTTCAAGATGCGCGAAGCCTATGCCGGCGAACGGACCAAGGACGCTTTCTCGCGCTTCGACATTCTCGAGCGTGAAGCCGACCTTGCCGAAGGGCGCGCTGACGCGATGGGCATGGGTAATGTCAAAACGCTCGACGAGGAAATCGCCGAGCTGCGCACTGACAAGAAAATCGACGCCGAGCTCGAGGCCATGAAGGCCAAGATCAAAGCTGCCGGAAAGAAAGGGTAAGCCGATGGAAGATGTTCTCGTCCCTATCATGGTTGTCGGAATGCTGTTCATCGGCCTGCCGTGGCTGGTATTCCACTACATCACCAAATGGAAACAGGCGAAGACGCTGACGGTCGATGATGAAAGGCTACTCGATGGCGTGCATGATACCGCACGCCGCCTCGAAGATCGCCTCATCACCATCGAACGTATCATGGCCGCCGATAATCCCAACTGGAAGTCCGGCCAGTAACCCTTTTCACGCAAGGAGACCTGCAATGACCGCTCGTCGCACTGACTTTTACCTCGACAAACAAAATGCCAAATGGCTTGGCGTCTGTTCGGGGATCGCTGACTACACTGGGATCGACCGGACCTGGGTTCGCGTTGCCGCTGTTGTCCTCACCATCATGGGCGGCTTTCCGTGGACGCTGATCGCTTACTGGGTGACAGCGTGGGTCGCCAATCCCAAGCCACTCGGCCTGTATGACAGCCCCGAAGACGCCAAATTCTGGCAGGGTGTCCGTCAGTCTCCGACTCGCAGCACCCGCGATGTCAAAGCCAAGTTCCGCGACATTGACCGCCGCCTCGCCGACGTCGAAACCTACTACACCAGCCGCAACTCGAGCCTCGCCAACGAGATCGACAACCTCAAGTAACGCGTGCGCAAACAGGGAGAATTATCATGGATATGGGTGGACCCGCATTCGTCCTCAGCATCATTGCAATGTCGATGGTCGGATGGATCATCACCAGCTGGATACGCGCCAAACATGGCTATCCAATCGAAGGCGAATGGGGCGGAACGATCAGCAAAGACGACCCCAAAGCCGCCCGCCAGATCGAACTGCTCAGCAATGAAAACGAGCAGCTGACGGGCAAAGTGACCCGCCTCGAAGATCGCATCGCTGTCCTCGAACGGATCGTTACCGACAAACCGCTGCGCCTTTCCACCGAAATCGACGGCCTGCGCTGAGCAGCTGAAACAGGGAATAGAGATATGATACCGTTTGAAACCATCGCCCCCGCCGCATTCCTCGTCGCGATTGTCGCGGTCGGCGGATGGGTTATTACAACTTGGCTCCGCATAAAGAATGGCTACCCGCTCGACGGCCAATGGGGCCAGGCGCTCTATCCGCAGAAGAACGAAGAAACCGCGGAGCGCGTCAAGTTGCTGAGCCAGGAAAATGGCCAGCTCCGCGCTGAACTCGGCTCGATCAAGGATCGCCTCGCCAATGTCGAACGCATCGTTACCGACGAAGCGCACGGCCTGAACCGCGAGATCGAAATGCTTCGCTCCAAACCAGCCAATTAGGGATTACGCACATGGACCCCGTTTTCATCCCCATTATCGCGCTGATGATCCCTATCGTCGCCATCATCGCGCGCACCGTGACCAAAATGATCGCACTCAAGGAAAAGCAGCTCGAAGTGCAGACCAGCATGACCGCCGAAAAATCGGCGCAATATGCGGCGCACACCGAACGGCTCGAAGCGCGCGTCCGCGTTCTCGAACGGATCGCCACTGATAAGGGCGTCGATCTGTCCGACGAGATCGAAAGCCTCCGCACCACACCGCTCAACTAATAAATCGAACAAGGGAGACGTCACATGAATCCGTTTGAAATGGTCGTCATGATCATCGCCATCGTCATGATCACCAGTGTCATCAAAACGCGTATCCGGGCCAAACATGGCATCAGCGAGGATCGCCACGGCAACGAAGTCGTAATCGCCGACCCCGACGCCGCCCGCCTTCGCGACGAAGTCAACGGCCTCAAAGAACGCATCGCTGTCCTCGAACGCCTCGCTACCGACGATAACGGTGCCCGCGCGCTGGACCGCGAGATCGAGAAACTCCGCTAAACCGGGAGAATGATCATGGAAACGTTGCCCCTCTACCTTGCATTGTCGCTGACCACCGTTGCCGGGCTCACGGTCCTTGCGCTGATCGGCCTCAAAGCCTTCCGCGCCTGGCTTGACCTCAAGCAACTCGAACTGAATCAGCGCATGCCGTCGGCACCATCAACGTCGCAACGCATCGACGTGGCTGACCTGAAAGAACGCATCCGCAAACTGGAAGCGATTGCCTCGGGCGTGGATATGTAACTTTCGCCGTCACCCTGAACTTGTTTCAGGGTCCATGCCCCAACGCGACCGAAGGATGCGCTAGGGGATGGATGCTGAAACAAGTTCAGCATGACGGATAGGTTTGCTAGGGGACAGAAATGCCAACCCTCCCCAACATCCTTGCCGATTACGAAATGCTCGATCCCGATGACCGTTATCGCCTGCTGATTGATCTCGGTCGTGACCTCGAACCGATGCCTGATCCGCTGAAGACCGACGCGACACTCGTTCGCGGCTGCTCCGCCAGCGTCTGGGTCTATCCAACCAAGACCGGTGACAAGCGTCTCCATTTCCTCGCCGATTCAAATGCCGCGATCACCAAAGGGATCATCGCTCTCGTGCTCGCCACGGTGCAGGACCGCACGGCTGAAGAGATAATAAAAACCGACATCAACGCCGAACTCGCCCCCTTTGCATTAAAGGCTCAACTCAGCTCGAACCGGACGCAGGGCATCCCCAACATGATCGCGCTGATCCGGGCCACCGCTGACCGGATGCTGGTTTAGGCTTGATCAACTTGGCAAGAAACACCGCAGTCCTGAGCCTGTCGAAGGACAGTTCGTTCGTCTAACCGTCCTTCGACAGGCTCAGGACTGCGGGTCAATCAAAAGCTATCATGTTCTAATCGACCAATGCATTCACGACATGCGCAACCGGCGTCCCCGCAGGCACAATCATCCATTCACGCGGCCGCCGCGAGTCAATCACCGTGACAGCGTTCTTTGGGCAGACGCCAAGGCATTTGACCGGTACCACACCGACCGACGCCTTGCGGCCCTTGCCAAGAACTGCGCGTAACGCTTTCAACAACGGCGTCTTGCCCTTCGGCCCAAACCCGCCACCGATTTTCTTAGAACATTTCTCGCACAGCAGCACCGTCTGATCCCAGTTCGACTTGGCAATCTTGAACATCAGCTGGCCGTCCGCCGCTCCTCGGCGGTGCGAAGCACTTCCCATGCGGCCTGTATCGCGCGGAAATGCTCAGCGGCTTTCGCGTCATTGGGTTTGATGTCGGGATGGTTGGCCTTGGCCAGCCGCCGCCACGCCCCGCGCGCATCCTCGAATGTCGCGTAGGATTCAAGCTCAAGCACCGCCAGCGCACGCATCTCATCGCGCGACCGCGTGCCATCGCCCGCCGCGCCCCAGCCATAATGCGATGCCGCCGTATACGCTGACGCTGTCCGCCCCATGTCAGCTTCGCGCGCAGCAGTATCCTCGGCGCTCAGGCCTTCGAAATAATTATAGCCTTGGTTATATTCGCCTGCATGTTTCTCGCAGAAATACCAGCGATCGGGCGAGTTGGGTGATTTCGGTGCAGGCCGGTCGCCCTTCTCGTCGCAATTGTGCCGGTCGCAGATGCGCACTGTCGTCGCGGCGGTATCGCTGCCGTAACCGCGCCAACGCGGAAAACCCCAGTCGAGTGAACGTGATGAAGGTCGAGCCATCGACCCCATCTAGGGGGCAAGCCGTTAAAGCACCAGAGGGTCTGTAAGCCGGGTTCTGTCCTCGCGCCGAAACGCGATGTGCGACCATTCCTCTACGAACGCCGTTGCCGACGCTCTCTAGCAACCAACCCGGACGACAGAGCCGAGTAAGCCCATATGCCGTCCCTATTCGGTCTTGCTCCCGGTGGGGTTTGCCCTGCCAGTTCTGTTACCAGAACTGCGGTGCGCTTTTACCGCACCGTTTCGCCCTTACCGCGCCGAAGTGCGGCGGTTTGTTTTCTGTGGCACTTTCCCTCAAGTCACCTTGGCCGGGCATTACCCGGCACCGTTTCTCTATGGAGCCCGGACTTTCCTCGAAGGTTTCCCCGCGCGGTCGCCCAACCCTCTGGCATTACCGCTCTAGTCATCCCCGGTCGGTTTGGGAAGCAGCAGCGCGAGCAGGATCGCGCGACACTCGCCGTCGATGGTCCCGTCGATCAGTTCGGAGCGAAAACGTCGCTGAAACGCGACGGTCGCGGCCAGCGTGTCCGTTACATCGTAGCCGAACCGTCCGAGCGCGAGCAGGAACCCCGCGTCGCTCCAGTGCGGGTCCATCAGATTCCTGGTCGGTCGCGGCAAGGCGAGACGCAGCTTGGCGAGCCGATACCAGGGAAACAGCTCACCCGGATCCTGCTTGCGTGCCGGGGCAATGTCCGAATGGCCGACAACATTGCCGCGCGTGATCCCGTATCGCGCGACAATGTCGGCAACCAGCGGGATCAGCGCATCGATCTGCGCTTCGGGAAACGGGCGATAGCCGAACTCGTGACCCGGATTAACGACCTCGATGCCGATGCTGCACGAATTCAGACTGTCGATCCCGCGCCAGTGCGACTTGCCCGCGTGCCACGCGCGCTTGTCTTCGGCGACCATGCGGACAATCTGGCCATCTTCGGCAATCAGATAATGACAAGAAACTTTGGCTTCGGGATCGCTCAGCCGCGCAATTGCGCCGGCGGCATCTGGCATCCCAGTATAATGTAGCACGAGGATCGACACCGGCATCGTGCGTTCGTCAAAATTGGGCGATGGCGTTTCGATCATCGCGTCAATCATAACGGCGGCTAGCGGCATGGCAATGCGATGCGCTAAGCAACTTTTCGTTCCACCTGTGCCTTCTCCCTGGCAACAGCATAGAGCCCGCGCAAAGCTGGATCAGACGCAAACCGGGTCGTCTGACCGATCACTGTTTCGCCCGCACCCAGCATGAGAATACCATCAGGGGCCAACGCTTCGTGCAACCGGTCAAATACGGCGCTGCGCACCGCTGGCGCAAAATACATCAGGACATTGCGGCACAGGATCACATCGAATTGCCCCGGCGGCGGGGCAAGCAAGCTGTGCGTGGCAAAACGGATCATCCGGCGCAATCGCGCGTCGACAAGCCAATCGTCACCCTCTTGCTGAAACCAGCGCAGCATCGTGCGCACGGGCAATCCGCGCTGGATTTCAAACTGCGAGTATCGCCCGCGCCGTGCCCGCGACACGGCGGCGTCGCTGACATCGGTCGCTGCGATATCGATTGACCACCCTGCCCAGCGCGCTTCTGCTTCGCGCAGCATTATAGCGAGTGAATAGGGCTCCTGCCCTGTCGAGCATCCTGCCGACCAGATCCGCAGCCGTCTGCTTTCTTTTCGCGCCGACCGGATTTTATCAAAGGCAGCGCTGCCGAGTAATTCAAAAACTCCCGGATCACGGAAGAACGATGTTTCATTGTTGAGCAACGCCTCGACCACGCGCGTCGCAATGACATCATCTTTTGCCGAGACGAGCGTCGCGACCAGCGCTTCGATGCCATCAAGCCCGAGCGAGCGCGCCACGGGCTTCAGCGCAGTCTCGATGCGCCATTGGCGACCCGCAATAAGTTGCTGCCCTGTCCGCGCCTCAAGCAATCCTCCGAGAATACGCATCGCAGCGGCGTGACTGCTGCTCATCGCATTACCCCGCGGTCCGATGCATAACGGGCGAGTGCGTCGGGTGGTGCGATCAAACTTGCCAAACCCGCGCGTGCAACTGCGCCCGGCATACCCCAGACGGTCGAACTAACGGCATCCTGAACGATTACTGTTCCCCCCGCCTCTGCAATAGCCGCCGCGCCAATCTCACCGTCTCGCCCCATCCCGGTCAGCACAACGCCGAGCGCTGTTTCACCGAACACCGATGCGACACTGGCAAACATCGGATCAACCGACGGGCAGCACCGCGACGGCACAGCAAGATTGAGCAGCTTTACTTTCACCCGCCGACCACTGCGCTGTATCTGTAAATGGGAATTGCCCGGCGCGACCAGCACATCTCCCGCTTTTACGACATCGCCATCCGCCGCAACGCGAACAGATCGCCCAGACAATGTGCCCAGTTGATCAGCAAAAAAAGCCATGAAGGTCGGCGGCAAATGTTGCGTAATCAGGATCGGCGCATCGAACGACGGGGGCAGATTGGCAAAAAATGCTGCGAGCGCATGAAGGCCACCCGTCGATGCCCCGATGGCAAGGCATGCGACTGCCGTATCGGGCGCCTGCCGCAGCAATTGCGGCATAGGTGCTGCAGGAAATGTTGCAGGGTTTGCTTTGCCGAGCCGCAGCATTTTATCGATAAGCACCGCGCCAAACTGTCGACCAAGTGCATCGATGTCCGGCTTTGCCAAGGTATCGGCGGCGCCAAGCGCGAGCGCTTTGATTGTCGCGCGTGCGCCATCGCCTGCCAATGTCGAAACGATGATAATGCGGGCACCGCGGCAGGCCTCAACGAGTTCTGGCAGCGCAGCAAGACCGTCCAGTCCGGGCATCTGGATGTCCAGAAGAACGATGTCGACGTGCGCACTGCCAAGCCAGTCAATCGCACGGCGCGCACCGTCCAACGCTGCAACCACTTCAAAGGTCGGCGCAGCAGAAACCATGCGCGTCAGCGCCGCCCGCGCAACCGCAGAATCATCAACGATCAGAACACGGATCAGTGCAGCGTCGGGCTGGCTCGAGGAATCGAGGCGGGCAACATTTGACATGTCAGGGCCGTCTTTAAGCGACGCCGACAATCTGGAGCTTGCTGGCGAGTGTCTCGCGGTCAAACGGCTTCATGATATATTCGTCGGCACCAGCGTCGAGCGCGGCCCGGATATGTGCGGCACCATTTTCGGTTGTGCAAAACACGATCTTGGGCTTTTCGCCGCCGCGTTCGCTCAATGCGCGCAAGAAATCCATGCCGCTCATGACGGGCATGTTCCAGTCGAGCAGAACAACATCGGGTCGCGATACGGCGCAGGCGTCGAGCGCCATCTTGCCGTCCTCGGCTTCGGAAACGCTGAAATCAAGCGCTTCTAGAATATGTCGGGCGACTTTCCGGATAACTTTCGAATCATCCACGATCAGGCAGGTTCTCGACATTTTTACGCTACACTTTCTGGCCAACCAAATGTCATTAAAGGTATTACGCAGGATTGGTGTGTGCCAGGTTAACGGGTCATGCAGCTTTGGCGAGTGGCCCGGCGATCAACAAAGCAGCGTTGATCAGGATTGCAAATCCCTGCGGTGTATCGATGGTACCGGCGCTGACAGCACCCCAGTTTTTGCCAATCGGCCCGTCGAGCGGCACGACAGGGCCTATTTGCGCTGCGACATCGGAAATGGAATCGACCCGCAGCGCGTATCGATGACCGCCCGTATCGATGACGATCGCCCGGTTGCCCGTCGCCGTTGCCCGCAGGCCCACTGCCGCTGCGGCATCGATGACCGTCAGCACACGGCTGCGCACGGCGGCAACGCCGATGACATGCTCGGCGGCAAGGGGAACAGGCACGATCTGCCACAAATCGACGACAGCTTCGATTGCTGCGGCATCGATGGCAACACGTTCGCCGGCAATTGTCGCGATCAGGAAAAGGCCGCTCATGCGCGTTTCCTTCGTATCTTTGGCGTTTGGTCGAGGCGGGGCCAGGCAAGCAGTGCCACAGCGCGGCCATCGATCATCACAAAGCTCTCGACCAGCGGATCATTGATCGGCGTCACATCGGGCAATGGCGCCAGATCATGCACGGCGGTGACGGGATACCCCACTGCCGCGCCATCATCGTCCAGTTGCAGGAGGGCCACACGCCCGCTTTGCGGCAAAACGCCATCCACGATGACGGGGAGCAAATCGCCCGCCAGCACCACGAAACTGTTCGCGCCGTGCGAAACAAAATCCTGCGCATCGACATCATCGATGTGGATGATATCCGCCGCGCGGAAGGCACGCCGTTCACCATCGAGCCCGTCGAACAGCAAGAGCGATTTCTGATCCGTGATGAATGTCGCGATCTCGGTCGTGGCGCTTTGCCGCCGCTCGTCATCAATCCCGGCGCGCGCTGCAATCCCGGTTGAATCGATAACGAGAATGGGCACACCGTTATCGGGCAGCGATTGTCCGGCATATGTGCCAAGTGCAGCCACATGCGGCGCCGTCGGCCGTACGACCAGTTCCTCGTGATCGCGAACATGCGCAACACCCATAGCAAAGCGATTACCACCGGGCGGGTCCACAATGACCAAATGTGACAGCGGACCGTCACGAAGACCGAGCATGAGCGCCAGCGACACCACCGAAAGCATCCGCCCTCGTACGACGGCAACATAGCCTCCACCCACCGCTTCGACGCGCACGGTCGGGGATTTGACCGACACAATCTCGTGGATCGCCGCACGCGGCAGGGCAAAAAGCTGGTCACCCGCTTCGACCAGCAACGCATTCATGATGCTCAGCGTCAGTGGCGCGCGCAATGTGATCGCGAGGCCACGACCCGGACGGTTCTCGATCGATATAGCCCCGCCGAGCCGCTCGACATTGGCCCGGACGACATCCATGCCGACCCCGCGTCCCGAAATTTCGGTGACATTGTCAGCGGTCGAAAGTCCCGCCGCAAAAATCAAGTTCAACGCGGCGTCGGGCGTCAGCGCGGCGGCCTTGGCAGGGGTGATCAGTTCATTTGCGACGGCCTTTTGAACAAGCCGGGCAACGTCGATTCCGCGGCCATCGTCGCTGACCGTGATCGAAACCTGATTGCCCGATTGCCGCGCGGTGACAGTCAGAGTGCCCGCGCTCGCTTTGCCCGAGCGCTCGCGGTCGGTCGCGACTTCGATGCCGTGGTCGATGGCGTTGCGGACGATATGGGTTAGCGGATCACGGATCGCTTCGATCATCTCGCGGTCAATCTCGACGTCGCTGCCCTCGATCCGCAGCTGAACCGACTTGCCAACGGCATTGGCGGTGTCACGGACCAGTCGCGGCAACAGCGCAAACAGGCGTTCGATCGGCTGCATTCTTGTTCGCGCAATGGTTTCACGGACATCACCAATCGCAGAAGAAACCCGCTCGAACGCTGCCGCTATGCTGATGTCGACTTCCTGCTCGCGCAGGCAGCGCGCCAGCTCGTTACGCGCCAGAACGAGGTCTGACACTTGTGTCATTGCGGTTTCGAGCACGTCGACGGCCACGCGGACATTACGCGCCTGTTTGATTGCGACGGGCGCGGCGTCGATTTCGGAAAGGTTGCGTCCGTCGATGCCCGCGATCAGCGCCGCATCGCTCAGCGGATCGGGTGTCTCGGCTTTTGTATCGAGTGCATCACTCAGCACGGATATCCGGTCGATGATCGCCAGCAACGCACCGACAAGATGCGGGTCAGGCGACCGAGCGCCATCACGAACGGCGCCCAATGCGGTTTCGGCGGCATGGGCAAGCGCGCCGATCCGCGGCAGATCAAGAAAGCCACAGCTTCCCTTGACCGTGTGGACAAAGCGAAAAATCTCGTCGAGCCGCGCGGCATCGCCGGGATTGGCTTCCCAATGCAGCAGCGATTCGCCGATATGCTCCAGCGTCTCGCGCGTCTCCGTCACAAATTCGCCGGTCAACTCGTCCACATGCCATCCCTCGGGTGTCGCCACTCCATAGCGCATGATTGGTTAAGGGGGCGTTAGGGCGAGGGTGCGCGGGGATTAAGAGCGTAATTTTACCTGAGATGTCCGGTTTGTTGGGGGGTGCTGACTGTCGGGTTTTGGATACGCAAGCCGGAATCCAGACGTTCATCCGGGCAAGGCGCATGAACGCCAATTTACGCTTCTACCATGATTTTTGATTGCTCGGATCGCCTCTCGCTGAAGAGCCGTGCCTGTGGGCAGACCAAAAAGCGTGTTTTTTGACGTATCGATCCGACCGAAAGTGCAGTTTTGGTGAAAGCTATTGCCTTGAGTTTCAATCAGGATAGTCGCGTTTTCAAGCGCGTAGGCGGACACGCGATCTACGTATATCGATCCACCGTTTCCTATGATTACCTGATTGCTGCCGCCCAAATCGGCCTGTTTGTAATCGCCGATGAGCGTGGTGTCCCCGGAGCAGCACCCGAGAAAAAGCGCTCCTCCGATAACACTTGCTGAAATGCCAATCAGGCGCATCAGTGATTGCTATGCGAACAATGATTTTTCTGCAATGTCGTCGTCAGCTGACGACAACGGCTTCGCCGACGATCCTGCCTTCCCATAAATAAAATTGGCCTGCGTCACGCAGGACCTTTGGAGTGTCTGGCGAAAGGAAAACAAATCCGAGCCTTCGCCTATCTCCGGGTTCAAGGGGCCTATCACCAAGGAGCGGCCATCCATCCCGACCAATCCAAGGCGGATTACTGGATACCATGCAAGGACAACCCCAGCCTAAAAAGGCCGCCGAGCAACGATCGCCTTCATCAGCTCGATAAAGCCTGACATCTGCCACCAACTGTGGTTCCATCTTGCGGAGCTGCTCGGCGCGATCCATCGCATGAGAATTACATGGTCCGGGAATGTCCGCAATTATATTTGCGAAAGCAAATTCGGTATGGCCGAAAACTTGTCGAAACCTGACAAAAAGCACCAAACCCCAATCCTAAGCCCGCTTCAGCGTCGCCCCGAACAGTAGCACGGTGGGGTCGGGCGCCAGCACTTGTGAGTGGCCCCCGGTTTCAACCGCAAGCAAATGCACCAGCCATGCCGCTGCCGCGCGCGGGGTTAGGCTGTCTTCATCGGCTTCACCGTTCAGCGCGGTTCGCAATTCGGCGTCGAGGACCAGACGCGCGCCCTCCGCGCGAACCACGATTTCGGTCGTGCCGTCCTTGATTTCGGCCCCGACGTCGAGCCGACCGCCACGCACCAGTGAATCGCCCGCCATCAAAACGAGATTGAGCAAGACCTTGATCGCTGTCTTTGAAAGCGTTGCTTCCTCGACCAGCCAGCCGATTTCGATCCGCGCATTATCGCCGAGCAACCCTTCAATGGCCGCTTTCGCTTCGCGTGAATCAACAACATCGCCAAAGCCACCCGCCGCGCCGAACGCCAGCCGGAAGAATTTCAGTTTGTTGGCAGACGCCCGCGCGCTTTCGCTCAAAAGCTCGAGGCACTTGACGCGCATGTCAGGGTCCGACTCGTCGGCAAGCAATTCAAGGCCATTGTTCATCGCCCCGACCGGACTCAGCAAATCATGGCACAGCCGCGAACACAGCAAGCTGGCAAAATCAACCGCATTGACTGTCATGGTAAATCCCCGTGAAACCGCCCTTTGCCCAACGGCACGAAATGGGTCAATGTTTTCCGAGCTTTCGGC
>JAYWFN010000046.1:0-2404 GCA_043778785.1 Sphingomonas sp. | reverse complement strand
TTCCCGCCTTCGCGTGAATGACGGTATGGAGGGCAATCATACGCCCACTGCCTCTTCGGCTTTCGCCGCCGAAATGCGCTTGGCCGCAAATTTCGCTTTATACTCGGGGCGATCAACCGGCGTCTTTTCCCAGACCCCCGCACTGTGCCCTGTGCCAACGCCTTCGAAGAAGGCCTTCATCTTGTCGAACCGCGCCTGATTGCCGAGTGCCGCATTGACGACGGTGGCGAGCGACCCTGCCCCTGCAACACCCATCAAGGGACGCGCCGAAATCAGGTTTGTGAAATACAGCGCCGGAATGGCTTTCGCTTTGGCGTGCTGGACCACCGGCGTTGTCCCAATGGCGAGATCGGGCTGATAGCCATCGACTGCTGCCAGATCCTGCTCGAGGCTGGCGCGGTATTGCACCTTGACGCCGCGTGCGATCAACCATTCGCGGTCGGGATCGCTCCACACCGTGCGCGGGCAGGCGGTGCCGACATACGGCACATCCGCACCGCTTTCGATCAGCAGGCGCGCAACCAGTAGTTCGGAGCCCTCATAGCCCGAAACCGTAATCCGCCCCCTGATCGGTTTCGCCGCCAGCGCATCGCGGATCGCGGGCAGGAACTTGTTCTTCGCCTCGTCGACTTTGTCCTGCGCGATGCCGCAGGCCTTGCCGACTGAGTCCAGCCAAGCCGCCGTGCCATCGACACCAACCGGGGCCGAACCAATCACAGTGCGCCCCGCCGCTTCGAACTCGCGGATGCTCGCGGTGTAGAAGGGATGGATCGCCGCCACCGCCGCGCAATCGAGTGCCGCATAAAGTTCGCGCCATTCGCGTGTCGGGACGACCGGCCCTGCCGCCAGCCCCAGCGGCGCAAGCATCTGGCCAATCCCCACCGGATCAACCGGGAACATCTCGCCGAGCAATGTCACGGTTGGCAGTGCCGATCGTTCTTTCGGTGCCGCCACCGGACCCGATTCGGCTTCGGCGCGCGCATAAGCGAGCATCGCCCCCGCCAGCACATCCTTGGCTTCGGCATGCGTCGGAATGCCGAAGCCAGGCACGTCGATGCCGATGATCCGCACGCCGTTGATTTCCTTGGGCAGCAGCTGCAGTGGCACGCCCGACGCGGTCGGCACGCACAGGTTGGTGACGATTACGCTGTCATAAAGCGCGGGGTCGGCGATCTGATACACCGCATCGCGAATGTCTTCGAACAGTTTGCCCGTTACCAGCGTTTCGGACGAGAAGGGCACATAGCCGACCGAACGCCGCGCGCCATAGAAGTGCGACGTGAAGGTCAGGCCATAAACACAGCACGCGGAACCCGACAAAATCGTTGCGGTCCTCCGCATGCGCAGGCCCACCCGGAGCGACCCGAAGGCTGGGCACATGGATTGCGGCTGATCGTGCGGACCCTTTGGATAATCCGCGTCATAGCGATCGAGCACGTCAGCCTTGCCTGCTGCGATGGCGGCGTCACGGAGTGTCCCCGTGCTGGAGCAGGCGCCCTCAGACTGCATCGTAAACCACTTCAAGGCTCGCTTTGGGCACAAACGCTTTGCCGCGCATGTCGCCTTGTGTTGCAGGGCGCAGCGTGTAGTCCGCCCCCGTAATGTCGGCGCTGAACAGCCCGAGCAGTCCATCCTGATCAAGCGGCGTCGGGCGCAGCGGCGGCGCGCTCGCGACATTTTCGGCAAGGTCTTCGAACAAGGACGCCCATTGCCCGCCGGGTTTGCCGATAATCTGGTAATTGGCTGATTTCTTGCGAATGTCCTCATTCGCCGGGATCGCGGTCAGCACGGGAATGCCCACCGCTTCGGCAAAGGCATTCGCTTCGCCGGTGCCGTCATCCTTGTTCAGGATCATGCCCGCGACGCCAACATTGCCGCCCATCTTGCGGAAATATTCGACTGCCTTGCAGACGTTGTTGGCGACATAGAGCGACTGCAAATCGTTCGATGCGACGACGATGACTTTCTGGCACATGTCGCGCGCGATCGGCAGGCCAAACCCGCCGCAGACCACATCACCAAGGAAATCAAGCAGGACATAATCGAAGCCCCATTCATGGAACCCCAGTTTCTCGAGCGTCTCGAACCCGTGGATGATCCCACGCCCGCCGCAACCGCGACCGACTTCGGGGCCGCCTAGCTCCATCGCGAACACGCCATCGCGCTGGAAACAGACATCCTCGATGCCGATTTCTTCGCCCGCCAGTTTCTTCGCGGCGCTGGTCTCGATGATCGTCGGCGTTGATTTGCCGCCGAACAGCAAGCTGGTCGTATCGGACTTCGGATCACAACCGATGAGGAGAACGCGCTTGCCCTGCTGCGCCATCATGTAGGACAGGTTGGCCAGCGTGAAGCTTTTGCCAATGCCGCCCTTGCCGTATATAGCGATGATCTGCGTTTCTTT
>JAYWFN010000045.1:0-5880 GCA_043778785.1 Sphingomonas sp. | reverse complement strand
CTCGCCTTCGGCATCGGCACGAGCGAAGTCGAACATGTCCTCGCCACGCAGACGCTTCAGCTTGCACCCTCCAAAACGATGGAAGTGCGCGTTGACGGGACGCTGGGTTTCGGCGTCAGCGCCAAGGATGTCGTCCTCGCGATCATCGGCAAGATCGGCGCGGCGGGCGGCACCGGCTATGTCATCGAATTCACCGGATCGGTCATCCGCGACTTGAGTATCGAAGGCCGCCTGACCGTCAGCAACATGGCGATCGAGGGCGGTGCGCGGTCGGGCCTCATTGCGCCCGACCACAAGACTATAGAATATCTGAGGGGTCGCCCGATGGCCCCAAAGGGCGCAGATTGGGACGCCGCCGTCGCCTACTGGCGCACGCTGCCGAGCGACGCGAACGCCGTCTTCGACAAGACCGTGATCCTCGACGCCGCCGACATCGGCCCCAACGTCACCTGGGGGACGAGCCCCGAGGATGTCGTTGCGATCACCGGCACCGTGCCCGATCCGATGAGCTTTGCCGACCCCGCCAAACAGGAAGCGGCGGCGAAATCGCTCGCTTATATGGGCCTGACGCCGGGCACACGGATGCAGGACGTCGCGGTCGAGAATATCTTCATCGGCAGCTGCACCAACAGCCGCATCGAAGACCTCCGCGCCGCTGCTGCTGTTATCAAGGGGCGGCACAAGGCGGACGGTGTGAAGTGGGCGATTGTCGTGCCGGGCTCAGGCTTGGTGAAGCGCCAGGCCGAAGAAGAAGGCCTCGACCGCATCTTCATCGACGCCGGCCTCGAATGGCGCGAGCCCGGCTGCTCGGCCTGCCTGGGCATGAATCCCGACAAAGTCCCCACCGGCGAACGCTGTGCGTCGACGAGCAACCGCAATTTCGTCGGGCGGCAGGGTCCGGGGGCAAGGACGCACCTCGTTTCCCCAGCAATGGCGGCGGCGGCAGCGGTGACCGGAAGGCTTACGGATGTGCGGGAGTTGATGGGGTGAACACCAAAGCGCCCCAACGAAAGTATGCAGAAAACAACATTCGCAGAATTCGATTGTCGAATAAGCTCACGATGAAAGAACTTGCCGAGCGGCTTCCAGGACGAACAAACCTTACGACCATAGACAAGCTTGAAAATGGAAGGATGGCGTTGTCGCTCGACTGGATTATCAAGATTGCGGCTGGGCTGGGCGTTTCTCCAAAAGAACTCTTCGACGATCCAAAAAGCAAAAGTGCGCCAAATCGACAAGATGGCAAAACAATCTTCGTCCTCAACGGCCCCAACCTCAACCTGCTCGGCACGCGCGAGCCGACGATTTACGGGTCGGACACGCTTGACGACATTGCCGGGCGGCTGGAGGATCAGGCGCGCCCGCTGGGCCTGACCATCGATATGCGCCAGTCGAATCATGAAGGGCATCTGATCGATTGGCTGCACGAGGCCAATGCTGTTGGCGCGAAGGCGGTCTTGCTCAACGCAGGCGGCTATACGCACACATCGATTGCGATCCACGACGCGATCAAATCGATCACAGTGCCGGTCATCGAAGTGCACCTGTCTGACCCGCACAAGCGCGAGGAATTCCGGCATTTGAGCTATGTCGGGATGGCGGCGCACAGCTGTTTTGCGGGGCACGGTGCCGCGAGTTACACGCTGGCGCTGGACGCGGCGGCCAAGCTCTGACATTTGGGCTGCAAATGAAACGGGGGTCCATCATGGCCGATAACAAAAGCGCGATGCAGGTTGATGCCGCGCTGGTCCGGCAGCTTGCCGAGTTGCTCGACGAAACACATCTGACCGAAATCGAAGTGCAGGATGGCGAGCGCAAAATTCGTGTTGCGCGGACGGTAGCCGCGATTGCGGCAACCGCGGCTACAGTTGCCGCCCCGACCCCGGCCGGGCCAGTTGCGGAGGCTCCCGCTGCCCCTGCGCCGTCCAGCGCCAATGCGATCAAATCGCCGATGGTCGGGACGGTCTTCCTTGCTGCCGAACCCGGTGCAAAACCCTTTGCCGGCGTCGGCGATACGGTGAGCGAGGGACAAACGCTCGTGATTATCGAAGCGATGAAAGTCATGAACCCGATCGCTGCTCCGCGCGCGGGCAAAGTGGTGCAGGTGATGGTCGCAAACGGCCAGCCGGTCGAATTTGACCAGCCGTTATTGGTCATCGAATGACAATCGAAAAGCTGTTGATCGCCAATCGCGGCGAGATTGCGCTGCGCATCCACCGTGCGTGTCATGAATTGGGAATCAAGACGGTTGCGGTGCATTCGACGGCCGATGCCGACGCGATGCACGTCCGCCTTGCCGACGAAGCCATCTGCATCGGCCCGCCCGCCGCTGCCGACAGTTATCTGAACATTCCCGCGATCATCTCGGCGGCGGAAATCAGCGGCGCGGACGCGATCCATCCGGGCTATGGTTTTCTGAGCGAGAACGCGAAATTCGCCGACATCGTCGAAGAACATGACATCATCTTCGTGGGACCAAAGCCCGACCATATCCGCACGATGGGCGACAAGGTCGAGGCAAAACGAACGGCGGGTAAGCTCGGCCTTCCGCTCGTCCCCGGTTCTGACGGCGCGGTAACCGAAATCGCCGACGGCAAGCGCATTGCCAGCGAAATCGGTTATCCGGTCATTGTCAAAGCTGCGAGTGGCGGCGGCGGGCGTGGCATGAAGGTGGTCACAAACGCCGACGATCTCGAAAGCCTGATGGGCCAGGCACGCACCGAAGCCAAAGCAGCATTCGGCGACGACACTGTCTATATCGAGAAATATCTCGGCAATCCGCGTCACATCGAATTTCAGGTGTTCGGCGACGGCAACGGCAACGCCGTTCACCTCGGCGAACGTGATTGCTCGCTCCAGCGGCGGCATCAGAAAGTCCTTGAAGAAGCCCCGTCGCCAATCATATCGGCGTCCGAGCGCGCGCGCATGGGCGGCATCGTGTCAAAAGCGATGGCTGACATGAGCTATCGCGGTGCCGGAACGATCGAGTTCCTGTGGGAAGATGGCGAATTCTACTTCATCGAAATGAACACCCGGCTTCAGGTCGAACATCCGGTGACCGAAATGATCACGGGTATTGATCTGGTCCGCGAGCAAATCCGCGTGGCGGAAGGGAAGCCACTATCGGTGACGCAGGACGAAATCGAGTTTGTCGGCCACGCCATCGAATGCCGGATCAATGCCGAAGACCCCAAAACCTTCGCGCCATCACCCGGCCAGGTTACGTATTTTCACGCCCCCGGCGGGATGCACGTCCGCTTCGACAGCGGGCTTTATGCGGGATACCGGATCCCGCCTTATTACGACAGCATGATTGGCAAGCTGATCGTTTATGGCAAGACGCGCGAAGCCGCGATGATGCGCCTGCGCCGCGCGCTCGAAGAAACCGTGATCGAAGGCGTCAAGACAACGATTCCGCTGCATCAGGCGCTGCTGAACGAGCCCGATATTCAAAATGGTGATTATACAATCAAGTGGCTCGAGGAATGGCTGGCGCGCGAAGCGTGATGGTCCGCGATGCAACGGTGGCGGATGCGATCGCCGTTGCCGCGATCTATGCGCATCATGTTTTGCACGGCACGGCCAGTTTTGAGACGGTGCCGCCGACCGTTGATTTCTGGACCGCGAAACTAATCGACGTCCTTGCCAGACAATGGCCTTTTATCGTCGCGGCAGTCGACCGAGAGCTATTGGGATACGCCTATGCCACCCAATTCCGCGACCGCGCTGCCTACGCACGCACCTGCGAGAACAGCATCTATGTCCGCCACGATGCGATTGGAAAGGGCATCGGCTTCCAGCTCATGACCGCTCTCATCGACCGCGCGGAAGCTGCCGGCTTCCGCGAAGTCATTGCCGTCATCGGTGGTGGCGAACCCGCCTCGATCGCGCTCCATGCCAAATGCGGTTTTCGCCACGCGGGTCGCATGGAAAGGGTCGGGCTGAAATTCGGTCGCCTGCTTGATACCGTTTACATGCAACGCTCGATCTGACGAATAGGTTGACATAATTTCGATGTTTCGATAATTGTCGAATCATGGAAACTGAAGCAACCGTGCGCGCCCTTGCGGCATTGGCGCAGGAGCACCGGCTCGAAGCCTTTCGTTACCTCGTTCAACAAGGAAACGAGGGTGCAGCGGCCGGCGCGATCGCCGATCACTTGAATATCCCCGCCTCTTCGCTGTCGTTCCACCTTGCCCAGCTCGAACGCGCCGGTCTCGTTCTCCGTGTCCGCAAAAGCCGGTCGCTGATTTACTCTGCGGACTTTGCCGCCATGGGCGCACTTATCGGCTATCTTATGGAAAACTGTTGTGCCGGCGCCAGTTGCGCCACCGAATCTGAAAGGAAAATCGCATGAAACGGATGCATCTTCACCTTGGCGTCGAAGACATCGACCAGTCGGTAAAGTTCTACTCCACTCTGTTCGCCGCGGAACCGTCCGTGCTGAAACGCGACTACGCAAAATGGATGCTTGAAGACCCATGTGTCAATTTCGCCATCACGCCGACCAGTCACACAGCCAAGGGCATCGAGCATATCGGCATTCAGGTCGAGACGTCCGAAGAACTCGCTGAAGTCCACGACCGGCTGAAGCAAGCGGGCCGCCCAGTCCTTGAAGAGGGCGCCACGACCTGTTGCTATGCCCAATCTGAAAAGAACTGGATCACCGATCCCGATGGCGTCATCTGGGAAACGTTTATGACAAACAGCGAGGCCACCAATTATGGCAACAAACTGTCCGACGAATTGGCTATAACCGCGCTCGCAAACCTCAACCGGCTCGAATCCGCGAATGCCTCGTCCACCTCGTGCTGCGCACCGCCCCTCCCGTGAAGCGCATCGTCGTCGCCGAAGCGATTGGCACGGCTCTGCTTGTCGCAACGGTTGTCGGGTCAGGGATTATGGCCGAGAAGCTGGCCGGTGGTAATGACGCGGTTGCATTGCTCGGCAACACAGCAGCAACTGCGGGGGTTCTCTATGTCCTCATAAACCTGCTCGGTCCAATTTCCGGTGCACAGTTCAATCCTGTGGTGACGTTGCTGCTTTCCGGTGGTGGTCAGCGCTGGACGGTTATTGCAGTCCAAGTCGCCGCAGCGGTCGCCGGAACGATGCTGGCGCACGCCATGTTCGGGCATCCCGTCATCGAAGCGGGCATCAAAGCGCGAACCGGGCCGCCAGTCTGGCTCGGCGAGATCGTTGCAACATTTGGCCTGCTGATGACGATCCGCCTTGGCGGGCACCATCGCCCCGATGCCCTGCCCGCTTTGGTCGCCGCGTGGATCGTTGCTGGCTATTGGTTCACATCATCGACCAGTTTCGCCAATCCCGCCGTCACGCTGGCGCGCGCGATGACGGATAGTTTCGCCGGCATCCGTTTGGTCGATGTCCCCGCGTTTATCGTCGCGCAGACTATCGGCGCAACTCTAGGGTATGGTGTCAGCGGTTGGCTGATTTCGGAGGAACGAGCATGAAAGCCACCATCTATCACAACCCCGCCTGCGGGACATCGCGCAAGACGCTCGCGATACTTCAGGAAGCACACGGCGTCGACCTGACCGTGATCGAGTATTTGAACAACCCGCCCGGCCGCGATCGCCTCGTCGCGCTTTATGCGAAGGCTGGCATGACCCCGCGCGCGGGCATGCGCATTCTGGGGTCGCCTGCCGAGCAACTCGGCCTCACCGATCCGTCGGCGAGCAACGACGCAATTCTCGACGCGATGGTCGCGCACCCCATTCTGATCAATCGGCCACTGGTCGAAACCGAAAAAGGTGTCCGCCTCTGCCGCCCGCAGGATGTGGTGTGCGAAATTCTTTAGGCAGCCACTGCATATATCGGGGTGCGGCGACGCAGCGTCGACCCGACCAGCATGAAACCAAA
>JAYWFN010000044.1:0-2418 GCA_043778785.1 Sphingomonas sp. | reverse complement strand
CGTCGAGTCGCTGTACGAAACAGCATTCCGTCCCAATGACATCCTGATGTTCGGTCAGGAAAGCGCAGGCGTGCCCGAAAGTGTGGCCGCGCAATGCGACGCACGCGTGCGGATTCCGATTGCGGTATCGGCACGGTCGTTGAACCTGTCGGTGTCTGTCGGTATCGCGCTTGCCGAAGCACTGCGCCAGACAGGGGGATTGCCGCAATGATAACAATGGACAACGAACAAGCGACGGCCCGCGCATGGTTCGAAGCACTACGCGACCGGATTTGTGCTGCCTTCGTCAGCATCGAGCATGATGCTGGCAGCGACGCCGACTTCGATTACATCGCCTGGAACCGCGACGACGATGAAAGCGGCGACAGCGGCGGCGGGGTTCGCGGCGTCATGAAAGGCAGGGTTTTCGAAAAGGTCGGCGTTAACGTCTCGACCGTCGGCGGGGCCTTTGCGCCCGAATTCGCCAAATCGATGCACGGCGCAGGCGATGACCCGAGTTTCTTCGCCACCGGGATCAGTCTTGTCGCGCATATGGCCAATCCGCAGGTGCCCGCCGTGCATATGAACACGCGTTTTCTGTGCACGACAAAGCGCTGGTTCGGCGGCGGGGCCGATCTGAATCCGCCATTGCCGATTGAAGAGGATACGGCCGATTTTCACGCAACGATGGAACGCGCCTGCACGGGGCAACCATCGGGCGATTATCCCCGTTTCAAGGCATGGGCCGATGATTATTTCTACATCCCGCACCGCAAGGTCCATCGCGGTGTTGGCGGGATTTTTTATGACCATATGGAAAATGGATTTGATGATGATCTGGCGCTGACCAAAGCGGTTGGCGAAGCGTTTCTGGATGTTTATCCGCGCATCGTCCGGCGGCGGATGGATGCGCCCTTCACCGATGCGGATCGCGCGGTCATGCTGGCGTGGCGCGGGCGCTATGCCGAATTTAATCTGGTGCACGATCGCGGAACACTGTTTGGACTCAAGACGGGCGGCAATATCGATGCGATCCTGATGAGCCTGCCCCCGATGGCGTCATGGGACTGACGCCAGTCCCCGATGGCCATGTCGCGGCGATTGTCACATCGCTCGAAATGACGGTGCGGCCATTGCCGAAACCAGTACCTGCGTCACCGTTGAAGCTGGTCCGTTGGCACACAGCAGACGCTGCGAAATACAGGACTTTGTTCGCGCGTGTTGGTGCGCCCTGGCTCTGGTTTTCCCGCCTTATTCTCGATGATGAAGCCCTGCTCGCGATTATTAGTGCGCCGCAGGTGGAAGTTTATGCTGTTACCGATCCCTCAGGCATCGAAGTCGGCATTCTCGAACTCGACTTCCGCGAAGCCGGGCAAGCAGAAATAGCATTCTTCGGGCTTGTGCCCGAATTGAGCGGCAAGGGATTCGGACGGTGGCTCATGGCCGAAACGCTGGCACGCGCCTGGCGCAAAGACGTGACGCGCGTCTGGGTGCATACCTGCACGCTCGATGCACCGGGCGCACTGGGATTTTACCGCGCGCAAGGCTTTGTGCCTTACCAGCGCCAGATCGAAATCTTTGCTGACCCGCGCCTTACGGGTGCGCTCTCAAGCGAAAGTGCTCCGCAAGTCCCGATTCTGTAGGCGGCTGTAAAGCATCGCGAGGAAGACGGTCGCGATGAGTGACAGCCCGGCGTTGACGATACCGCCGACCAGCGCTGTCATCACGGATCCCGCGAATGGCGACCCAAGACCTGCGCCGATCAATGCGAAAAGACTTCCGGCAACAAATTTCACCGCCGATCCGAGCACCAGCACCATCAACCCGTATAAAAGCACGATCAGCAACAGGCGCGCCGTTATGCCTTTTGTGAGGGCGAAACCGCCTTTTATTGTATCCAGCACGCTGGGATTCCGGTCGACGATCAGCGCGTTCATCAGCGCCAGCCGGATGCCGAGCCAAATGAGTACGGCCAGCGTCACCAGCACCAGCAAACCAAGCCACCCCGGCAGCTTTTGAAATGACTCGGGCACTTCGGGATTTGCCCCATAGGCAATCGCCACAGCACCGATTGGCGACAACGCCAGCGCCACGACGATACCGAGCAAAAGCGCGACGAGAATGACCTTGCCGAGACGGGCACCGCCGTGCGCCAATGCTTCGCCGACGCTCTGTCCAGGCTTTAGGACAAGCGACACAATCGACAACTGCCCGACAATTGACCAGATTGTCGCAGCAAGGATGGCAATCGTCGCGAGCGGATTGGGCGTGGCAGGCGTTGACATACCCGCTGCCAGATTGGCAACGACATCGCCGACATAAAGTGTCGCCAGCGCGAGCGGAAGCAGCAAAGCGAATTCGCGGCGGATGAAAGCAATGCTGTCATCCCAGATTTGGTTCATCGAGATCATTTCTGCCCCCTAGCCGCGTCGGTCGCTC
>JAYWFN010000043.1:0-2419 GCA_043778785.1 Sphingomonas sp. | reverse complement strand
CCGCGCCCATAACCACCAACGGCGAGCAACGCCAACCGCTCGGATGCGGTCGGATTGCCCAGCGGATGGAGCCGGTGCGTGGTAAAGTCGTAGGCAAGGCGCAAGATCTGGTCGGTCAGAAACGCCTGAGATGCCGCTGCGTCATTGCCACGCTGCGGATGCTCGATCAGGCGGCGCGCAATCTCCGCGCGGCCTGCTTCCATTGCCGGTTTCAGGATCGCAACGGACTCTCTGCGCAAATCCGCACTCTCAAGGGCTGCCAGCGCATCACCGAGTGCACGCCGGTCGATAATGGCACGGCGGTTGACGATGGTTTCGAAACGCGACGACATGACAGCTACTTAGGGGCTCGCTTCAGCCGCTGCCACGTTTTTTAACCGATAGAGCGCCTCGAGCGCGTCACGCGGGCTAAGGGCATCGGGGTGGATCGCGTCGAGCGCGGCACGTAGCGGGTCGGGGGCCGCAGTTTCAACCAGCGCGGCGAACAGCGGCAGATCGTCGAGACCCGCCGCCAGCCCGCCGGTTGCCGCGCGGCCCGCTTCGAGTTTTGACAGCACGGCCTTGGCCCGCGCCAGCACTGTCGGCGTCATCCCTGCCAGGCGCGCGACCGCAATGCCGTAACTTCGGTCTGCCGGTCCCTCGGCCAGTTCGTGGAGCAGCACGAGGTCGCCCTTATACTCGCGCGCGCGAACGTGGTGGAGTGACAATGCGTCGAGCTTCTCGGCCAGTCGCGTCAGTTCGTGGTAATGCGTCGCAAACAGGCAGCGGCATTTGTTGACCTCGTGCACGGCTTCGACAACGGCCCATGCAATCGCAAGTCCGTCATAAGTCGATGTACCGCGCCCGACCTCGTCGAGAATGACGAAACTATGTTCGGTGGCTTGGGCGAGAATCGCAGCGGTTTCGACCATTTCGACCATGAAAGTCGAACGCCCGCGCGCCAGATTGTCCGATGCGCCGACGCGGCTGAACAAGCGATCGACGAGGCCCAATGTGGCGCGCGTGGCGGGCACAAAGCATCCTGCCTGCGCCATCACCGCGATCAGCGCATTCTGGCGCAGGAATGTCGATTTGCCGCCCATGTTGGGACCGGTGACGAGCCACAGGCGGTCGGTTTCGGATAGCGCGCAGTCATTGGAAACGAACCGCGCGCCCGATTTGGCCAGTGCCGCTTCGACCACAGGATGTCGTCCGCCTTCGATCTCCAAACAGGGGTGATCGACCAGCACGGGGCAACACCAGCCACTTTCAACAGCCCGTTCGGCATTGGCGCTCGCGACATCAAGCCGCGCGAGTGCATCGGCGGTCGCCGATATGGCAGCGGCAGAGACCAAGGTCTGCGCCGTCAGATCCTCGAAATGTGCGGCTTCGGCGGCAAGCGCATGCGCCCCTGATTGCGTCACTTTCAAGGCGACTTCGTGAAGTTCGGGCGCGTTGAAGCGCACGACACCCGCCAGTGTCTGGCGGTGCGTGAAGCCCGACTCCGCCGCCATCAATGGATCGGCGGCGCGCGCCGGGACTTCGATATGATAGCCGAGCACGCCATTGTGCTTGACCTTGAGCGTCGCAATGCCGGTGCGCGTGCGGAACTGGGCTTCAAGCGCGGCAATCTCGCGCCGCCCATGCCCGCCGGTATCGCGCAGATCGTCAAGCGCGGCGTCATAGCCGGGGGCGATGTAGCCACCTGTGCTGGCGTCAATCGGCGGGCTGTCGACAAGCGCGCCTTTGAGCAAGTCGATCAACGCGCCGTGGCCGCCCAGATCGGGCAACAAGCTGTCCAGCAACACGGGCCGATCGGCATAGCGGCTCAAGGTTTCGCGCAAATCCCATGCCGCCGCCAAACCATCACGCAAATTGCCCAGATCACGCGGGGAACCTCGCCCCGCCGAAAGCCGCGCCAAAGCGCGCGAAATATCATGAATGCGTTTCAGTGTCTCGCGCATTCCTGCTCGTGCGCCGCTGTCGCCCGCCCAATGACCAACCAGTGCCAGACGCGCGTCGATCTGTGCCCGATCCATGAGCGGCGCCGACAAGTCGGTCGCAAGCATCCGTGCGCCTGCGCCTGTCACCGTGCGGTCGATACAATCGAGCAGACTTCCGGCGCGCGTGCCGCCCGATGAGACGGTCAGTTCAAGGCTCTCACGCGTTGCGGCATCGATGGCCATATGCGCGCTGCGCGTGCGGCGGACGGGTGGTGAGAGAAAAGGGACTGTTCCTTTGCCTGCATGGTCGAGATAGGCGAGCAGCCCGCCCGCTGCTGCCAATTCGGCGCGCGAGAAAGCGCCAAAACCGTCGAGAGTCGCAACATTGTGGAGCGTTTTTAGACGGGCTTCGCCCTTGGCAGAGTCGAAGTCGGTCGCAGGCCGCTCCGCAGTCCTGAGCCTGTCGAAGGACGGTTCGCGTTGACCGTCCTTCGACA
>JAYWFN010000042.1:0-2420 GCA_043778785.1 Sphingomonas sp. | reverse complement strand
GTCGGCGCGGGCACGTTCGACGTCACAATTTGTGATGTCGAAGCCTGTTCGCTTGATGTCTCATTTTGCGACATCAAAGGCTGTCGCTCACCAACCATAGCCGACCTTAGCCAGCTGGGTGCGGATTTCAGCATCGAGCGCCGCGCCCTGCGCCATCTGCGCCTGCAATGTCGCGGTCAGCCGCGACATTTTGTCCGGAAAGGACTCCGCGTCCGCTTCACGCGCCTCGGTGCCGACATAGCGACCGGGCGTCAGCACGAAGCTCTGCGCGGCGATATCGGCATTGCTGACCGATTTCGCGAAGCCCGCGACGTCCTCGTAACGGTCCCCCTTCTCGCGCCACGCATGATAGGTGTCGGACACCTTTGCGACGTCGTCGGCGGTGAATTCCTTCAACGTCCGCGTCTTCATGCGGCCGAGATTGCGCGCGTCGATGAACAGAGTCGCCCCGCGCCGGTCGCGCAGCTTCTTGTCCTTCACCAGCCCGTTCGACTTGTCGCGCGCCACGAACCAAAGGCAGACCGGGATCTGCGTCGTCGAAAACAACTGCCCTGGCAACGCGACGATACAATCGATCAAATCGCGCTCGATAAGGCTTTTGCGAATTTCACCCTCGCCCGATTGCTGGCTCGATAACGACCCGTTTGCCAGCACAAACCCGGCAATGCCGCTGGGCGCAAGGTGATGGATGAAGTGCTGCACCCATGCGAAATTGGCGTTGCCAGCGGGTGGCTTGCCGAACTGCCAACGGGTATCGTTTTCGAGGGAATCGCGGCCCCAATCGCTGTCATTAAATGGCGGATTCGCGAGGATGTAATCCGCCATAAGGCCAGGGTGCAGGTCTTCGCGGAACGTGTCGGCCCATTTGTTGCCAAGGTTCGCCTCGATTCCGCGAATGGCCAGATTCATCTTCGCCAATCGCCACGTCGTCGGGTTGGATTCCTGCCCATAAACCGAAATATCGTTGCGCCGCCCATTGTGCGCCTCGACGAACTGTTCGGACTGAACGAACATGCCGCCAGACCCGCAACATGGGTCATAAACGCGCCCTTTGAACGGTTCGATCATGGCCACGAGCAACTGAACGACGCAGCCCGCCGTATAATATTGCCCACCGCGCTTGCCCTCGGCGATGGCGAATTGCCCCAAGAAATATTCATAGACGCGCCCGAGCACGTCCTGACCATGGTGCGCGTCGCGGAACGCAAGGTCGGAAAAAAGCTTTACGACCTCACCGAGCTTGGTCTGGTCGAGTTCGGGGCGCGCGTAGGTTTTGGTCAGCACGCCCTTGAGCGTGGGGTTTTCGGTTTCGATCAGGAGCATGGCCTTGTCGATCAGCGCCCCGATCGTCGGATCGACGCTGGTCGCGTTCGCCTTCAGATAATCCCAGCGGGCATCTTCCGGCACCCAAAAGACACTTTCGGCGGCATACCAATCGCGCTCATCGGCAAGGATCGCGTTCTCAGGATCGGCAAGTGCTTCCTCGCGTCGCTCGTTAAAACGGTCGGAAATATACTTAAGGAAAATAAGCCCAAGAGCGACATGCTTGTATTCGGCGGCATCCATATTCCCGCGCAGTTTGTCCGCCGCTGCCCAAAGCGGAGCTTCGAACGACGTGCTGCTGGGCGCAGTTTCTACCGCCTTCGGTGGTCGTCCGCGCGCCATGTTTCCCCTTTATTTGTTGTCTTTTTCGCTCTTACCTACCTCGGCCAGTTTGTCACCCCATCATCCGCTCAATCGCATCGCCGATCTGCTGGGCGGCATCGAGAACATGTTCGTCATCAAGGTGGGCATAGCGAGCGGTCGATTGGTGATTGGCATGGCCAAGCAGCCGCCCGATCATCGGCAGGGTTTCCTTGTTCATGGCAGCATGGCTTGCAAAGGTGTGGCGCAAATCGTGGATGCGGACATTCGGAAGCCCTGCTTCCTCGCGGAATTCATACCAATAATGAGACGCTGTCTGCATAGGGCAGCGATGGCGCGTGTTCCAGAATATCCACCGGGTGTTCCCGAATCGTGGGATCGTATCGATGAGCGCTCGCGCCTCTTCCCCAAGCCAGACTGTGCGCGCGCCGGTCTTGCTGTCTTTCAGCTTCAGCCGGTTGCCGCGCACGTCCTCCCACTGCAGGTTCATCACCTCGCTACTGCGACAGCCTGTCAGAAGTAGAAGCGTGATAGCCGTCGCGGCAATCGACCTGACCCTATCTTCACCCGCGCGCTTCTCGGCGAGTACCGCGCCAAGCCGGGACAATTCGGGGATCGTCAGGAAACGCTCGCATTGTCGGCGCTTGTTCAACCGAACGACGCGGCACGGATTGGTATTTTCAAGTCGATAGCCCCAGCTTTCGGCTTTGTTGAGCATGTGGTTGAGAATGGACATGACGCGGTTGGCTGCGCCGGGGCCGGTCCTGTTATTGAGA
>JAYWFN010000041.1:0-13886 GCA_043778785.1 Sphingomonas sp. | reverse complement strand
CTTGCGCAACACATCGGCAAGGTTCGAAAGCGTTTCGGCAAGATTGCCGCCGGTTTCGCGCTGAATTTGCAGCGTAATTACAAAGAACTGGAATTCGGGCGTGCCCAGCCGGTCGGCGGTTTCCTGTAGCGCTGAGTCCATCGTGCGACCGATTTTCATCTTGTCGCCGACCTGACGAAACTCGACTCCGACCGGTCCCGGAATTTCGGACGCGACGACGCCCAATGTTTCGGTAATCGGCAGACCTGAACGCAGGCCACGAACCAACAGTTCGATGGCGTCAGGAAAATTTTTGGTGAATTTGGCCACCCGCCGCTTGATGGTCATGCCAACCACGATATGCGGGATGGACAGCCCCAGGAAAAAACCAACGAAAAGGGCAAGCAGGATCGGCGCGCCCTTGATCAGCAACAACGCCATGACAACGATGCCAATGATGAGGCAGGCGCCAAGATATTTCCCCGGCGTCCATGTCTTGCCCGTCATATCGAGCCGTTTTTTCAGGACAGCCGGTTTGGGCAAAAATTGTGCCGCCAGATTATCCATCTTGGTGTTGCGGACCGCCTGAATGCGCCGCATCTGTGCTTCGACGATGGCGCCGGTCGAATTGCTATGCCGGTCGCGCAGTGCGTTAAGGCGGCGCGTCTGCGCCTTCGCCGTCGATGGTCCCCAAAACGCAAGGGTAACCATCGCGATGATCAGCACCATCGCACCCGCTATCATCATGATCGGCAAAGACAGCATGGCGGTTATGCCGATTTCTCTTTGGGCTTGGCCTTGCCGGGCATCATCGATTTTAGACCCGTCAATTTGCCGAGCAACGAGCCCTTTGCTTTCGCGTCGGAACCCGCGGCTGCTGCCACATTATCTTCGCCAGTCGAAGCCAGGCGCATCGCAATTTCAGCGACAACGCCGCCGATCTTGGTGCCCCTGCCGACTTCGGCAACGGTTTTGCCGAGCTTCGCGGCTTGCGTAACAACCCGGAAGTCGGCGGGAACGACGAAATCGATCTTGCGCTCAATAGACGATTCAAAGTCCTTGCGGCTGATTTCGCCGGCCCCACTGGTCGGCACGCGGTTGGCAACAACAATGACGCTCGATTGTGGTGCATTGGATTTCAGCCACGACAACAAACGGATTGCATCGCGCGCCGATGCCAGCGTTAATTCGGTTACCAACACTGTGGCCTGAACGTCATTCATCAGATGCGGGTGCTGAACCAGCATGCCGCGCGGCAGGTCGATCACAGTGCATTCAAACGCACTGCGCATTTCTTCCTGCAACTGGTAAAAGGCGGCCCCGTCGGTCAGCATCGGCTGGTTGATCGGCGCTTCAGCACTCAGAATGGCAAGCTTTTCGTTCGCCTTGACCATGGCGCGCTCGATGAACAAACCGTCGATACGACTTGGATTTTCGATGGCGTCGGTCAGGCCGCGGCCGGGTTCGAGATCGAGCGACAGCGCGCCTGTGCCGAAATGGACATCAAGATCGAGCAATGCGGTCGAGCGCTGCGAACGCTCACCCATGAGCCACGCAATCGACGTCGCCATTGTCGATGCGCCAGCGCCACCGCGCGCGCCAATGACAGCGGCCATGATGTGTGGCCGTTCAACCGAGCTTTCGACATGCTTGGGCGCATTGAAGACAGCCTGAGCATGCAGAAATGCATCACGGAGCTGGTCAGGGCTGAATGGCTTCAGAATATAGTCCTGAATGCCGCTGGCGACGAGATCGCGATAAAGGCGAACGTCGTTGACTTGTCCCGCGGCGATCACAACCGTGCCCGGCTCGCAAACTTCGGCCAACGCATTGATGTCGTTCAGCGGATCGCCGCTTTCTGACAGATCGACGAACAGGATATTCGGACTCGCAGACACGGAAAGCGTCTGGACCGCATTGCGCAATCCGCCCTTGTTGATTTTATCCGGAGCCCAGCCAAGCTCGACAGCGATCGGCCGAATCTGTTCGGCAGTCGCTTCGTCGCAGACGAAAGCAGTAAACGGGTCGCGCAGCGCACCAGCGTTGCGGGAAGGAGACCAAGGCGCGTTCATTCTATCGGCTCCTTATTTCGATTTCAGCTTGCGGATGGCGTTGGTGCCACGCGTGTTGTCGGTCGATGTGCTTTGATGCGCGTCGCCGACCAAGTCGTTTGGGTTGGCGATCGTCGCTGCAAGATTGGCGTTGGTTGCGCAGCCGAAGTTCGACGGCGCGTCACCGTTGTAGTTTCCGACCGATGATCGACCCCAATCGGGACAGCCGGGCACGGTCGCTTTCGAACGGCTTACGACAACGCGGAAGCTGCCCGGCGCAATGTTACCCTGCGTCACGGGTGCCGTGTCCTGAACAATCAGGCTGAAACGGCTCGCGGCCGCCGAAACCAAGATGCGGTTAGATGCATTGCCCGTGGGGTCATCCACGGACACACGATCACCATAGCCTACGTCCAACGATTCGAACCACGCAGCCAAGCGCTCCGAAGCTTGTGCGCCCATGCCGTCATTGAGATCATAGACAAAGTCTGTGCGCGAGACGACGGGCTGATGGACGCTTTCCAAGCCGCGGTTCATCGTGCCACCGCATGCGCTGAGCGAAACTGTCAGTGCTGCGAGAGGAAGGAGGTGCAATTTACGCATGAGAAATACTCCTTCGTTTAGTTGCTGAAGCCAGGGGCGGGGGCATTGCCACGCACCGTTGTGGCAGGCGCAACCATAGGCACAGGTCGCTTTTCACTCACGCCGTCATAAAGTTTACCGCCAAAGATTCGTCCAAGCTCGGTCGGTGTTTTGTAACCGTCCGTGGGCAACGTGATTTTGCTCCCCGAAACAGGGTTCACGAGATAGGGCGTGACCACAATCATGAGCTCGGTCTCGCCCCGCTTGTAACCGTTAGATCGGAACAGCGCGCCGAGGATCGGCACATCGCCGGCGCCCGGCGTCTTTACGAACGTGTTCGAATTATCCGAACGAAGTAGGCCGCCGATCACGAAACTCTGACCGGAACCTACTTCCACAGTCGTTTCCACGCGCCGAGTGGTCGTGCCCGGAATTCTTGCGCCACCAATTGAGATCGCGTTCGAATAGTCAAGTTCTGAGACTTCAGGCTTTACTTTGAGCGAAATCCGTCCGTCTGCGAGGACGGTAGGGGTGAAATCTAGTGTAATTCCATAGGTCTTGTATTCAATCGAGGTCGTTGTCGCGCCACCGCTTGTCTGCGCGATAGGAATGGGTATTTCACCGCCTGCCAGAAACGTTGCCGTCTCGCCGGTCAGCGCCGTCAAATTCGGTGTTGCCAGCGTGCTAACAAAACCCTCGGTTTCGCCAAGATCGAGCGCACCGAGAACGTTCATGCCCAAAAGGCGCGCGCCGATGCTCAGCGTAGTTTCGCCTTGCTTCGGCGTGAATTGAAAGTTCGTCGTGCCGCCAGTATTGCTGATCGTGCCGCCATCCCGCCCTTGCGAAATTCCGAAAACAGGTCCGCCATTCGAGGTGTCCTGATTTTTCCAGTTAACCCCTATGTTTTTGCTGAAGGTCCGGTTGACTTCGGCAATGCGCACCTGGAGCGTTACCTGAAGCGGTGTTGCCGTGCGGATGCGATTGATGACCATGACGTTCAGCAAAGCCTTAGGATCGCTGACATCGACACCGGGGTTCAGGAACGCCTTGACGAGATCACCCGCCTGCTGAACGTCATCGGGGGTCTTTACGGTGCCGGTCAGCACCGCGATCTGACCCGCAAGCGTTGCTTTCACATCCGTATCAGGAAGCGCCAGCCGTAGCATCGAATCAAGCGAACCATAGTTCTGCGCAACCCGAACGTTGGTCGAATATGCGACCTGCCCCGAACGGGTGGTTGCATACACCGACGCTTCGCCATCTTCCTTACCGAACAGATATATCTGCGTCGGCGACTGGACCTGCACATCAGCAACCGTGTTGTTCGAAACGAACACATCCGTGATCGGCGTCGCCAGTGTGATCAGCTGCCCGCGGCCCTTCGAAAGATAAATCTCGCCTGTGGGGCGCTGCACACCAACCGGCGGTGCTTTTGGCTTCGCACGGACAATCTTTACAACCTTGGCCCGAACCCCTTTGCGGGGAGCGGCGTCGGCGGCGACTGATCCGAAGATCATGGCCGCGCCGAGGGCCAGCGCGATGGGACGCGCGAGGATCATTGACTTGGACTGCATGTTATTTGCCCCCAAACGGAACTTCAGTGACGGTGTTGCCCCGCGCAACACGGACGATCGGAATATTCGAAGCGACGACGACGTCACCCTTTGTCGCGGTCATCGCCACGGCGGTGCCCAGACGATTAAGGTTCGATGTTGCCGACGGCGGAATCAGCGGCACACTGCGACGCTGGAACCGTGAGACATCGGCACCCGTTACATAGCTGGTGCTGTCCGTTGGTCGCGAAGCGATTGCAGCGATCGCAGCCTTGTCAGTCACCGGATCGAGGCCCTTGGGCACTGTGACATCGCCAGCGGCAATCGCACGGTCGAGATCGGCAGCATTGTCGGCAATCGAGCGCAGGCTCAGCGAAAGCTGTCCAAACGTCTGTGCGACCGCAATTTTCTCGGCGATGCGCGGTGTGACTTCAAGCGTAATGGTCGCAAAGGTCACGACAGTCTTATTGCCCTTGTCATCCACCGGCTGCGTCGAGCGCTGGTCAGTGGCAAGAACGCGAAGGTTGCGCACGATGGTTTCGACTGTTTTCAATGGTGGGCCGTCGCCGGTCACCGTCTGTGTCAGCATAAGATCGATATGATCGCCCGGGAAAGCGAAGCCTGCGACGCCGGCGGCCTGCCCGTTCACCTGAATGGTAACAGCACGCATCCCCGGCCCGAGTGCTGCAGCAAGGAAGCCACGATCACCGGGTTCGACGAGCGAACCCTGCGTGATGGGCTGACCCGCCGAGATGGTGTTGCGAACAACGGTGCCCGCCAGCGTCTGAAGATCGACCTTGCCCTTTATGTAATAGGCGTTCTGGATCAGATCTTTCGGCCAGGGCTGATAGCGAAAACTGTCAGGGCCAAGGATTGTCCCGACCGGCAACGCCCGTGTGGCTACAAGGACTTCGGGTCCGGCGGGTGCGGGTGCGATCATCTTAGCGACAGCGGTCGGTGCCGCTGAACTAAACATGCTCTTGGCCATCACAGCGGTAACCGCTGCAATAACCAGCGCACCGACGAGTAGGGCGATCTTCTTTGGCTCCATGACGTAATAGCGCCTCCCAGCACAGGTCTTTGAGTTCAGCGGCCTTTATGGTGCGCAGTGGTTAAGATATCGTTTGGAAGATGACACACAGGCCAGCGGCTGAAATCGCGATGCCATAGGGGATTTCCGGACGGCCCGGCTTTTTGGTAAATTTATGGTGCACCAACATCGCAAGCGTGAGCACGCCGCCGAGGATCGACATGATGAGCAGCAAGTTCATCATGTGCCCCAGCGGGAACCACAGGCCGAGTGCCGCAATGAGCTTTACGTCGCCGCCGCCCATCGCGCCGATGGCAAAAAAGATGAGGAAAATCAGGAAAAGGCAAACCCCGAGTATCACCTGAATGCCGATTTCGGGCCACAAGCCATAGCCCTGCACGAGCCACAGCAATGGTGCTGCGCAGGCGATGCCACCCGTCAGCCAGTTCTCGATGAGTCGTCGCCGCCAATCGCCGACAGCGGCAACAACAAGTGCGATTGCGAGTAGTCCCAAAAGGATGTGCGTAAAGAATATGGTTTCCATGCGCTTAAGCTCTAGACGCGGAGCCTTGCTAAAACGTAACCACGCATGTGATGATTTTTGACCGCCGCAGCTTTCCTGCCAACAGCACTGTGTCCATGATGCCCGCCAAAGATGGCTGGCCACTGCGGACTTACACCCAGCCCGCCATCGGGCAACGTCGTGGATCGATCCTGTGGTTGGGGGGACGTGGCGACATCGTCGAGAAATACATCGAGACGCTCGATGCATGGTGCCGCGCGGGGTGGAGCATCACGAGCTTTGACTGGCGCGGGCAGGGCGGATCAGGCCGAGTCGGTGCCAATCCCGCCGTCGGGCACATCGACGACTATACGACATGGGTCGATGATTTAGCAGCATTTTACGCCAATTGGGCTGCGCTCGAACTAGGGCCACATATTGTTATGGGGCATTCGATGGGTGGGCATCTGGTGCTGCGTGCGCTTGCCGACAAGCGTATTTCGCCGGACCGGGTTGTCCTAGTCGCGCCGATGCTGGGGTTTGAAACAGGGATTATTCCGTTTCCCGTAGCCTTCTGGGCAGCACGGATGATGGCACGGTTGAAAAATGAAATGCGTCCGGCATGGAAGCGCAATGAAAAACCGTCACCGCGCAATGCCTCTCGTCAGGGCTTTCTGACGCATGACACTGATCGTTATGAAGATGAGCTCTGGTGGAAACAACAGACTCCTTCGCTTGCCCTCGGGCCGCCAAGCTGGAGTTGGCTGGCGGCTGCCTATCGATCGATTGCGGCGTTAAGTCGGCGTGGCGCCGTCGAACATATTGCAACACCGATATTGATTTTGTGTGCCGAAAAAGACGAGTTGGTCAGCGCAAAGGCGATTCACAAATTCGCTGCGCGTTTGCCGAGTGCAAATCTTGTCGTGTTTGGCGATGATACCGCGCATGAAATTTTGCGTGAAGCGGATGGCCCGCGCAATCGGGCGCTGGCGGCCATAGCAGGGTTTTTGGAATGACGACGCCGTTCGATTTTGCGATTGTTGGTGGTGGTATTGCCGGGGCGAGCGTGGCGGCTGCGCTTGCGCCGCACGCATCGGTTGTCCTGCTCGAAGCCGAAGATGTTCCCGGCTACCATTCGACCGGGCGATCAGCGGCATTCTGGCATGAGACACTGGGCGGACCGTTGGTGCAACCGCTGAGCAAGGCGTCGCTTGAGCCGCTGCGCGAAGGCGGATTTCTTGAACCGCGCACGTCGCTCAACGTTGCCGAGGCGGAAAATGTCGATAAGCTCGACACATTGATGGCGAATTTTGCGGGAACGGGCGCCCAGCTCCGTCGCCTCGACTATGCCGGAATTTGCGGTTTCGTCCCGCGCGCCAAACCGGTGCTGGTCGAAGCGGTGCTTGAAGTCGATTGCGCGGACATCGATGTCGGCGGCCTCCTGAACAAATATCTGTCCGATTTTCGCAAGGCGGGCGGCACAGTGCTGACTGATTTTCGGGTCGATGCGATGACGCGCAATCGTGAAGCGTGGACTGTGCACAGCAAGGGTCAATCGGTATCGGCAAAAGCCATTGTCAACGCAGCCGGCGCGTGGGGCGATATCGTGGCGGCAATGGCCGGTGCGAAGTCATTGGGGCTTCAGCCAAAGCGCCGGACGATTGCCCAGGTGCGTGTTGATGGAGATGATGTGCCGCACGACCTGCCGTTGACGATCGATATTGGCGGGACATTCTACTTCCGTCCTGAGGGCACAAACAAGCTGTGGGTATGCCCGCATGACGAAACGCCGGTTGAACCCGGTGATGCCTCGCCCGAAGAGATCGATGTTGCGATTGCGATTGACCGGCTGGAGACCGTGACTGGCTGGCGGGTTCTGGCTGTCGAGCATAAATGGGCGGGTCTGCGGACCTTCGCGCCGGATCGGTTGCCGGTTTATGGTTTTGATCCCGACATCTCGGGCTTTTTCTGGTGTGCCGGGCAAGGCGGCTATGGTATTCAGACTGCGCCTGCGGCCGGTGCGTTGTGTGCTGCGATGTTGCTGGACCGTGCACCGGAAACGATGGTTGCCCATATCGATCCGACACCGTTTTCCCCGTCGCGTTTCCACGCTGGCAAAATCTGAAATCGCGCGCTAAGTTTTTGATGCGTAATCAAAACGGAGAGTCACATGGCGCATTATTTCGAGATCAAAACGAACAAGGCCGGAGAATTTGTGGCCTATTTCAAATATAATTCGGAATCGATCTTCTGGACTGAAGGCTACAAGTCGAAAGCCTCAGCCAAGAACGCCATTGAGTCGATCCTGAAAAATGGCCCGAAAGCTGAAATCCGCGAAGCTGAATAGCAAGTTAGGCTGAAACCCGACCGGCGGCGATGGCGGCATCGCTCGCCAGCCGGTCGGCACGTTCGTTCTCGGGGTGTCCCGCATGCCCCTTTACCCACACCCATTCGATGCGATGTGGCATTGCGGCGTCCAAAAGTGCTTGCCATAAATCGGCATTTTTGACGGGTTTCTTATCCGCTGTTTTCCAGCCATTGCGCTGCCAGCCTTTAATCCATTTGGTCAGGCCGTCCATTACATAGCGGCTGTCCGTCGACAGCGTGACGCGGCACGGTTTGGTCAGCGCGTTCAGCCCGCAAATTGCGGCTGTCATTTCCATCCGGTTGTTCGTGGTCAGCGGCTCGCCGCCCGACAGTTCTTTCTCTTTGTTACCCATACGGATCACGGCACCCCAGCCGCCGGGCCCGGGGTTACCCTTGCACGCGCCATCGGTGGCGATTTCGACATGGGGGCGCTCGGTCACAGCGCGGCGTAGTGGTCAAGGCGGCGCAGGAAAGCGATCGGGTCTTTGCGGGTCACGATGGCATCGGGCGGCGTATTCAGCCAATCCCACGCGCGGGTCAGCAGAAAGCGCAGACACGCACCGCGCGCAAGGGCAGGGAAGGCGGCACGTTCTGCATCTGAAAGACCAAAAACTTCCTCATACCCGCTGATAAGCGCATCACCGATGTCGGCGCGATAGCCGGAACCGTCATTTGCAAAACTCCATGCAGAATGCGTCACAGCCAGATCCCACGCACGAACGTCGGTGCAGGCGAAATAGAAATCGATGATGCCACCGACCGAGTCGCCGCGCATCAGGACATTGTCGGGAAACAGATCGGCATGCACCACCGACTGCGGCAGATCATGCGGCCAATTGGCGTCAAGCCAAAGCAGTTCATCAGCGACACGCTTTCTGAGGCCCGGCGAGATGATGTCCAGATTGTCGCTGCATCGAGCCGCGAGAAGATGCCAGCCCGCCAACCCCAGCGAATTGGGCCGCGACAAGCCGAAATCTGCCAACGCTTTATGCATATTGCCAAGTGCAGCACCGGTCGCATGCGCTTGCGCGGCGTTTGGCGTCGTCACCGATACCCCGGGCAGGAATTCGATCAAACAGGCGGGCCGACCCGCAACGACTTGCATTTGCGCACCGGCGCGATCCCGCACGGCCCGTGGCACCGGCAAGCCATGATCCGCAAGATGATCGAGCAGCGCGAGAAAGAAGGGCAAATCGGCTTCGTCGACGCGCTTCTCGTAGAGCGTGAGAATGAACCGGTCAGACGTTGTGTCGATCAGGAAATTGCTGTTCTCGACGCCCTCGGCAATACCCTTTGCCGAAACAAGGGTGCCGACATCGTAGCGGGTGAGCAGCACCGCCATTTCTTCGGCGGATACCGGCGTGTAAACCGCCATGCTAAGCGGCGAGGCCGCGCGGTAGTTTGAATTCGATTGATTCGATTGCCGCTTCGACGATGGTCTCGGTTACCGTGAAGCGCTCGGACAACGCGGCCACAACTTCACGCACCAGCACTTCCGGCGCCGACGCACCGGCTGTAATGCCAAGAGTGCCGGGCGTGCCCAGCCAGTCAAAATCAATCTCTGCGGCGCGCTGGATCAGTTTCGCGCGAACGCCATTGCGCTCGGCCACTTCGACAAGACGCAACGAGTTTGACGAATTCGGCGCACCGATGACAAGCATCGCATCGCATTGCCCGGCGATCCGTTTGACGGCTTCCTGTCGGTTCGACGTCGCATAGCAGATGTCATCGCCGCGCGGCCCCTGAATATCCGGAAAACGGGATTGCAGGGCACAGACGATTTCAGCGGTATCATCGACTGAAAGCGTCGTTTGAGTCAAAAATGCGAGCTGCGTCGGATCGGCGGGGTTTAGTGCAGCGACATCCTCGACGGTCTCGACCAGTGTCATGGCGCCATCGGGCACTTGCCCGAAGGTGCCGACAACTTCGGGATGACCACGGTGGCCGATAAAGACAATATGGCGATTGCCACCGACCAGACGCTCAGCCTGGCGATGCACTTTCGAGACCAAAGGACAGGTTGCATCGAGATATTCGAGGCCGCGTGCTTCGGCATCCGCGGGGACACTCTTGGGCACACCATGCGCCGAAAAAACCACCGGCGCGCCGTCAGGCACTTCGTCCAGTTCGTCGACGAAAACTGCGCCCTGTGCTTTCAGCGTATCGACAACATAGCGATTGTGAACAATTTCATGACGGACATAGACGGGCGCGCCATGCTTTTCGATGGCGAGTTCGACAATGCGGATAGCGCGGTCAACGCCGGCGCAAAAACCGCGCGGTGCCGCGATGAGGAGGTCGAGAGCAGGACGTGTCATAAGCGCGCCTCTACGCGATTGCTTGCGCGTGCGAAAGCCGGTTCCTATGAGAGCGCATCAAACTTGTCGCGTTAGGATTCCGCGTTGAAAAAACTTCTTCCCTTGGTTGTGCTGGCGCTTCTCTCTGCTTGTGCACGCGACGGCGAAATCGACCAGACCGGCGGCATTGCCATTACGCGCACTGCCTGCCCCGCCGTCGCCATTCCGGCACAGACGGGTGACATAACGGTGTTTAACCCGGCATCGAGCCGCGATGCTCGGGCGATCGATGTGACAGCAAATATCACGAATTTGCGGATGGCCTGCGGCGATCAGAGTGAAGATGTCGTGGCCGAGGCGAGCTTTACGGTTGAAGCGCGACGCACAAACACAGTGGGCGCGCGGTCGGTCGAATTGCCTTACTTCGCGACCGTCGTTCGCGGCGGGTCCGTGGTTGTGTCGAAGCGGGTTGAGCGCGTCACGTTGACCTTCGCTGATGGCGAGTCGCGCGCGAGCGCTACCGCAAAGGGCGGGGCCGTCATCAACCGCGCCGCCGCAACGCTTCCTGCCGACGTCCGGGCCAAGCTGACGCGCAAGCGCCGCGCCGATGATGCCGATGCGTCGATTGACCCGCTGTCAGCGCCCGACGTGCGCGCTGCGGTTCAGCGCGCGAGCTTCGAGCTTTTGATCGGGTTCCAGCTAACGGCGGATCAGTTGCAGTACAACGCCACGCGCTGAGCGTGGTTGACACGAATCGCTGCGCCGCACAAATACAGTAGGCTTGCTGTCGGGTAACCGTCAGACGGCCGCGCGGGAGAGTGGGAAGGGGGAACCTGAACCCACGCCGAAGGAGCAACCGCCCCGGAATCTCTCAGGCAACCGGACCGCGCGGACGAAAAGGCAACTCTGGAAAGCGTAGCGGGACGTTCCCGTTGCCACCGAAGGGGTAAGCCCAGGATTTTATCCAGGGTCAAAGCTCTCAGGTTTCCGTGACAGAGGGGGCACCGATTGGTGCACCATCGCGCGGAGACAAAATTAGTGAGCGACACATACGAAAATCCCGAAGAAGTCGATGCAGTTCAGGCATTGCCGCTTGATGCGTGGCACCGCTCCAAGGGCGCGCGGATGGTCGAATTCGCTGGTTATCACATGCCGATCCAGTATGAAGGCATCATCGCCGAACATATGTGGACGCGTGACAATGCGGGCCTGTTCGATGTCTCGCACATGGGGCAGCTTCAGCTATCGGGCGATCATGTGGCAGCAGCGCTTGAGGCGATTGTGCCCAGCGACATCGCGGGTCTTGTTGCAGGCAAGATGCACTATTCGCTGCTGCTCGACGAAGACGGCGGCATACTTGATGACCTGATGGTCACGAACATGAGCCATCATCTGTATTTGGTCGTCAATGGCGCGGTAAAGTGGGACGACATTGGCTACCTCCGCGAGCACCTGCCCGACGAGATTACGCTGCATCATGACGAGGACAGTGCGCTGCTCGCGCTGCAGGGACCGAAAGCGGCAGCGGCGCTGGCGCGGATCGGGATTGAGCCAGCGCAACCGGGATGGCCTGTGCCGACCGACCTCTTTTTCATGGAAGCGGGGCCATTCCTGTGGAACGCTATTCCGCTCGGGATCAGTCGTTCGGGCTACACCGGCGAGGATGGTTTCGAGATTTCGGTGCCAATTCACGCCGTTGTTGCGCTGGCCGATGCCTTATGTGCGCAACCGGAGGTAAGGCCTGTCGGCCTTGGCGCACGCGATTCGTTGCGGCTTGAGGCTGGATTACCACTTTATGGCCATGACCTGTCGCCTGAAGTAGATCCCGTCGAAGGCCAGTTGACCTTTGCGATCCCGAAGCGGCGCCGCGAGAGTGGTGGGTTTCCGGGCGCCGCGCGGATCCAGAAACATCTTGGCGAAGGGCCACCGACCAAACGCGTTGGACTGTTGATCGAAGGTCGCCAGCCTGCGCGTGAAGGCGCCGATATCTATGTTGGCGATAACCTTGTCGGCAGAGTCACGTCGGGCGGATTTTCGCCCAGCCTACAGGTGCCGATCGGCATGGGCTATGTTGCCAGCGCACACGCTACGATTGGCACGCCGCTCGACATCGATGTCCGTGGCAAGCGCCTGAGCGCGACCGTCACTTCGATGCCGTTTGTTCCACACCGCTATCACCGGAAGGGAAAAGCCTGATGCGCTATTACACCAAAGATCATGAATGGATCGATGTTGATGGCGGATCGGCCACCGTCGGCATCACCAGCTATGCGCAGGAACAGCTCGGCGACATCGTGTTCGTCGAAGTGCCCGCGAGCGGCGCGAAAGTCATCAAGGGTGGTGACGCTGCCGTTGTTGAATCGGTGAAAGCCGCATCGGACGTGTATGCGCCCGTGACCGGCACCGTGACCGAGGGCAATGCCGCGCTCGAGAGTGAGCCGGCGCTGGTCAACAGCGCGCCCGAGAGTGACGGCTGGTTCTTCAAGCTGACGCTCGACGATGTGGGCGAGATTAATGGCCTTATGGACCGCGCTGCCTATGACGCCTTCGTGGGAGGTCTCTGATGCGTTATCTCCCGCTTACCGATCATGATCGTTCGGCGATGCTGAACGTCATCGGCGCACCCGACATCGACGCGCTGTTCGTTGATGTTCCCGTCAGCGCACGACTTAGCGGGCCGATCCGCGACTTGCCGAACCATGCGACTGAATTGGCGGTCGAACGGCACTTGTCGGCATTGGCGCGCAAGAACCGGCCAGCGGGCGAGGGGCCGTTCTTCCTCGGCTGCGGTGCCTACAAGCATCATGTTCCTGCCAGTGTTGATCACATCATCCAGCGGGGTGAGTTCCTGACTGCCTATACGCCCTATCAGCCCGAGATAGCACAGGGCACGTTGCAGGTCCTGTTTGAATTCCAGACGCAGGTTGCGCGGCTGTTCGGCTGCGATGTTGCCAATGCCAGCATGTACGACGGATCGACCGCGTGCTGGGAAGCCGTCACTATGGCAGGACGAATCACCAAGCGGAAAAAGGCCGTGCTCTCGTCAGGGCTCCACCCGCACTATGTCAGCGTCGCGCAGACGATGGCGCGGTTCACCGGCGATACGCTGGTTTACGAGACGCCGACACTGACGGCAGACACCGATGTCGATGCGTTGGTCGACGCGGTCGACGACGAAACATCGTGCGTTGTTGTGCAATATCCTGACATATTGGGCCGTATCAGCGATTTGAGCACGCTTGCCGCCAAGGCGCATGAGCATGGTGCCTTGCTGATTGCGGTTGTCACCGAACCTGTTGCGCTGGGTGCGATCAAGTCGCCAGGCGAAATGGGTGCCGATATTGTTGTGGGCGAAGGGCAATCGCTTGGTGTCGGCTTGCAGTTCGGTGGTCCCTATGTCGGGCTGTTCGCGTGCAAGGACAAATATGTCCGGCAAATGCCGGGCCGCTTGTGTGGTGAAACGGTCGATGCCGAAGGAAAGCGCGGGTTCGTTCTCACGCTGTCGACGCGCGAGCAGCATATCCG
>JAYWFN010000040.1:0-5903 GCA_043778785.1 Sphingomonas sp. | reverse complement strand
CGGCGACGCATGGCGCGTGGTACGATCCGGTCGTGATCCGATGCGTGGATCAACGGCACATGGAAGATGGGGCGCGTCAGGCGAGTTTGAGGTGCTCTATACTGCTTGCAAACGAGAAGGAGCTCTGGCGGAGATCGGTTATCGAATGAGCTTGGAGCCCATATGGCCAAGCAAAATTCAGCACGAAGTTCACAGGGTTGATGTTTCGTTGAATCGGGTGCTCGACTTGACCGACTTTGCGCTACTAGGACGGCTGGGTATCGTTGAAGATAGTTACGAGAATCATCGGTATGATACTGAACAAGCGGTTTCAGCAGCAGCGAGGTTCTTAGAGTTTCAAGCTATCCTAGTCCCTAATGCCAGATATACAGGCAACAATCTGGTTGTTTATCCAGATCTTGAAGGGGCGTTGAGCGGCTTGACTCAAATGGAGAGTGAGCTGGTAGATTGGAATACTTGGCGTGCAAGTAACCGCAACCGGCCAAGCCGACGTAAATAGTTAGCCCTCACTCACTCCTCAACGCCTCAATCGGTGACAGTCTTGACGCGCGCACGGCGGGATAGCTCCCGAACGCGAGGCCGATAAACGCGCTGAAGAGCATCGAGCCGATGGCGGTGCCGATGCCGATGGGGGCGGGGAAGTCGGCGAGGTTTTCGAAGACTTGGGCCAATATCACCGCGAGGACCAGCCCGATGGCGCCGCCGATCATGCAGAGGACGGCGGCTTCGACGAGGAACTGGTTGCGGATGTCGCTGCGTTTGGCGCCGAGCGCCATGCGCAGGCCGATTTCGCGGGTGCGCTCGGTCACGCTGACCAGCATGATGTTCATGATGCCGATGCCGCCGACAAGCAAGCTGATCGAAGCAATGGCGACGAGGACGCCCTGAAATATGCCGGTGACGAGGCCCGATTGCTTCATGAATTCTTCCGTAGTGTTGACCGTGAACGGGCTGATCTCACCCTTGGGCACATTGTTGCGGGCGCGCAGGACACGGACCATGTTGCGCTTGGCGTCGGGCAGGCTGACGCCGTCTTCGAAGCCCACGAAAAGCACGTTGAGATCGTCGGGCCCCTGTGTCGCGGCGCTGGCAAAGCGCTGACGCGCGGTGCTGATGGGGACGAGCACGAGGTCATCATTGTCGTTGCCGAAGGTGTTGCCCTTGCTTTGCAGGACGCCGATGACCGTGAAGGGGACGCGGGCAACGCGGATCGTTTGCCCGAGGGAGTCGAAATTGCCGAAGAGCTTCGTTGCGACGCTGGGGCCGAGGACGATGACGCGCGCGGCGGTGCGCACGTCGGCTTCGGCGATGAAGCGCCCGGTGTCGATCTCGGTATTGCCGACGCGGCCATAATCGGGGGTAATGCCGATGGCGCTCGTGGTGGCGTTGCGACCCTGGATGACGAGCTGGACGGTCGAGCGGAGTTGCGGGGCGATGCCGCTGACGCCGGGTACGAGGCGCTGGACGGCGCGGGCGTCGCGCTCGGTGAGGCGGCCGCGATCAACGACCCGGCGGCCGCCGCGATTCTCGGGCTGGGGGAAGACGATGGCCATGTTGCTGCCAAGCTGGTTGATCGAATCGAGGACGCTCGATTTTGCGCCATCGCCGACCGCGACCGCGAGGATAACCGCGAGAACGCCGATCATGACGCCGAGTGTGGTGAGGATCGAGCGCATGAGATTGGTGCGCAGTGCGGTCAGCGCGATGGCGATGTTGATGCCCCAGCCGGCGATGGTCCGCCCAAGATTCATCGAAAACGCGTTCATGCGGCGCGCCGACGGTTGGCGACGGGGGCGTCTTCGATGACTTTGCCGTCGCGGAACAGGATGCGGCGCTGGGCATAGTCGGCCACGTCGGGTTCGTGGGTGACGACGATCACAGTGATGCCGTCGTCGTTCAGCCGCTGGAAAATGCCCATGATGTCGTTTGAGGTCACCGTGTCGAGTGCGCCGGTGGGTTCATCGGCAAGGAGCATGAGCGGTTCGGTAACAAGCGCGCGGGCGATGGCGACGCGCTGCTGTTGCCCGCCCGAGAGTTTGGCGGGGGTGTGGGTGAGGCGGTCGCTGAGGCCCATGTCGCCCAAAGTTTTCGCGGCGCGGGCGCGGCGTTCGGGGCCGCTGAGTCCGGCATAGACTAGGGGTGTGGCGACATTGTCGAGTGCGGTGGTGCGCGCGAGGAGATTGAATTGCTGGAAGACGAAGCCGATCTTCTTGTTGCGGATTTCGGCGAGTTCGTCGCTGGTCAGGTCCGAAATGTCGATGCCGTCGATCTTGAGCGCGCCCGATGTGGGCACGTCCAAGGCGCCGATCATGTTCATGAAGGTCGACTTGCCCGATCCGCTCGCGCCCATGATCGCGACGAATTCGCCGCGCTGGATGGTCAGCGATACGCCCGCGACGGCATGGACAGTCTCGCCGCCAAGGACATAGTCTTTGACGAGATTGTGCGTTTCGAGAAGCGGCGGCTCACTCTTCGGTGGCATTGTCGCTCTCGTCGCCGGCGGCTTCGTCGGTTGGTTTCTTCACTGTCGAGCGGCTGCGGATCACGATCTTGTCGCCGGGCGCGAGGCCTTTGGTCACTTCGACGAAATCTTCGCCTTGCAGGCCGAGGGTGACGACGCGGCGGGCGGGTTTGAAGGCGTCGGCGGTGGTTATGAACACAAGAGGCGTGGTTGCGGGTGGTGCCTTGTCCTTGGGCATGTCTGCCGTGCGCGGGCGGAAGCGGAGCGCGGTGGTGGGGACGCGGGTGACGTTCGCCTTTTTGCCCGTGATTATTTCGACGTTCGCGGTCATGCCGGGGAGCAGCTTGCCGTCCTTGTTGTCGACGTCGAGGATGACGAGGTAGCTGACGACATTCTGCGTTTCGGTCGCGCTTTTGCGGATTTGCCGGACGGTCGCGGCGAACGTCTCGCCGGGGTAACTGTCGACCGTGAAGCGCACGGGCTGGCCGTCGCGGACCTGACCGATGTCAGCTTCGTCGACCGAGGCTTCGACTTGCATGCGCGTGGTGTCGGCAGCGATTTCGAAGAGGTTGGGCGTCTGGAAACTGGCGGCAACGGTCGTGCCGGGTTCGACGAGCTTGTTGATGATGACGCCCGACGCGGGGGCGACAATCGTGGTGCGGCTGAGATCGAGCAGGGCGGACGACAGCTCGGCATTGGCCTGCGAGATTTGCGCGCGGGCGCTGGCGGCTTGGGCGGCGGTCGTGCGGATGTTCGCGCGGGCCGACGAGAGGACGCTGCTCGCGCCGTCGAGCGCCGATTTCGACAGGAAACCGCGTTCGGCCAGTTGCGCGCGCCGGCTGAATTCGCGTTCCTGAATGGCGATCTCGCTTTGGGCGCGCGCCCCCGACGCTTCGGCGAGCGCCAATGCGGCCTGAGCGGAGGCGACTTGGGCGCGGGCCTGCTGGACGCGGGCATTGACGCGGGTGGGGTCGATTTCGGCAAGCACTTGTCCCGCCGTGACGGGGGTGTTGAAATCGACGAAGACCCGCGTGATCTGGCCCGAGACTTCGGCGCCGACCTTGATGGTGTTCAGCGCGCGGAGTTTGCCTGAGGCGGTCACACGGCGGACGACTTCGCCGCGATCCACCGATACGGTTACATATTCATAAGTGCGCGGCGTCGGGCGGAGCGCGAAATAGAGGATCGCGGCGAGCGTAAGGCCGATGGCGATGGACCATTTCGGATGCGCCTTGATCCAATCCCATATTCGACCCAGCATTTGTGACGCCCTACCACTTGATTGCCGACGTGTCTTAGCGAGGTAAAACAGTGGACGCTAGTGCGTTCGTCATTCCCGCCTGCGCGGGGGTGACGAGGTGAAGAAAATCAATCTAAAGTCGTCGCTGTCCAGGACGTGATTTCAACAAGCTCGAGAAATTCGCCCGCAGGACCGCGCACAGTAGCGGCGCGGCGGCGCGCATACATCGGTCCGTCGCGGCCGCGGCCGGTCATCTGCATCGCGACGAAATAGGGGAGACCTTCGATTTCCCGGGGCGGGCCGATGATGTCGAAGCGCGCGCCGGTGCTCGCGGGTGTGGCTCAGGTCGCGGTGAGACCGGCGGGGAGGGTGCCTTCGTCGACGGCTGTCATGCCGAGGCGGTCGCGGTAATCGGTGAGCGCAAGATCAAGGTCGGGAGTCGTGACCGTGTCGCCGAGGATTTGGCCGTAGGTAAACATGCGTTCTCCTGACGCCGCAGTCCTGAGCTTGTCGAAGGGCGGTTTGCGTTAGCCGTGCTTCGACAGGCTCAGCACTAACGGTTTAGCGAAAATGGGGCTTCCGCTTGTTCAGAAACGCATCGACGCCTTCCTTGAAATCGGGACCATTAAACGCCGCCGCAAACAGCGCGCGGGTGGCGTCATCATCGGCGACTTGCCCATCGAGGATGCGGCGGATCATCGCTTTGCTTTCGCGCTGGCTGTGGCCTGAAACGCCGGTCATTGTATCGATCAACGCATCGGCATTGTCGGCTATAGTGTCGATCAGGCCGATGCGATGCGCTTCGGCAGCATCGATCAGGCTGCCGGTGAACAGGATGCGCTTGGCAGCGGCGGGGCCGATCAGATCGACGAGCAATCTGGTATCGTGCAGTGGATAGACGAGGCCGAGCTTGGCAGGCGTGATGCCGAAGCGCGACCGCGCCGACGCCACACGAAGGTCGCAGGCCAAGGCCAGCCCACAGCCGCCGCCGACGCAATCGCCATCGATCAGCGCGACGGTCGGCTTGATGGCGCGGGTCAGGTCATATTGCGCGCGGTTGATCGCAGTCTGGTTGGCGAGCAGCCAGTCGGGATCGGCGGCGTTGGCGGAGAGTTCGCCGATGTCGGCGCCTGCGCAGAAGACGCCGGGTTCAGCGGAGCGCAGGACGAGAACGCGCACATTGTCGTCGCTCAACGCCTGCCCGACGAGCCCCGGCAGCGCGTCCCACATGGCCTGATTGAACGCATTACGCTTGGCCGCGCGGTCGATGATCAAGTGAGCATGCGCGCCGTGGGTTTCGAGGCGGAGGTTCATGATCCCCCCCCTCCCCTGAAAGGGAGGGGCTTTTGATCGGCGTCTCTCACGCACGACAGCCAGTCGAGCAGATGCAGCCGTGCTTTTGTCCGGACATATTCGGGGACGGGGCGTTGCAAATGGGTGGCGAGGCGCGCGATAAGAGGTTCGGCGGTCATGCGGTTACCGCGCGGGGAGAGACGGGTTGAAGGCCAAGGCCGAAGCGAAGAAGCCCCGCTATCGCGAGATGGCTGATGATTTGCGCGCCGCGATCCTGAACGGTGCGTTTCCCGTCGGTGAGTTTCCGACCGAAAGCATGTTGTGCCTTCAATATGGCGTGTCGCGCTTTACGGTGCGCGAGGCGTTGCGCGCGTTGCAGGGTGAGGGGCTGATATCGCGCAAGCGGGGCTCTGGCACCGTCGTCCAACCAGCGGTAGCGCGCGGCGGTGCGCTGCACCAGCCGCTGTCGAACGTCGCCGAAATCCTGCAATATGCGCGCGACAGCCGGTTCGAGTTCGAACGGCTGGCGGAAGGCGGCTTGCCCAAAGCGATTGCCGAGCAGATTGGTGTTGTTGCGGGCGGGCGCTGGTTCCGCTTTCGCGGGGTGCGGTCCGGCGCGAACGATAGCGTGCCGATCGCGCTGGTCGATGCGTATGTCCACGCCGATCTGGGCGGTGTGATTGACCGCGTCGAGCCCAACAAGGAAACGATTTTCCGGCAGATCGAGCGGCTGGCCAAGATCAAGCTGGCGGGCGTGACACAGGATATTCAGGCAGTGGCAGCAAGCGCGGATGTTGCCACGCTGCTCGATGTGCCACGGCGCAGCCCGTGTTTGCGGATCTTGCGCTGCTTTCACGATGCGAAGGGCAAGCTGTTCGAAATCTCGGCAAGCCACCATCCGGGCGATCG
>JAYWFN010000039.1:0-2437 GCA_043778785.1 Sphingomonas sp. | reverse complement strand
GTTCCCTAATCGTTCGCGCGTGACTCTGCCCCTTGACCAAGACCCGCCCTATCTCCGTGGCCTGAACGCGCCGCAGCGTGATGCTGTGCTGACGACCGATGGCCCCGTGCTCGTGCTCGCGGGGGCCGGCACTGGCAAGACGGCAGCGTTGACCGCGCGGCTGGCGCATCTGCTTTATACGCGCAAAGCCTATCCGTCCGAAATCCTGAGCGTGACATTCACCAACAAGGCCGCGCGCGAGATGCGCGAGCGGGTCGGGCGGATCGTGGGCGATGCAGTTGAGGGGATGCCGTGGCTCGGCACCTTCCACGCGATTGGCGCGAAAATGCTGCGTCGCCATGCCGAGCTCGTCGGGTTGCAATCGAACTTCACCATCCTCGATACCGACGATCAGTTGCGCGTGATGAAGCAGCTGATCCAGGCCGCCGAGATCGACGAGAAGCGCTTTACCGCGCGTGCGCTCGGCGGCCTGATCGACCAGTGGAAAAACAAAGGCCTAACCCCGAAGGACATCGACGCGGGGGAATCCGAACGCTTCGCCAATGGCAGGGGCGCAGAACTCTACGCGCGCTATCAGGCGCGTCTGCTTGCCCTGAATGCCTGCGATTTTGGTGACTTGCTGCTGCATGTTCTCACCATCCTGAAAACGCATCGCGACGTCCTCGAAAGCTATCAGACGCGCTTTCGCTACATCATGGTCGACGAATATCAGGACACCAATTCGTCGCAGTATCTCTGGCTCCGTCTCCTCGCGCAGCAACGCAAGAACATCTGCTGCGTCGGCGATGACGACCAGTCGATCTACAGCTGGCGCGGCGCTCAGGTCGAAAATATCCTGAAATTCGAGAAGGACTTTCCCGGCGCGAAAGTCATCCGCCTCGAACAGAATTACCGCAGCACGCCGCATATTCTCGCGGCGGCCAGCGGCGTTATTGCCAACAATAGCGGGCGGCTCGGCAAGACGCTGTTCACCGAGCTGCCCCAAGGCGACAAGGTTCAGGTCATCGGCGTGTGGGACGGCCCCGAGGAAGCGCGCCGCGTCGGCGAGGAAATCGAAAGCTGGCAACGAAAGGGCAACAGCCTCGACACCACCGCCATCCTCGTCCGCGCGCAATTCCAGACGCGCGAATTCGAAGACCGCTTCATCGCCATCGGCATGCCCTACAAGATTGTCGGGGGTTTCCGCTTTTACGAACGCGCCGAAATCCGCGATGCGCTCGCCTATCTCCGCCTCGTCAACCAGCCGAGCGACGACCTCGCGCTCGAACGCATCGTCAATGTCCCCAAGCGCGGTCTTGGCGACAAAGCGGTTGCGAAAGTCCAGCAACTCGCCCGCGCCCAGAACGTCGCACTGTCGACCGCCGCAGCCCTAATCCTCGATACCGACGAACTGACCCCGCAGGCGCGCCGTGCGCTGGGCAATCTCGTTGGCGATATTGCGCGTTGGCGCGACATGGCGGGCAACATGAGTCACCCCGATCTCGCGCGGCAGATTCTTGACGAATCAGGTTACACGGCGATGCTTCAGGCTGATCGCTCCGCCGAAGCCGCCGGACGCCTCGAAAACCTGACCGAACTTGCCCGCGCGATGGAGGATTACGAAAACCTCGGTGCATTCCTCGAGCATGTCAGCCTCGTCATGGACAATGACGCGCAGCGCGATACCGAAAAAGTCACGATCATGACCATCCACGCCGCCAAGGGCCTCGAATATGACAAGGTTTTCCTCGTCGGCTGGGAAGAAGGCGTTTTCCCGTCGCAACGCGCGCTCGACGAAGGCGGCATGGCGTCGCTCGAGGAAGAACGCCGCCTCGCTTATGTCGCGATTACCCGCGCGAAACAGTCGGCCACGATCCTCCACGCCGCCAATCGCCGCATTTATGGCCAGTGGACCAGCAGCATCCCGAGCCGCTTTGTCGGCGAACTCCCGCCCGAAAATGTCGACAGCGAAACAACGATGAGCGGCGGCGCGAGTCTTTGGCAAGCCAACTGGTCCGATCGCGCCGATCCTTTTGCCGACGCCGCGCGCGGCACAGGGCGCGGGCCGGGATGGCAGCGGGCGACGAGTGGTTTTTCCTCGCAGCCGCAACGCATTGTCGAAGCGCGCGGATCTGCAGTGAGTTTAGGGAACAAGGGGCGTAATGATTTAGCGTTGGGCCAGCGCGTGTTTCATACGAAGTTTGGGTACGGGATTATTGCCGAGATCGAGGGCAACAAGCTCGAGATTGATTTCGAAAGCGCGGGTAGGAAGAGGGTGTTGGATAGTTTTGTGAGCATCGACACTTAATCACAATCTGGTGATACCAAGCGATCTTCGTATTCAAGCAGACTCCAAGACTCGTGAGTTGCCCGGACTGCTGCTGACGTTAAACCGGGGAAAAGTGTCTCGCGATTAATACCAAGTACCTCAAGTTGCTTCAGCAAGCCGCACTTTGCG
>JAYWFN010000038.1:0-5932 GCA_043778785.1 Sphingomonas sp. | reverse complement strand
AATACCATTCATAGCGCGCGTCGAAGTTATCGACAGTCGTGATCCGCAGGTTGGGATCGCCCTGTTCTTCGACATCTTCCTCGACGTTCAGGATGATTGCAGGCGACAGTTCGCGCAGATCGGGCCGGGACAGGGTGCGGCTGTATCCACCGCGAAGCTGCATGTTATCGGCAAATTCGAATGTCACTGTCGCTGCGGGCAGCAGCCGGTTTGATGTCAGCTCGCAGAAGATAGGCTGTGTAAAGCCTGTGACGGCACCTGCTGATACGCAGCGATTACCCGCCGGCACCGTTCCCGCAACCGCGCCGCTAACGGTCTGCCTGCTATGCTCGTAACGCGCGCCCGCCGTGATGCGGATTGACTCAGCGATCTGGAATTCACCCGTCAGATAACCGCCGATGACTTCCTGCACGGCATCATAGGAGTTTGCCGGACCATCAGTCTGCGTAAGGACAAAACCGCCCGGACCGATATTGTCGGGCGAGAAAATAATTTCGGGCACAAATCGCCGTAACGCCGCTGTCGATCCACTTGGAAACAGAAAGCTGTAGCGGCGGCTCGCATAACCACGGTTCTTGCGCGTGTAGAGACCGCCGACCTTGAAGATCGTCTCGAAGCCGAAGGGATCACCTTTCAGCTTGAAATCAGCACCACCTTCATAATTGTCGTCACGCAATCCCGTAAAATTAGTGCCAAAACGCGCCGGGTTGCCCGACAGCTGGAACGTCGTGTCGGTCGGCGTCAGGATATACCGATAATCAGTGCGATACGGCGTCACGCGGCTCGCACGGTCATAGGATGCGCGCCATGTGAACTCACTGTCAGGGAAGGCACCAAGCTCGAACTTGTGTTCACCGGTCAGCTGGTTGATCCACAATTCCTGCTCGACAAACGCTAGCCGGTAATCGCTGATAATGTTGCCCGCATCACTAATCGGGGCCGATCCGCGCTGGCTCTCGCCAATCTTGTCAGTCTTGCGCAGCAGGATGGTTTTTGCCGTCACACTGTTATCGCCATCGATCTCGAGCCCGAACGAGGCAATGGCACCGAGCATGGTTGTTTGCGTCGTCTGGAAGCGGCCGCAAGACGCCGGGTTGAGCGAACTGCTGTAACCAACGCAGGCTGCCGGATCGAAGCTGCTGAAGAGGCCAAGCCCACTACCCGTCGCGTTGTAACGGTTGCGAACGCCGATCTGGTTGCGGACTTCCTGATCATAGGTCAGCGCGAGCAAAATACCCGCACTCATCCCGCCAATGTCAAACCGGCGGCCGACCGACAGATCGCCCGCGAAATCGGGGTAATTTTTGAAGCGGTCGAGCGAAAAGCCGGGGCCATTGCTGACCAGCGCCCGCCCTGCGAGTTGCAGCTGACCCGCGTTAAACCCGACGAGCGACGGATTGGTCGAAACGAAGGTCGGCAGACTATATTGATTATCGCGGAAACCGATGAAATCGAGGTCGCCGCCCTTGAAGCCGATACCCGTCTGGAAGGTCGACTCATCGTTCACGCCACCCGAAATCCCGAATTCAAAGAAATTCTCGTCGGGCACGGTTTTCGACCGCAGCGAAATCAAGCCGCCAGCGAATTCACCCGGATATTCGGGGGAATAGGTTTTCTGGACAAGGGTGCCCGACAGCAGCGCCGTCGGGAAAACATCGAGCGGCACAACGCGGCGCAATGGCTCGGGGCTTGGCAACACAGAGCCGTCAAGCAGTGCCGACGAATAGCGCCCGCCGAGACCACGCACATAAACGAACTTGCCACCGACAAGACTGAGGCCTGTGACGCGCGTCAAAGCACCGGCAATATCGCTGTCGCCGCCACGCGCCAGATCGGCGGCACTTAGCAGACTGACGATTTCTGACGTCTCGCGCTTTTCATCGGGAATATACCGCCCTGTAACAACGATTTCCTCGCCGTCCTCGGGTGGTGCCGTGTCCTGTGGTGCAGCCTCCGGCGCGGAGGCCGACTGTGCCCAAACCGGACCTGCCGCAATGACAGTTGTGGAAAGCAGCAGCCCTGTGAGCAAGCGGCGCGCGGAAATCATCATAAAGCCCCTTCAATCGCAAATCGGTTCAATCGCTCGCTAAAAGATCACGAACCGCGGTTGAGGAATTCGGTCCAGCCGAGCGTCCAGTTGCCGCCCGAGGCCGGCACTGCGCCGACATAATTGACCGTCGTGAAAAAGCCGGTCGGCAGGGTGAAGGCTGGCCGTGCTGTTTCGCTGGTGCCGTTGATGTAAAGCGCGGCGCCAGCGACTGGCGCAGACAATGTGCTTGCCGCGTTGTTGCCAATCAGGTTGTTGACGCTCTGTGCCGTGAAAAAGGCGGACAACCCGGCATCTTCGGCCGCTGTGCCCAACGGAATGTCGCTGGTGATATAGATCGAGCGCAGCAGGATACCGCCTGCATTCGCGCCTGTTGCCTGCGAGTAGGACGAAGAACCGTCGATTTCGAAAGCAGCGATCCGCGAACGGGCAATGATTGTGTTATAGAGCTTCACGGCAGTGCCCGCGCGGAACCGCGTCGTGCCACCCGAGGCCGTAATCCCGGTCGATCCGCTTGTTCCAACACAAGTCAGGTTCGAAATGACCGGATTGGATCGTGGCGCGGCTTCATTGCTCGACGACAGGTTGTCCGCTTCGATGCAGTTGTCGCCGGTCACATTATTGGGGTTTTGAACCGACAGCAGGAATTGCAAGTTGCCGACATAGCCATCGGTCCAGTCGAACGAGTCATCGCTCGATCCATCGCAAACGAGGTGCTTGGCATTTACGGTCCCGCCAAAGAATTCGAAGCAGTCGTCATAAGCCTGGTGGACTTGAACGAAATCGACGGTCGTGCCGTTGCCGACGGCCTGAAACGCGATGCCGTTGAGTTCGTTTTCGCCGACCGCACCGCCGGTTTGAAGGCCAACATCAAAGCCGGCGTAGCGGACCTGCACATAACGCAGCGTGCCTGAATTGTCGTTGGCAAGCGTGCCGCCCGTTATCGTGCCGGTCGATCCTTCGCCGACGCGCGTGGGATTGTTGGTCGGTGCCCGGCCGTTGATGACAATGCCACCCCATTCACCGCGTGTCGTGCCATTGCCATCGCCGCGTGTCGGCCCGCGATAAGCCGTCCGCGACGTCAGACCAAGGGCTGCCGCATAGCCGAGGTCCGCTGCCGACGTGAAGATGATGGGCTGCGTCACGTTGCCGTCGGCCACAATCTGCGACCCTTTGTTCACCACGAGATAGGCATTCTGGTTCGATGCATAGACCGTCGTACCAGGCAGGATCGTAAGCGTGCCGACAATGCCGCCCGCCGTTACGTCGCTGCCGACATCGACACGGTCATTCATCTGGTAGATGTTACCGGGCGCAAGCGTCAGCGCCCCGTTGATCCGCGCGGGCAGGCGGCAATGCTGCTCGGTGCCCACGGTCACGACAGTCGTGCCGGTCGGGCAGTTGGCAACGACGCCGCCCGTTGATGATGTCGTCGTGCTGCCGCCGGTCGATGACGTCGATGATATGCCGGGGTTCGATCCGGTGTTGCCGGGGTTCTGGAGTTGCGCCGTGCTGTCTGCACCGCATGCGGCCAGTGCTGCGCATCCGGCAGTCGTCAGAAGGATCGTCGAAAAACGTTTGATCGAGGCCATAAATTCTCCGCTCCGGACGCACCGGCTTGTTGAAACTCATGGACGGATCAGGCCCGAATCACCGAACCCCCTTTGCTTCCGCCCTGACCGAGCGGTTAGGGGCGATGTGTGACAGCCAGATTCGATTTGAGCGTCAGTTCGGCGACTCTAACGTGACGTTTTTGTGGCAGCCCTCAAATGAGGACGAGCGCAGCACCCAGGGCAAGCAGGAACGAAATGACTGTGGATGCAATCACCGGTAGCGATGATCGCCACCCCTGTTCGAGCAACAAATTCATCGGGGACCTGACGCCCGTCGCCGTCACCGCAAGCAGGAGCAGCGCCGAGGCGACCTTCGGCGACCATGCCAGCAGCGGTGCGGGCAGCGCGATCAGCGAATGCAGCGTCGTCATGCCAAGAAAGCCCAGGACGAACCACGGCACCCCGACGCCCCCACGCTTGGCATCCGCCGCCGGATATGCCCACGCCACGACGACCAGCGCCGGTGCGAGCAGCGCCACCCGTGTCAGCTTCACGATTGATGCCGTCTGCCCCGCCGCATCCGAATAGCTATACCCCGCACCCAGAGCCTGCGCGACGTCATGGATCGACGCGCCCATCAGAAACCCGGCCTGCGTGTCATTGAGAGCCAGCGCATGCGCCAAAATTGGATAGAGCGACATCGCCAGCGCGCTTGCCGCCGACACCGACACAAGGACCAACGTCAGCTGCGCTTGCGACGCGCGCTTTTCGCCAAGCACACTCGACAAGGCCAAAGCTGCTGACGCCCCACAGATCGCCACCGCGCCGCCCGCGAGCGTCCCGAACGCCGATCCCATCGGGCCGCCGCGCGCAACCAATGTTCCGGTCAGCGTGACGAGTGCGATCATTGCTGCAATCGCGGCGAATGCGACCCAGCCCAAGCCGATAATCTGCGCGAAGGTAATCTGCAGCCCCACCAGCACAATGCCCCAGCGCAGCAAGGTTTTCGACGCAAAGCCTAATCCGGGATGCAGCCGCGCATCGGCATTCACGAAATTGAACGCCAGCCCGATGAGCAATCCCATCAGCATCAGCGGCGCGCCATAATGTTCGGACAGATAAGCAGCGGCAAGCGAGGCAACTCCCGTCATCGCCAGCCCCGGCCAATAACTCCGCCACCCGAGCTTTGGCGACGGCCCGACATCAAGCAGATCGCCATAAAGATCAGCGGCGGCAGGAATCGGGCGAGGGTTCGTCGTCACGCGCGCCGGATAACAGGCATCATCACATGCAGCCAGAGCAGCGCCAACAGATAGGAACAAGCCGCGAAGATGAAGAGCGGCGTATAGCCAATGCCAGCACCGAGCACCTGCCCCGTCACCCAGACAATCGCCATCCCGCCAATATTCCCACAAAACGCGCCAAACGCGGTAACCCGCCCCACCTTGCCGCGCGGCACAACGTCAGTGATGATCGAAAACAGACTGAGCGAAAACCCCTGATGCCCCGCCAGCACGACGCCCATCATGATCGCAACCGGCCAGAAGCTGTCCAACCCAAGGACAAACGGCACCGGCGTCACGATCAGCGCCGAGACCAGCATCACGGTCTTGCGCACGCGGTTTACGCTCCATCCGCGCTCGAGCAGCCGCGTCGAGGCCCATCCCGCAATAAATGCCCCTACCCCTGACCCCAGAAATGCAATCGCCAGAGGCACGGCCAGTTCGCTTGTCGTCAGGCCATATTCCTTGCGATAGAAATCGGGCAGCCAGAAATTGAGCAGCCACCACGTCGAATCTGACAGCGCTTTGGCAATAACAATCGCCCAGGTCCGCTTTTCCGTCAGGATCGCGCCATATGGCCGTCCGTCATCGTTGAAATCCTGCGTCGCGTCTTCCTCACGCGGTTCGAAGCGGACATCGCGCGCCAGATAGAGCCATAGCGCCAGCGTGATAAACCCGCCCACGCCGCCAAAGATCAGCGCGCCACGCCAGCCAAAATTTGCGGCCAGCGCGGGAATGAAGAACGGCAGCGATATTGTGCCCAGACTGGCAACCGCCGTCCCCACCCCGAAGGCAAACGACCGCTTGTCGGGCTTAAACAGCGTTGCCACCGTCTTGATGGTCAGCGGCGTCTGCACGGCCTCGGTCGCACCAAGACCGATGCGCGCGAACACGACATGCGCCGTCGTCACCGCCCAGCCATGCGCCATTGCGGCAAAGCTCCACGCCGACACGCCGGTAATCATCGACTTGCGCACACCGAGCCGGTCAACCAGCCATCCGGTGAACAGAAAAGAAAGCGCAGCGGCGAATTGCGTGACCGCCGCGAG
>JAYWFN010000037.1:0-5967 GCA_043778785.1 Sphingomonas sp. | reverse complement strand
TCTGGCCATCCTGACCGGCGAAAGCCTCCTTGGCTTTGGCGCGCGCAACATTCAGCGCATTTGAACGCTCGGACTTGTCGGTCAGCTTGTAAGCAGCGGCAATGTCCTTGCCGATCAGCTTCTTGAGCTTGTCCTTCGCCGCCGACAAATCAGCCTGTTCGGCCATTGCCCAAGGCTGCTTGGCGGCTTGTTCCGCCAGATTGATGATCGCGCCGATGACCGTCTGAAAGCCGCGATGCGCGAACATGACGGCACCGAGCATGACGTCTTCCGAAAGCTCCTTGGCTTCGGATTCGACCATCATCACGGCACTGCCGGTGGCCGCGACGACGAGGTCGAGTTCGCCGGTCTTGGTCTGGTCGTTGGTCGGATTGAGGATATATTCGCCTTCGACATAGCCGACGCGCGCGGCCGCGATGGGCCCCATGAAGGGGACGCCGCTCAGTGTGAGGGCTGCCGAGGCCGCAACCATCGCCAGCACGTCGGGTTCGTTGACGCCATCATAGCTCATGACCTGACAGATCACGTTGATTTCGTTATAGAAACCTTCGGGGAACAGCGGGCGGATCGGCCGGTCGATCAAACGGCTGACCAAAGTTTCCTTTTCGGTCGCGCCGCGTTCGCGCTTGAAGAAGCCACCGGGAATGCGGCCTGCGGATGAGTATTTTTCCTGATAGTGAACGGTCAGCGGGAAGAAGTCCTGGCCCTCTTTCACGCTGCGGGCGGCGGTAACGGCGCAGAGCACGACGGTTTCGCCAAGCGTCGCCATCACAGCACCGTCGGCCTGGCGGGCAACGCGACCCGTTTCGAGCTTGAGGGTTTGTCCGCCCCACTCGATTTCGACTGTTTTCATATTGAACATGTTCATTCCTTCAGACCCGCGAGCCACATGCTGCGGGGGCCAATAAGGCAGACATCCGGTCTGCGAGCGGTGCGGGCGCTGATGGCCCTATCGCGCCCCGCTGAATTGCGGGACATACGAAAAGAGCGCCCGCCAAAGTCCTTAGGGGCGCTCTTTGTTACTTGCGAAGCCCAAGCTTCGTTATGAGTGCGGTATACCGGCCAACGTCTTCGCGCTTGAGGTAATCGAGCAGCGTGCGACGCTTGTTGACCAGCATGAGCAAACCGCGACGCGAATGATTGTCCTTCTTGTGCGTCTTGAAATGCTCGGTGAGGTTCAGGATACGCGTCGTGATGATCGCGACCTGCACTTCGGGTGATCCGGTGTCGTTCGCGCCCTGTGCATATTCGGCGATGACTTCGGTTTTACGTGTCGCGGTAATCGTCATATTTTTCTTTCACGACATCGAGTTACAGGTTGAAACCGCGCACGACCCGGATTTCTCCGGCGATGGCCTCGACCAGCGCGACGGGCGTTTCGCCGTCTTTCGCCAGATGGAGACCGTCGTGTGCGGCAATCCCGACCAAGACCCGCCCCTGTCGGAGCAGCCCTGCCTGATCGGGGGTGACGGGTAGAGCCGGGATGTCGTCCAGCCCCGCCGTCAAGGGCAGGCATATGTCTTCAAGGCGCTGCGCCTTAGACTTTTCGAAGAGGAAGTCCAGCGAAATCGCTTGGGGCAGCGTGAACGGCCCCGCCTTGGTGCGGCGCAACATGGTGACATGGCCGACCGTGTTCAGGGCATAAGCGATGTCGCGGGCCAGTGATCTTATATAGGTTCCCTTCGACACATGAGTGTGAGCGTGACCTCTTCGACCGCTCCCTCCGCGTCTCCGCGTCTCCGCGCGAACCTATTGCCGTGTTCGCGCGGAGGCGCGGAGACGCGGAGAGAATGCACAGTGATCGCGCGTGTCGCCAGAACCACCGTTTCGCCTTTGCGCGCCAGATCATAGGCGCGAGCGCCGTCAATTTTGAGGGCGGAATAGGCAGGCGGGATTTGATTGACGGGGCCGGTGAACATCGGCAGCGCGGCCTCGACCTGCGCCATTGTCGGCCGCACCTCGCTGGTCGCGATCACCTCGCCCTCAAGATCGAGCGTAGCGGTCTGCGCGCCGAAGGCGATCGTGAATTCATATACTTTGTCGCTGTCGAGCATCCGCCCCGCGAGCTTGGTCGCTTCGCCCAGCGCAATCGGCAGCACGCCAGTTGCCAGCGGATCGAGCGTTCCGCCATGCCCGACTTTGACCTTTGCATAGCCGCCTTCACGCAGCGCTCGCTTGACGGCGCCGACGCCTTGGGTCGACCCCATGCCGAGTGGTTTGTCGAGAATGATCCAGCCGTGCATGTTTGGATCTCTCGAAAGATGGCGGAGACGGCGAGATTCGAACTCGCGGTGCCGATTACTCGGCACGACGGTTTAGCAAACCGTTGGTTTCAGCCACTCACCCACGTCTCCGGACCTGGCGGCGAAGCGCAGGCCTATAGCGAGGGCCGACCAAGGGTTCAACTGGGAGCCAAATTTATAAGAGCTGGCAAATTTAGGCGTTCTGACGCGAACTGGCGCGAAATCGACTCGAGTCACCGCGCGGTTCATTGCATGGACAGCCAAGGCGCGCATAAGCGACGATGAATTGAGCGTTTTTGAAGGTAAACCGATATGCGCACGAAAATCTTCGCTGGCTTTGCTGCCCTGTTTGCAATGGCTGTGGCACCGGCACTGGCGCAAATCCGCTCGGTCGATCCGAATGAAGCTGCTGCCCAAGCCGACGTCGCGCCGCTGCCCGGTGAGCGTGGTTACGCGACGCCGACCCCGATGGCACCGCCGACAGCCCCGCCGACCGATACAACGACAATGCCTGCCGATGCGGGCGCACCGCCCGTTTCGACAACGACGACCACCGGTGATGCCGCAACAAGCGCCATCGCGACACAGACGGCGCCGACATACAAAAAAGACGATGTGATTGGCGCCGCTGAAGGGGTCTTTGGCAAAGGCGCAGCGGGGCTTGCCGGCATCGTCGAAAAAATCCTGAAGGATCAGGGTGAACCCAATGCCTATATCGCGGGTCGCGAAGCATCGGGCGCGTTTGTCGTCGGCCTGCGTTATGGCTCGGGGACGATGCAGCACACCGTCGAAGGGCAACGCCCGGTTTACTGGACCGGACCGTCGATCGGCTTCGATGTCGGTGGGGACGCGACCAAAGTCTTCACGCTGGTTTATAATCTTTATGACAGTCAGGATCTCTACAAGCGCTTTCCCCAAGTCGAAGGGCGGGCCTATTTCGTCGGTGGTTTTTCGGCAACCTATCTGCGGCGCGGCGATGTTGTCCTGATCCCGATCCGGCTGGGTGTCGGCATGCGGCTCGGCGCAAATATCGGCTATATGAAGTTCAGCGAAAAGAGTAAGTGGCTGCCGTTTTAGGCGCTGAACCGCCAGCCGATCGTTTCGCCAGCGTGGAATGGCACAACCCCGGCAAGGTGGTCCGGCACTGTCTGTGGCGTGCGGTCCAGTGTCACGGTGCCCTCGTTGAGCGGTAATCCATAAAAGCGCGGACCATGTTCGGACGCGAAGCCCTCGAACTTGTCGAGCGCGTCTTCCTCATCGAACACAGTGGCATAGCTTTCCATCGCATAGGGCGCGTTGAAGATGCCCGCGCAGCCGCAGGCGGTTTCCTTGGCGGCAATGACATGCGGTGCGCTGTCGGTGCCGAGAAAATATTTGGGTGATCCCGATGTCGCAGCGGCGCGCAGGGCAAGCCGGTGCGTCTCGCGCTTGATAACGGGCAGGCAATAGGCATGCGGGCGGATGCCGCCGTCAAACATCGCATTGCGGTTGAGGATCAGATGCTGCGGCGTGATTGTCGCCGCGACGTTGGGGCCGCTGGCATCGACGAAATCCACGGCGTTGGCTGTGGTGATATGTTCGAACACGATTTTCAGCGCGGGGAAATCACGGACGAGTCCGGCCAATGTCCGCTCGATAAAGGCAGCCTCGCGGTCGAAAATGTCGACGTGCCGGTCGGTAACTTCGCCGTGGACGAGCAGCGGCATGCCGATCCGCTGCATGGCTTCCAATGCGGGATAGAGACTGGCGACGTCGGTAACGCCGTGCGCCGATCCGGTGGTGGCATGCGCGGGGTAGAGCTTGGCGGCGGTGAAGACACCGTCGCTGTGGCCACGGGTCAGTTCGGCGAGGTCGGCGGCATCGGTCAGATAGGCCGTCATCAGCGGGATCAGACCGGGCGCTGCTGCGATGATGCGCTCGCGATAGGCGGCTGCTGCTTCAACGCTGGTCACTGGCGGCGAGAGGTTGGGCATGACAATCGCCCGCGCGAATTGCCGCGCGGTATAGGGGGCGACGGCGCTCAGCATATCGCCGTCGCGCAAATGGACATGCCAGTCGTCGGGACGGCGGATGGTAATGCGGCTCACTTGGTCTTTCATGCCGAAGCCCCTACCTAAAGCCGATGGCCAAAACCACCCTGATCGATCGCGCTGTTATCCGTTTGTCCGGGGAGGATGTGCGCGGGTTCCTGCAGGGGCTGGTGACGAATGATGTGTCGGGCGACTTGCCTGTCTGGGCGGGGCTGCTGACGCCGCAGGGCAAAGCATTGTTTGATTTTATTGTGTGGGCTGATGGCGAGAACTTGCTGATCGATTGCGAAGCGAGTCAAGCTGATGCGCTGGTCCGGCGGCTGTCAATCTATCGGTTGCGGCGACCGATCCGGATCGAACGGACCGACCTTGCGGTGCATTGGTCGCGCGATGGCGATACGGGCGTTCCCGATCCGCGGCTGGCGGCATTGGGGCGACGTTGGATTGGCCCTGCGGATGAACCTGCCGAGGGCTGGCTGGCGCACCGCTTGTCGCTCGGCGTGACCGAGGGGGTTGCGGAACTGGGGCAGGACAAGACGCTGTGGCTCGAATGCAATGCCCGTGACTATAACGGGGTGAGCTTTACCAAGGGCTGTTATGTCGGTCAGGAAAACACCGCGCGGATGCACCACCGGTCGAAGGTCAACCGGCAGCTTGCGGTTGTCCCGATGTCAGAAGACCCCGGCGACAGCGCACGCGCGTGGTATCCCGAACTCGGGCTCGCGGTTGTCCATCAGAAAGTCGTTTAGGCGGGAACAGCACTCGCCGCGCGGCCCGCGCGCATGGCGTCTGTGCGTTCGATGCGGTCGGCCATGTCGGCCCATGCCGCTTTGGCACGCAAACAACGGTCACGAACATTATCAAGCACGGCCGCATCGGCCTCAGACTGTGCCTTGATCATTTGACCGCGGTAGAATTCAAGAGTCGACATAGGGGGGCGGGCTTTCTTGTCGAGGAAAGTATTGGAAGTGCCGGGCGAGCGAACCCGCCCGGCGGTATTTTTTTAGGCAGCCTGGATGTTGACAGCCGAAGTCTTGCCGCGCTTGTCGGTTTCGAGTTCGTAGGTCACGCGCTGATCCTTATCGAGCGTGCGGAGGCCTGCGCGCTCCACAGCCGAAATGTGAACGAACGCATCGCCACCGCCGCCTTCGGGCGCGATGAAGCCATAGCCTTTATCGGCATTGAAAAATTTAACTGTTCCGGTGATCATATTGGGTATCCTTTGTCCCATTTGTGACGGGCATATCTCAAAAGCGAGACATCCCGGCGTCGTGAAGCAAGTGTGGGACAAAGGGGCACACAAGCGCACCCGTATCCGTCGCAGGCGACGTTCAGCGATTCTCATATAGGCGGTCGGCGCCGGAATAGCAAAGATGGGGCGCGGCGGGGGATTTGTTGAGGGGGCAAAGGTTACAAAGGTTACACTATGGAGGCCATGCGAATGTTTTCCGGGCGGCAGCGAAGTTCTCGAAGTTCTCACGATGGCGATGTCGCGAAATTGCGGCGGATGGTCGGCGGGACTGACGATTTGAAAGAGCGGGGTGCACAGGTTCAAATTAAACATAGCAAGAACATATTGTGTAGGAAAGGGGCTGCTGAGGCGACGGTTTGCGACAAGTTTTTGGTCGTTTGACCGGTCAAGCGCTGTTCTCGAAAGCCGCCATCGATCTGCTGGCGTATGCAACCCCTCTCCC
>JAYWFN010000036.1:0-14168 GCA_043778785.1 Sphingomonas sp. | reverse complement strand
GAAGGGCAAGCCGCGCGTCAAGCGGACGATGTGGTCGCGCCGTGCGCAGGAATATGAAGCGAAGATCAATTCGGGCGACCTCGTGTCGATTGCCGAAGTGGTCCGCGATCTGTTCCGTGCCGAAGACCAGCCCGAGCAGAGCTATTCCGAGCGCCAGATTTTCGAAGCAGCGGCGTCGCGCCTCGCCCGCGAACTCGCGGCGATGGAGCAAGTCGACGAACCGACTGCTTTGGTCAAGCTGCTCGACATCCTGCGCGCCTCGGCAGCAATCTATAACAAGCCTGCTGCTTAGCGCTTGCGTCTCCGAACACTCCGCTGTATTGCATAGACAACACAGCGGAGTGTCTATGATGCGCAATGCCCTGATTGCTCTCCCTCTTCTGGCGCTTGCAGCCTGCGGCGCTGCCAACAGCGAATCGCGTAATCGTGGGCCAGATGGCACGCGCAGCTTTGCTGTCGGTGCGTTCGACGCCGTGAGCCTCGAAGGGTCCGACGATGTCCATGTCGTGCGCGGCGCCGCAATGTCTGTCGTGGCGAATGGCACGCCAGCCGTGCTCGACAAGCTCGACATCCGTGTCGAGGGATCAATGCTGAAAGTCGGGCGCAAGCGCAGTAATTGGGGCATGAGCTGGCAGAGCGGCAAAGGCGCAACGATCACTGTCACCGTCCCGGCGATCACTGCCGCCGCCGTTGCGGGCTCGGGGGACATGAGTGTCGACAGCGTCGACGGCGACGGCTTTACCGCTGCGGTCGCGGGATCGGGCTCGCTGCGGCTCGCGTCTGTTGCCGTCAAGCGCGCAAAATTGTCAGTCGCGGGATCAGGTGACCTCATGGCCATCGGCACAGCTGACGAAAGCAGCCTGTCGACCGCCGGATCGGGAGACATCGACGCCATCCGGCTCGCCAGCCGCCGCATCACCGCTTCTGCGGTCGGGTCGGGCAATATTCAGGCGTCGGCCAGCGAAAGCGCGACAATCTCGATTGCCGGGTCGGGTGACGTGGCCGTGCGCGGTACCGAAAAATGCGTCATTTCGAAAATCGGCTCGGGCGAGGCGCGCTGCAGCCGCTAGATCAGCCCCATCGCCGCCAATTCACCCGCCAGCGCTGCGGGAAGCGCATCCGCCCCTTCCGCGCCCTCGCCAAGATCGCGTGGCGCATCCGCAGCCTCCAAGTAGCGCCAGCCCTGATGCGCGCGTTTGGGCTGCGCGACTGTCGCGATCACGCGCGCCTTGATCACGATGTCGGTCTTGCCGCCCTCGGCCTCGGCAAATCCGATGATCTCGCTGCGCCCGACCAGCTTGTGCTTCAGGATCCAGAACAGCGACCCGCCGATGATCTCTTCATATCGTTTGGGGCGATAGCGCGTCGTCAGCCGCACGACGTCGCCGCGCGCCGCGATCCGCTCGGACAGATGTTCAAGGCTCGTGCAGCCAAACGCAACTTTGGTCAGATGGAGCATCTCAGCCCGCCAGCCCCGCCATCGTTGCGAGCCCCAGAAACGCAAGAAAGCCCATCGAGTCCGTCAGCATCGTGACAAAGACCGACGAAGCAACGGCGGGGTCCTGATCAAAACGGTCAAGCGTCACCGGGACCAGAACGCCTGCGAGACCCGCGACAAAAATATTGGTCATCATCGCGGCGGCAATCACCATGCCCAACGGCGGATTCTGAAAAACAAGGCTCACGCCGATTCCGATCACGGCGGCGACGGTCGCGCCGTTGAGCAGCGCAATCCGCATCTCGCGCAGGATCGTCCGTGTCGTGTTCGAATCGGTCAGCTGGTTCGTCGCAATCGCGCGCACCGCGACCGCCATCGTCTGCGTCCCCGCATTGCCACCCACGCCCGCGACAATCGGCATCAGCGTGGCGAGCGCCACCATTTGTGCGATGGTTCCTTCGAACATGGCGATGATCGACGACGCGACCAGCGCCGTGACGAGATTGGCCAGCAACCAGCGCACACGACCTTTATAGCTTTCGAAAATCGGCTGGTTGATGTCGCCATCGCCCGCGCCCGACAGCTTCAATATGTCTTCGCCGGCTTCTTCCTGAATAACGTGGACGATGTCATCGACCGTGATCATGCCGACGAGCCGCCCGCCCTCATCGACGACGGCGGCCGAAATCAGCGCATATTTCTGAAAGCGCAGCGCGACTTCTTCCTGATCCATATCGACCGGGATCAGCGTCTGTTCGCGCTTCATCACATCGGCGAGCGCAAAGGTTCGCGGCGTACGCAATATCCACGACAGCTGACATGTGCCGATCGGCCGGTGCTGCGGATCGACGATGAAGATTTCCCAGAAATCAGTCGTCAGATCGGGATTGTCTCGCAAATAATCGATCACTTGCCCGACGGTCATATGTTCGGGCACCGCGATCAGCTCGCGCTGCATCAGGCGTCCGGCGGACTCCTCGGGAAAAGCGAGCGCCGCTTCGATCGCCGCACGGTCATCGGGGTCAAGCGCGCGCAGGACAGCGGCCTGATCGGCATCGTCCATATCCTCGATGATCGCGACCGCGTCGTCGGTATCGAGCTCGGAAGCAATGTCGGCAACCTGCGCCGCGGTCAACGCATCGATCAGTTCCTCGCGGACGTGATCGTTCATTTCCGACAGGACATCGCCGTCGAGCATGTCTGCCAACGCCGCCGCCAAGGGCGCGCGACGGTCCGACGGCGTCAGCTCGAACAAGTCGGCAATATCGGCAGGGTGGAGCGGCGAAACGAGATCACGCGCGCCCTGATCATCGCCATCATCAACGCGCGCCAACACTTCACGCACGAACTCGGGGCGCAGGCGGTCGTCTTCGTCAAGCTGCGTTTCGGGCGCAGTCTCGGTCTGGAGGTCGGTTTCGCTCACGATGTCGTCCTCCTGCTTGATGGCGGCGCGGGTGCGAGAACGCAGTCGGTTTTCTTGGCCGCAAGGTCAAGCGGCTGGCAGCGGACAATCACGATGCCTATATCCGTCCCATGTCCTACAGTCTTTCCGTCCTCGACCAGTCGCCCATAGCTGAAGGGTCAACCGCTGCCGACGCACTGGCCAACACACTCGATCTTGCCCGCGCCTGCGACGCCTATGGTTATGACCGTTACTGGCTCGCCGAACATCATGCCTCGCCGGGATTGGCCGGCGCGGCGCCCGAGGCGCTGATCGGGCCGGTGGCACTGGCGACCAAACGCATCCGCGTCGGCTCGGGCGGGATCATGCTGCCGCATTACTCACCCTTCAAAGTGGCAGAAACCTTTGCGCTGCTCAACAGCCTTGCGCCCGGTCGCATCGACTTGGGGCTGGGTCGCGCGCCGGGCAGCGACCAGTTGACAGCCTTTGCGCTTCAGCGCGACCGGTCAAAACGGATGCCGTACGATGATTTCCCCAACAATCTGGCGGAAATTCTCGCTTATTATGGCGATGGCCTGCCCGCCGATCATCCCTTTGCCAAGCTGAAGGACACATTGCCCGGCGAAGCGCCCGAGGTCTGGCTGCTGGGATCATCGCCCGATTCGGCGCTATGGGCGGGCGAGGCCGGTCTGCCTTATTGCATTGCCGATTTCATCAATTCGGATGCCGTGCCGCTGGCCGACATCTACCGTCGCAACTTCCAGCCTTCGGCGCGAATGGCCGCGCCCTATCTGATGGTTGCGACCTGGACGATTGCCGCCGAAACGCAACCGGCGGCTGAACGCCTTGCATTGCCCTCGGCAATGATGTTCGCGCATCTGATCCGTGGGGAGCTGATTGCTGTGCCGTCAGTCGAAAAGGCGGAAATCTGGGCAGCGCAAAACAGCAATCCGTCGCGCAATCGCCGTCGCTGCATCGGCACAGCGGCGGAGGTCCATGCGCAACTCGACGCTGTCGCCGCTGATTACGGTGCCGACGAAATGATGCTCGTCAACATCCTGCCCGATCATGCCGCGCGGGTACGAAGCTATGAACTGATCGCCGCGGAATATGGCATGACGCGGCTGGCCGAAGCGGCCTAGCGTGTCAGTCGCCCTCGCCGGGCTCCGGTGAAAAGAACTTCTCGAACTTGTCGGCCATGCCCTTGTGGTCCTCGGCGTCGGCGGGGGCTTCGCGGCTGCGCGTGATGTTGGGCCATTGCGCCGAGAAGGTCGCATTAAGCTCGAGCCATTGCTCCTGACCGCTTTCGGTATCGGGCAGGATCGCTTCGGCGGGGCATTCGGGTTCGCACACGCCGCAATCGATACATTCGCTGGGGTTGATGACGAGCATGTTCTCGCCTTCATAAAAGCAATCGACCGGGCAGACCTCGACACAGTCCATATACTTGCACTTGATGCAGGCTTCAGTGACGACATAGGTCATAACGCTTCACGGCTCCCCGGTTCGGTTCGATACGAATCGTTAGGATTACGCAGCCATGCCGTCAACTGCCTGACCAGCCCTCGAGCGCGGCAAAGGCAAGCGATTTGGGCTTGGCGGGCGCGGGGCGAGCGCGCGGGCGGCTGCGCCATGTCCAGCGTCCCCCGGGACCGCTGCGGAAACCACAGGCGCGCAGGATCGCGGTAAAGGTTACCGGGTCGATCCCGAACGACGTGGCGAGCGCAGGATCAGGCACAAAGCCCGCGCGCGCTTTACGGCTGTCATGCAGCGCACAGGCAACGCGCTCGACGAGGTCGATGCGCACTTGCTTTGCACCGAACGCGCGAAAGCCGGGCAGCGGGCCGGTCATCGCTGTGACCGTCGTGCCTGGCGGCGGAAGCGTCGGGCAGACAGACTTGCCCTGAACAGCCGACAGCACCGCAATCAACCGCAGCGCGTCGGGCTTGAGCAGGCGCGGATCAAACACATCGAGCGTCCCGACCGTCAGCCCTGCCTGTCGCAGGATGCGGCGGTCATCGGCATCAAGCGTCGCGAGTGCCGCGTCCACTATGCTGCGCTCGGCAAAGCCACCCGACGCGGCCAGCGGCGCGAGCAGGGCACGAACGCGGGCTGGCGTGAACAGGTCGGTCGCGGATTGCGTCATCGCCAGCAGCGGCGCGAGCGGGCGGGCTATCGTCGTGGCGAACCAGCGCTCGAGGCGGGCGACTACCTGATCGCGGTCGATAACGCCGAGTGTGTCGAGCGCTGCATCGGGCTTGAGGCGTGGCTCGATCAGCGACCGGCCGGATCGCAAGCGCGCAACAATGTGCCCCTGCCATGTGATCGCCAGCGCCTCATTGTCGATCGCAAAGGCGTCATCGGGCGCGGCAACCAAGGCCGCTGCACGGCGCGCGCGCTCCTTGGGCAAGCGTCGTTCGGCCACCGCCAGCAGCCGCTTGCGATCCCCCGTCCGCGCAGTGGGATCGACCGTGAAGGCAAAACCATCGAGGCGGCCGATCGCTTCGTCTTCGACCATGACGACGCCGTCGTCGGCCACGGTAACGTCGAGCAGCGCCGGATCATTACCAAGTTCACGCATAAGCACTGCGGTGCGGCGGTCGACGAAGCGCTCGGTCAGGCGGGCGTGGAGCGCGTCGGAGAGCTTCTCCTCGAGCGCTTGGGCGCGGGCGGACCAGTGTGCCGGGTCTTCGAGCCAGTCGGGGCGCTGGGCGATGTAGGACCAGGTGCGGACGGCCGCGATGCGCCCGCCCAGCGTGTCGATGTCGCCCTCCACCCGATCAAGGCGGGCAAGCTCATCGGCAAACCAAGTTACTGGAATATAACCATTATTTTCACTAATATGGCGGAAGATGCGGGCCACGGTGCGGGTATGATGATCGGGGCCGACCTTGCGGAAATCGGGCAGGCCGCATGCCGCCCATAGCCGCTTGACAACCTCTGGATGACGCGCGCGATCACGCACCAGCGGATCCTCGGCAAGGCGTTTCAGCACGGCAAGGTCGATCGCTTCGGGCGCCGCCCGCAATGCCGGGTTATTTGGTTTGGCCTCCAGCGCCGCAATCAGCGCATCCAGACTCGACAAATTGGGATCACCGTCGCGCCAATAGAGATGCTCGAGCTTGGGGAAACGATGTTCCTCGATCGCTTCGATCTCTTCGGGGCGGAACGCGGCGGGCCCTTCCTCGCCGCCCAGACTCCCGAACGTCCCGTCTTTCTGATGACGCCCGGCGCGGCCCGCGATCTGCGCCATTTCAGCGATGGTCAGCCGCCGCTGCCGCCGCCCGTCGAACTTGTTGAGACTGGCGAACGCCACATGGCCAATGTCCATGTTCAGCCCCATGCCGATGGCGTCGGTGGCGACGAGATAATCGACTTCGCCTGCCTGATACATCGCGACTTGGGCATTGCGGGTGCGCGGGCTGAGCGCACCCATGACGACGGCAGCACCACCGCGCGCACGCCTGAGCATTTCGGCAACGGCATAAACTTCGCCGGCGCTGAACGCGACGATGGCCGAGCGCTTGGGCAAGCGCGAGAGCTTTTTTGCCCCCGCATAGCTCAGCGTCGAAAAGCGCGGACGCTTGATGATTTCGGCGTCAGGGATCAACGAGCGCACCAGCGGACGCAGGCTTTCCGAGCCGAGGATCATCGTTTCCTCACGCCCGCGCACATTGAGCATCCGGTCGGTAAAGATATGCCCGCGTTCAGGGTCCGCGCCCAGTTGCCCCTCATCCAATGCGGCAAAAGCAACATCGCGGTCGCGCGGCATCGATTCGGCGGTGCACAGCAGCCAGCGCGCGCCCGGCGGCATGATCTTTTCCTCGCCGGTCAGGAGACCGACTTCCTTTGGCCCCTTGATCGCGACAACGCGGTCATACACCTCGCGCGCGAGCAGCCGCAGCGGAAAGCCGATCATCCCCGACGCGTGGCCACAAAGCCGCTCGATCGCGAGATACGTCTTGCCGGTGTTCGTCGGGCCGAGCACCGCTTTGACGGTCGAAGAGTCGCGGTTGCCCATCATGCATAAATTGGCGGTCACGCATGATGATGCAAGCCCGATGCTCTTGGGGAGTCATCTTATCCACAGCCTTGGGCAGTCTGCCGCAACTTCAGGCAGATTTGCGCCGGTTAGTTTGACTTTAACGAAATTCGTCCACACGCAGAGAACCGGGCGGCAAAAGCTGTGCGGGTTGCAACAATATAGGCGAATGGCCTTGTATTATCGGAACGATGGGGGGACCGGATTCGGTGGCGGCACAGCAGTGCTTTCGCTCGACTATGCAATTCCCGCCGGAAGCCCGATTTTTGGCCGCGCTGACCCGATCCACAAACTCGGCCGATTCGACAGTTTCGATTTTGCCCCCGATCTCGGCGCCGAAATCGGCACGCGGACATGGTGGCGCGGGCTTGCGACGTGCACGGCATTATGCGCGGCAACATGGATGTTGTCGCCGAGTTTCCGGCCGCTGCCCGCAACAGTGCCAGCCGCCATGCCCGCCGCAGCTTTTGAAGAAACCCGTGCGCAATCGATCGCGCCGCTGGCGTGGGGCGGCGATACCGGACGCAAGATGGGCGCGACCGATGCCGTGCAAGCGCTGACCGGCACGCCCGAGCGCCCGACACTCGATCTTTCCGCGTCGCTTGGCCAGGGCGATGGCTTGGCCCGTGCGCTCGAACGAGCGGGCGTCGGCAGTGCCGAAGCGCAGCGCGTGGCGAATATGACCAGCGATGTCGTGAACCCCAGCGAGATCGCGCCCGGCACAGCGCTGGCGCTAACGCTGGGTCGCCGCGCCAACAAGAATATCGCGCGTCCGCTCGACAGCCTTGCCTTCCGCGCCCGCTTCGACATGCGCGTGAGTTTTACGCGGGTGAACGGGGCACTGGTGATGAACCGCCAGCCGATTGCCGTCGACAGCACGCCGCTGCGCATTTCTGGCCCCGTTGGTGGCGGCATTTTCATGGCGGCCACCGCCGGCGGCGCGCCGAGCGACATTGCACAGGACTATATCCGCGCGCTGGCCCCCAAAGTGCCGATTGGCAATATCGACAATGATGCGCGATTCGACATGATCGTCGAGCGCGAGCGCGCCGCGACCGGCGAAGTCCGCTTTGGGAAACTTCTTTACGTTGGCCTCGACCAAGGCAATCGCGCGACGCGCATGATCCAGTGGACCGTCGGCGGCCGCACAGATTGGTACGATCTGTCGGGCGTTGGCCAGACGCGGCCCGGATTTACAATGCCCGTTGCCAATGCCCGCAAGACGAGCGGTTTTGGCTGGCGGATGCACCCGCTGCTCGGTTATTCGCGGATGCACCAGGGCACTGATTATGGCGCGGCCTATGGCACGCCGATCCGCGCGGTCACCGATGGCATCGTCAATTTCGCCGGATGGCATGGCGGGCACGGCAATATGGTCAAGCTGACGCACAATGGCGGCCTCGGCAGTGGCTATGCGCACATGAGCCGGATCGCGGTTTCACCCGGCGCGCGCGTGGTGCAGGGGCAAGTGATCGGTTATGTCGGATCGACCGGGCTGTCGACCGGCGCGCATCTCCATTTCGAGGTGTATCGCGGCGGCCGCGCTGTGGCCATGAACAGCGTCAGTTTTGCCTCGCAATCGCTGCTGTCGGGCGGCGAGCTGGCGGCATTCAAAGCACGGTTTGCGGCGATTACGGGGAACTGATCCGCAGTCCTGAGCCTGTCAAAGGACGGTTCGGTGCGTGAACCGTGGTGCGTGAACCGTGCTTCGACAAGCTCAGCACTGCGGTGTTTCAGGGGCAGAAGTTCCCTTAAATCCCTGCGCCACGACATACCATTCGGATGACCCCTTGCGGCTGGCGGGGGGTTTGGCATGTTTGACGGTGGTGAAATTGCGTTTGAGTTCGGCGACGAGATCGCTGTCGGCCCCGCCCGCGAGTGATTTTGCCACGAACGTCCCGCCGGGCATCAGCACTTCGCAGGCAAAGGCAACTGCAAGCTCGACGAGGCCCATCGTCCGCAGATGATCGGTCTGGGCATGGCCAACGGTGTTTGCTGCCATGTCCGACAAAACCAGATCGGCTGGACCGCCGAGCGCGTTCATCAACCATCCGGGTGCGCCGTCATCGGTAAAGTCCATCTGGACAATCTCGACGCCGGGAATCGGATCGACCGCAAGCAAATCGATGCCGACAATCCGCGCTTTCGGGCATTGCTTGCGCACGACTTGCGCCCAGCCGCCGGGCGCAATGCCGAGGTCGATGACCGCGCGGACGCCGCGCAGGAACTTGAAGCGCTCGTCAAGCTCGATCAGCTTATAGGCGGCGCGGCTGCGATAACCCTCGGCATGCGCGCGCTTGACATAAGGGTCGTTCAGCTGGCGCTCGAGCCAGCGATTTGACGAGGTTGTGCGCCCGCGCGCGGTTTTGACCCGAGTGCGCCCGCCGCTGCCGCCTCTGCTCATCGCCAAGTCCTCATCGCTCGTTCGCCATCAGATTGCGCAAAATGCCTTCGCGAATGCCGCGATCCGCCACGCCGACGCGCGGGGCGGGCCAGAGATCAAGAATCGCTTCGAGAATCGCGCAACCCGCCACGACGAGATCGGCGCGCTCGCGCCCGATGCAGGCGACATGCGCGCGGTCCTCCATCGTCATTTCGGCGAGGCGGCGGCTGATCGCGCGGCATTCCCCGTCAGTCAGCATCAATCCATCAACAAGATCACGCGAATAGCGGGTGAGGCCGAGGTGGACACTGCCCAGCGTCGTCACTGTACCGCTCGTCCCGAGCAGGCGGAGCGGCGCGCCGTTGCTGACCTGGCGGTGATCGACGAAATCGGCCATCGCTTCGGCAGCGCGGGCGCGCATCCGGTCATAAGCAGCAAGGCGGACGTCGCGGTCCGGGTCGCCGTGCGGTTCGGATTCGGACATCGACACGACGCCCCACGGGATGCTCGTCCAGTCGATGATACGCAGGTCGTCGCCTTTGGTTTCGACACGCACGAGCTCGGTCGAGCCGCCACCGATGTCGAAGATCAGCGCGGGGCCATCGCCGGGTTCGAGCATCAGATGGCATCCACCCGCCGCAAGCCGCGCTTCTTCGCCGGGGTCAATAATGTCGAGGAGAATGCCGGTTTCGCGATAGACGCGCGCGACGAAATCGGGCCCGTTTTCGGCGCGGCGGCAGGCTTCGGTCGCAACCGCACGCGAAAGATGCACCCCGCGCCGCACCAGTTTGTCCGAACATATCCGGAGCGCGGCAATCGCCCGTTCGATGGCGGCATCGCTGATCCGCCCGCTCGCGCCGAGCCCTTCGCCAAGGCGCACGATCCGCGAAAAAGCATCAACCACGGTAAAGCTGTCGCCCGCGCCGGGTCGCGCAATCAGCAAGCGGCAATTGTTGGTGCCCAAGTCCAGCGCGGCATAGGTTCGGCGATAGGGCCCGCGCGATCCGCGCGGCTCGGGTGCTGGGTCGGCCGCCATCATGCTCTCTCAATCACCGCAGGTTGAATAACATGCGGCACTTGAACAGGAGCGTAGCGATACACAGCGCATGCCGCAACTCGGCAGGGAACCAACGCAGAATGCTTGCAGTTTAATGACGGATTTGCGAACGCGCTCCATAGACTGAACCGCTCAAGGAAACTTATGCCGCTCGCAACCGCAAGGCCGCTCAAACGCCCGCGCTTTTCGCTTCGTTTCCCCCGGACGCCGTGGGGCATGTTCTTCACCGGATTTCTGAAGCACCCGGTCATGGTCGGTTCTGTCATTCCGTCATCGGACCGGTTGATCCGGCGGATGCTGTCGCGTGTCGACTGGGACAATACCAAGCTGTTTGTCGAATATGGCCCCGGCGTCGGCACATTTTGCCGCCCCATTCTCGAGCGGCTGGCACCCGATGCGACGTTGCTTGTGATCGACACCAATCCCGATTTTGTCGATTTTCTGAAGGAAACGATTGTCGATCCGCGGTTCCGCGCGGTTTTGGGTTCAGCCGCCGATGTCGAAACGATTGTTGCCACCGCAGGCTTTGCCAAAGCAGATTATGTTCTGTCCGGCCTGCCCTTTTCGACGTTGCCGCCCGGCGTCGGCGCGGCCATCGGTAAAGCAACGCATGATGTGCTTCGCACCGACGGCGGTTTCCTCGTCTATCAGTTCAGCGCGAAATGCCGCGATTTTATGACCCCGCATTTTGCGCGCATCGATCATGCGTTCGAAGCGTGGAATATCCTGCCCGCGCAACTTTACTGGGCGTGGAAAGACTAAGGGTCAGGACGTGGGGCGTTTCCACTGCCCCGGCCGCCGCACCATGAGGCACGACCGGGTGTCGCCCGCGCCCTGGCAATCAAGCGACGTGCGCTCGCCTTCGATTGAGGCGCAAAAGCCTTCGCGCCATTCGCCGCTGCGCGGTTTTGTTTCGATAACCGTGCAGGCACGTTTCGGATCGAACGCGCCGATCCGCCAATAGCCTTGCGTCCGCACGATTCCACCCGGCTCGGGCTTGTCGCCGCCGAAACGACCGTCGTTCAGAAACTGGACCATCAGCGCGCGGCTGCCGGGTGTGGCGTCGGCCGAGAAGATGCCCTGCATGTCGCGCTCGCTGACGGCGCGGGGTGCCGTGGAGCAGGCCGTGATGGAAACAACCGCAGCCAAAAGCAATCCGCCTCCCTGAGCCTGTCGAAGGGCTGCCTTTCTTCTGTGATACCGTGAAAGGCAGGCCAGCGCTTCGACAGGCTCAGCGATGCGGTGTTTGATTTTAAGCATGGGCCACGAGCAGATGATCGAGATGCATCTTATCCGAAATGTGAAACCCCTTGAGCGGGTCGAACGATAGCCCGCACTGGTCCGCCACCACCAGCCCCGCCGCACGGACATGGACAGCCAGCTCGTCGGGCGTCAGAAACTTGTCCCAGTGATGCGTGCCTGGCGGAATGCCGCCGACCGTCTCGCCAATGCCGATCAGCGCGATTTTCGATAGTGCCGTGCGGTTGGGCGTGGACAGGATCATCAGCCCGCCCGGCGCGAGCAAAGACGCGAGGCCAGCCACAAAACGGGCGGAGTCGGCAACATGCTCGATTACTTCGAGACAGGTGATGAGATCAAATGTCTCGCCCGCCACTGTCTCGTTCTCGCCGGTGCGATAATCGATGGTCAGCCCCGATTGCGCCGCATGATCGCACGCCACGACGATGTTTTCAGGCGCAGCATCGACGCCAGTCACAGCGCCGCCCATGCGCGCCAGCGGCTCGGCCAGCAGCCCCGCGCCGCAGCCCATGTCGAGCACGCGCTTGCCCGTAAGCGGCGTTCGAGTCTTGGGGTCGCCATGCCAGTGTGCATCAACGCGTTCGCGGATATAGCGCAGCCGCACGGGGTTGAGCTTGTGCAGCATCGCCGACGATCCTTTGGGATCCCACCAGTCTGCCGCCATACTGCCGAAGCGTTCAGCTTCGTGCGGAACAATATTTGTTGCTGTTGCCTTCGCCATGGCCCCTTCCTATCAGGCGAGCCGACAAAAGCCCAAGGGGGAAGTTAAGCGCGATGGCGCGGATCGTGATGAAATTCGGCGGCACGTCGATGGCGGGGATCGAGCGCATCCGCAGCGTTGCAGCGCGCGTCAAGCGCGAAGTCGAGGCCGGAAACGAAGTCGCGGTCGTCGTCAGCGCGATGGCCGGCGAAACCGACCGGCTGGTGGGTTTCTGCAAGGAAGCCTCGCCGCTGGCCGATCCGCGCGAATATGATGTCGTCGTCGCATCGGGCGAGCAAGTCACCGCAGGATTGCTCGCGATTGCCTTGCAAGCCGCAGGCGTTCGGGCGCGGAGCTGGCTCGGCTGGCAGATGCCGATCCGGACCAATGATGCCCATGCCGCTGCCCGGATCGAAACGATTGACAGCGAGATTCTGGTTGCCGCGATGGTATCGGGCGAAGTTGCCGTGATCCCCGGCTTTCAGGGCATGGGGCCCGATGACCGCGTTTCGACGCTGGGTCGTGGCGGCTCCGACACCTCGGCGGTTGCCGTCGCGGCGGCGATCAAGGCTGACCGGTGTGACATCTACACCGATGTCGACGGCGTCTATACGACCGACCCACGCATCGTGCCGCGCGCGCGCAAGCTGAAGCGTGTGACGTATGAAGAAATGCTCGAACTCGCGAGCGTTGGCGCCAAAGTGTTGCAGACGCGCTCGGTTGGTCTTGCGATGAAAGCCGGGGTGCGCATTCAGGTGCTCTCGAGCTTTGACGACCCCAACAACTCGGCGACGGCCGATACGCTGCCCGGAACAATGATCGTCAGCGAAGATGATATCCTTTGGGAGCTAGGAGATGATGTGGAAAGCCAACTGATCACGGGCATTGCCCACGACAAGAACGAAGCCAAAATCACGCTGACGGCAGTGCCCGATACGCCGGGCACTGTCTCACGGATTTTCGCGCCGCTCGCCGAGGTCAACATCAACGTCGACATGATTATCCAGAATATCGCGCACCAGTCACCGGGGCGACCGGGATCGACCGACGTGACGTTTACTGTGCCGCAAGCCGAACTCGCCCGCGCTTTGGACGTGCTCGACAAAGCAAAGGACAGCATCGGCTTTGCGTCGGTCGTGCATGATACCAAGGTCGCGAAAATATCTGTCGTTGGTGTCGGCATGCGCAGCCACGCCGGCGTCGCATCGACGATGTTCAAGGCGCTGGCCGATCGCGGGATCAATATCCTGGCGATCAGCACGAGCGAAATCAAAGTCAGCGTGCTGATCGAGGAAGATTATACCGAACTCGCGGTGCGCGTGCTGCACACGGCTTATGGGCTCGACGCGGAGGATGTGGATTGACAAATTTGTCAATTTTATTTGACAAAATTCTGCCACAAAGATAAGTAATGCCATGGAATATGAAGTTCGCGTCACTGCCGAGTTTTCTCGCTGGTTGACCGAATTGAAGGACAAGGTTGCGCAGGAAGCAATCGCGGCCCGCCTTGCGCGTGTCGCAATCGGTGGGTTCGGCGATCATAAAAGCGAAGGCGATGGCATCAGCGCACTGCGCATTCATTACGGCCCCGGATACAGAGCTTATTACACAGTGCGTGGGCGACTCGTTGTTTTCATGCTGGTCGGCGGCACCAAACGCAATCAGGACAAGGACATTGCCCGCGCGCGAAAATTGGCAACGGAGATATAGGCATCATGGCTGTTGAAACTTTCCCTTTTGAACCCGAAAGCTATTTTCAGACCGAAGAGTCGCAAAAGCGACTTGTCGCCGAAGCGCTTGAAAGCGGTGATACCGCGTGGCTGACCCACGCCATCGGTATCATCGCGCGGGCACGTGGCATTGCCGAGGTGGCCAAAGAAACCGGC